>JAHEKH010000118.1 GCA_024638445.1 Gammaproteobacteria bacterium | reverse complement strand
GACGAGGTATTTCCGCGACAACGCACCCGGTGTCGAGATCGTGCTGGCCGATCCGCGCGGGTCGATCCTCGCCGACTACATCAACACCGGCGAATACGGCGACAGCAGCACCTGGCTGGTCGAAGGCATTGGCGAGGACTTCATTCCCGACATCGCCGACCTGGCATCGGTCAGGCGCGCCTACACGATCGATGATGAGGAATCGTTCGCGGTAGCCCGGGAGCTCCTGCGGACCGAGGGCCTGCTCGCCGGATCCTCCAGCGGCACCCTGCTGGCCGCGGCATTGCGTTACTGCCGCGAGCAGACGACCCCGAAACGGGTCGTTACCTTTGCCTGCGATACAGGCAACAAGTACCTGTCCAAGCTTTACAACGATTTCTGGATGGAAGACCAGGGTTTTATCCAGCGCGAGACTCACGGCGACCTGCGGGACCTGATCGGCCGGCTGCACGAGCAGTCCGCCACGGTGACCATCGGCCCGGACGACACGCTGACCACCGCCCATAACCGGCTGCGGAACGCCGGGTTCTCGCAGCTGCCGGTGATGGAGTCCGGTGAACTGGTCGGCGTGCTGACCGAGGAGGACATCATCCGTGTCGCCTTTGGTCACCCCGAGCGCCTGCACGGCAACGTGCGCGCCGCGATGCAGACGGCGTTTCCCTCCGTGCCCCCTGAATTCGGCACCCAGAATCTCGTCGCCCTGCTCAGCGGCGTCCCGTATACCGCGGTCGTCGACAATGGCCGGTTCCTGGGCCTGATTACCCGTGCCGATGTACTCAACCACCTGCGCAAGCAGCTGCCGCCGGCGGCAGGACCTTCGAGGCAAAGCTAATGACCGACAACAAGAAACAGGCATTCGACACCCGCGTCATTCACGCGGGCCAGTCCCCGGATCCCACGACGGGTGCCGTGATGATGCCCATCTATGCCACCTCGACCTATGCGCAGGAGAGCCCGGGCAAACACAAGGGTTATGAGTATTCGCGCACCCAGAATCCAACGCGGATGGCGTACGAGCGTTGTGTCGCCGGTCTCGAGAGCGGCAGCCACGGTTTCGCCTTTGCCTCGGGTATGGCGGCAACGGCGACACTGCTCGAGCTGATCGACAGCGGCAGTCATGTCGTGGCCATGGACGATTTGTACGGCGGCACCTTCCGGCTCTTCGAAAGGGTCAGGCGCCGCTCCGCCGGACTGTCCTTCGACTTCGTCGATATCAACAGCCGCGCGGCGCTGGAGTCGGCGATCCGGCCGGAGACCCGGATGATCTGGATCGAAACGCCGACCAACCCGATGCTGAAACTGGTCGACCTCGAGATGGTTGTGGCGGTAGCCCGCGAACGCGGCATCCTGACCGTGGCGGACAATACCTTCGCCACGCCCTACGTCCAGCGCCCGCTGGAGCTGGGTTTCGATATCGTGGTGCATTCGGCAACCAAGTATCTCAACGGCCATTCCGACATGGTCGGTGGCGCGGTAGTCGTCGACAATGCCGAGCTGGCCGAGCAGCTGGCGTTCCTGCAAAACTCGATCGGTGGCATCGCCGGGCCATTCGACAGTTTTCTCGCGTTACGCGGCCTGAAAACGCTGGCCCTGCGGATGCAGCGGCATAGCGCAAACGGTCAGCGAATCGCCGAGCACCTCGAAGGGCATCCACGAGTCAGGCAGGTCATTTATCCGGGCCTGCGGTCCCACCCCCAGTACGAACTCGCACAGCGGCAGATGAACGGCTTTACCGGAATGGTCTCGCTGGTGATCGATGGCGACCTGGCCGATGCCAGCCGGTTCCTCGAGCGTCTCGAGGTATTCACTCTCGCCGAAAGCCTCGGCGGCGTGGAGAGTCTCGCCAACCACCCGGCAATCATGACGCACGCCTCGGTGCCGAAAGACAAACGCGAGCAGCTGGGCATCGCCGATAACCTGGTCCGGTTATCCGCCGGCATCGAAGACGCCGGGGACCTCATCGCCGACATCGACCAGGCCCTGTCGGCGTGAACGAGACGGGGAGCGATACGCCGGCAGAGCCCGGCGTCCCGGCCGGCGAGGATGAGCCCAGGCTGATCCCATTCGTCTTCGAGGGTAAAGCCGGCGAGTTCTTTCGCATCTGGATCGTCAACATCGTCCTGACGGTGCTCACGCTGGGTATCTACTCGGCGTGGGCCAAGGTCCGGACCAACCGCTATTTCTTTGGCAGCACGAAGCTGGACGGCCGGCCTTTCGAATACACCGCCAACCCGGTAGCAATCCTGAAGGGGCGGCTGATCGCCATGGGCGCATTCCTGGTCTGGTACCTGGCGTCGACCTTCATGCCGCTGATCAGCCTGCTGCTGATCCCGCCGATGCTGATCGCGCTGCCGTGGGTGATTGTGCGTTCGCTGCGTTTTCGCAGCTACCACACGCGATACCGCAGCCTGCGCTTTCATTTTTATGGCGGCTATGGCGAGGCGGCGAAGGCCTATCTCTGGTTTCCATTCCTGACGATTTTTACCGTTGGCCTTTTGTGGCCTTACGTCGTCTATCGACGGTCACGTTTTGTCGTGGACAACCTCGGTTTCGGTAACCGGCGCTGCAGTTTTTTCGGCAATTCCAGTGGCTTTTACGCCATCTGGGGCGGACTGTTTCTCTATCTGCTGCTGGCCCTGGCGCTGTCTATTTTCGCGGGCTACTTCTATGCCGGCCGGCTCGAGGGCATGAGGCTGGAAGGCCCGATGGACTACGTCGATATCGCCGTGATCTACCTGGCGATTGGTCTTGCCTTCTACGTGTTTCCACCGGCTTACCTGAAAGCGCGGCAGGGCAACTACGTGGCCAATAACTCGCAGGTTGCGGGCTTCCTGCCGCACAGCGATATGCAGGTGCTCGAGCTGTTCTGGATTTACGCTACCAATATTCTCGCGATCATTTTCACCCTCGGCCTGGCGGTGCCCTGGGCCATGATCCGTTCGACGCGTTACCGGCTCGAGCACACCCGGCTCGAAGTGCGTGGCGACATGGACAAAATCGTGGCCGGTGCGGATGACGGCGGTACGGCGATCGGCGACGAGCTCGGCGAGGCCTTCGATATCGAGGTCGGTTTTTGATCGAGGTCAGCGGCGAATTCTACGAGCCGGGAACGTCGCGCGCCTATCCGGCACGACTGGCGCTGCTGCCGACCGGTGAGCTGCGGGTCAGCGGCGCAGGTTTCACCCACCAGCACCGCCTCGATGACAGCCACGTTTCCGACCGGCTGGGCAACCTGGTGCGCAGCATCCGTTTTCCCGACGGCGGTTTATTCGAGACGCCGGACAACGAGGCGATCGACCGCTACCTTGCCGACCGCGGTGGGCATGCGATTGCGCTGGGCGTGCACCGGCTCGAGCGGGCCTGGCTGTGGGCGGGTGCTGCGGTAGTCGCCGCGGTTATCGCGAGCTGGCTGTTCATTGCCGTCGGGCTGCCGCTGATGGCGTCGATGGTCGCGTCGACGCTGCCACCGGAAGTCGATGAGCAGCTCGGTCGCGACACGCTGAAGTTCATGGATGAGCTGATGTTCGAACCCTCCACGCTGGACGAGGGGCGCCAGGCGGCCTTGCAGCAAAAATTCAGTCAGCTGGCGGGCGTGGCTGACACGGGCCGCACGCTGGTGCTGGAATTCCGCGAGGGCGGGGCGGTCGGTGCCAATGCGTTCGCGTTACCGTCCGGGCTGGTGGTGATGACCGACGAGCTTGTGGCGCTGGCCGAGAACGACGATGAACTGGCTGCCGTGCTGGCCCATGAAATCGGACACGTGGACGGCCGTCATTCGTTGCGCCTGCTGCTGCAGAACTCGATCGCAGCGGTAACTTTTGCGGTCGTGCTGGGCGACATCACGTCGATCACCGGTCTGGCTGCAGCGTTACCCGCGGTGCTGGTGCAGACGAAGTATTCCCGCGCTTTCGAAACCGAAGCGGACGAATACGCGTTGGCGCTGATGACCGAGGTCGGGATAGCGCCGCGCCACTTCAGCGATATCCTGAGGCGCATGAGCGAGGATCATGGAGAGGGCGGTGCGCCAGACTTCCTGGCCACGCATCCCGCCACGGAAAAACGCATCCAGCGGTTCGAGAACTGAGTCAGTCGTCCAGCTGTTCCAGCTGCTCGGCCTGGTATTCCGCCAGCAGTGGCTCGATGACCTGGTCGAGGTCACCCTGCAGAATGTCGTCGAGCCGGTACAGCGTCAGGTTGATGCGGTGGTCAGTGACCCGGCCCTGCGGAAAATTATAGGTGCGGATACGCTCGGAGCGGTCACCTGATCCGACCAGCGACTTGCGCTGCCGCGCACGTTCCCGCTGCTGCCGCTCTCTCTCGTCGGCGAGCAGTCGCGCCCGCAGCAGCGATTTGGCGCGGTCGCGGTTCTTGTGCTGCGAACGTTCGTCCTGGCATTCGACGACGATGCCGGTGGGCAAATGAGTAATCCGGACCGCGGAATCAGTCTTGTTGACGTGCTGGCCGCCCGCACCCGATGCCCGATAGGTATCGATACGCAGTTCGTCTTCGCGAATCTCGATATCGCCGATTTCTTCGGCCTCGGGCAGGACCGCGACCGTGCAGGCCGAGGTGTGGATGCGCCCCTGTGACTCGGTTTCCGGCACCCGTTGCACCCGGTGCGCGCCGGATTCGAATTTCAGCCGCGAATAAGGCGAGCTGCCAACCAGGTGAACGATGACTTCCTTGTAGCCGCCGTGTTCGCCGCCCGATTCGCTGGTAATTTCCGCGCGCAATCCACAGCGTTCCGCATAACGGGTATACATCCGGAACAGGTCGCCGGCGAATATCGCCGCCTCGTCGCCACCGGTACCGGCACGAATTTCCAGGTAGACGTTTTTATTGTCCAGCGGATCGACCGGAATCAGGTGAGTGCGCAGCTGCTCCTCCAGGCTGGCCGCACGGTCGGCTGCATCGCCGGCCTCCGCCTCGGCCAGCTCGCGCATTTGCGGATCGTCGTCGCCGGCCATCTCCAGCGCCGCCTCGCGGTCGGCCAGCGCCGCCTGCCAGCCCTGGAAATCGCGGACCACGGTTTCCAAGCGCGAAAACTCGCGTGACAGTTCCCGGTAACGGTCCTGGTCGGTCACGATGTCCGGATCGGCCATCTGCGCCGATACTGCGGTGTGCCGCTCGACCATCGCCCGCAGGCGCTTTTCCATGCCCGGTCTCATAGCGCAATTGTGCCAGCAGTCAGCGGTCTTCGTCCGGTATGTCCGGATCTTTGATACCGAACAACTCGGCGGCGGCGCGGGTCAGCATGACGTCAGACTCGGCGCCCGCCTGGCGCAGCCGGGTGCTTGGGGCGTGCAGCATCCTGCCCGTCAGTGTATTGGCGACAAACTCGATCACTTCCGCGGGGTCGCGGCCGGCGGCCAGCATGCGCCTGGCCTGTTCGAGCGTCAGGTCACGCACCTGCTCCACCGATGACCGCAGTCCGCGGATCAGCGGCCCCGCGTCGCGCGTGGCCAGCAGCTCCAGGAATCGCCGGGCGGATTCCTCGACGATCCGGCGTGCATCGCCGGCTGCGTCTTCACGCCGCTGCTGGTTGCGCTGGATCACCTCGTGCAGGTCGTCAACCGTGTAGAGATAGACATCCTCCAGTTCGGCGACTGCCGGGTCGATATCGCGCGGTACCGCGAGATCGACCATGAAAACCGGGCGCGACCGGCGTCGCTTCAGTGCCGCCTCGACCATGGGCGCATCCAGCAGCGGCTGGCTCCCGGCGGTAGCCGTGAAAACGATGTCTGCCTCGGCAAGGTGGGTCGGAATTTCGCCGAGCGAAATCGCGTAGGCACCAAACTGCAGCGCCAGGCCACGCGCCCGCTCCACGCTGCGGTTGGCGACTATCATCCGCTCCAGCCCGTTACTGCGCAGGTGCCGGGCCGTCAGCCGGATGGTTTCACCGGCCCCGATCAGCAGCGCCGTCAGCTTGTCGAAACGGGAGTAGACCTGCCGGGCCAGCGTCACGGCGGTCGAGGCGACCGACACCGGGCTGGCACCGATGAGGGTATCGGTACGGACCTGCTTGGCGACCGCCAGGACCTGCTGGAAAAGAGCGTTCAGCACCGGGGTCGACGTACCACCCGCCTGCGCCGCGGCGTAGGCCTGCTTGACCTGGCCGAGAATCTGCGGCTCGCCGAGCACCATCGAATCGAGTCCGCAGGCAACCTCGAAGGCGTGTCGCACCGCCTCGATGTCGTCAAGCAGGTACAGTGCATCGCGGGCGCCCTCCGACAAACCGCGGTGCTGTGCGAGCCAGTCTGACAACCGGTCGCCGCCGTTCTTGTCGGCATCGCAGTACAGCTCCGTGCGGTTGCAGGTCGACAGGATTACCGCGCCGTTGACCCCGGGCTGGGCGCGCAGATCGGTCAGTGCGTCACCGAGAGCGGCGGCCTCGAACGCCACTTCTTCACGAATTGCCACGGGTGCCGTGCGGTGGTTGAGACCCAGCACGATCAGGCGGTTCGATGCCGTATCCGATGCAACTCCGGTCATGTTGCCGCGGTCCAATTCAGCACGATTTGTCGGAAACAGGGACGCCGCATGGTGGAATATGAGCAGTTACCGGGGTTGGGGCAGGGCAGTTGTGCATTGTCCGGCATGGGCCCGGTGCCATCAAGCCGGGACCGGATCAGCCTTACCGGTTTTCGGTTATAGTGCCTGCGATCCCACCCCGGTAAACGAATGAACCCGAACAAGCACTATCGCGGCGCTCTCGTGATTCTGGCCCTGTGTGCCCTGGCCGCGGGTTGCGCCAGCACACCGACCGGCGGCGGGGACGATGCCGAAGGCGTCGAGGTCCAGCCGTTCGAAACCGATGGGGGTGAGGCCTCGTATCACCTGCTGCTGGCCGAGCTGGCGCTGGAGCGCGATCAGTTCGATGCCGCGGCCAGCGAATACCGTAAAGCCGCCCAGCTCAGTGACGATCTCGAGATCGTCAAGCGCGCGGTCACGCTGTCTTTCGGTCTCGGCCGCAACACCGAGGCGCTGGCCAGTGCGCGCCGCTGGGTCGAGCTCGAGCCAGCCAGCATCGAGGCGCGCAGCTACCTCGCGCGGATTCATCTGCGCGAAGGTGATACCGGCAAGGCTGTCGAGGCACTCGAAGCCCTGGTGCCGCTCTACGGCGACGTGCCTGAGGAATCCTTCCTGTCCCTGACCGGCATCCTGCTGGAGGAACCGGACCAGGCCATGGCCGCGCAGGCCATGGCGCGGCTGGCCGATCGCAACCCGGATGTCGCCTCGGCGCAATACGGCATGGCCCTGATGGCGATGCAGGAGGCCGACTATGACCGCGCACTGCGTCATGTCACGCAGGCGGAAAAATTGCGTCCCGACTGGC
>JAHEKH010000026.1 GCA_024638445.1 Gammaproteobacteria bacterium | reverse complement strand
GTGGTCGAAGACAAGGTCGAGACGGAAGGACAACCCAGGAGTCGCAGCGAGCTGGAGGAGCGGCTGCGGCAGCTGGAATCCCGGCTCGAAGATCTCGTCGGCGCCACCGGCGCCGGCTGATACCGCTGAACCAGGTCACGCCAGCTATGCCGGCACCGGAACCCATACCTGCACACGGCCAGTTCGGGTCCGACGCACCGGTCAACGCCATGACCGTTGATGTCGAGGACTATTTCCAGGTCAGTGCATTCGAAGAGCAGGTCGGGCCCGGCCGCTGGAAGGACTACCCCCTTCGCGTGCGGGCCAACACGGACCGACTGCTTCAGCTGTTCAGCGACAGCGAAACAAAAGCGACATTTTTCATGCTTGGCTGGGTGGCCGAGAAAGAGCCGGGGCTGGTGAATGATATCGTCGCCGGTGGGCATGAGCTGGCCAGCCACGGCTGGTCACACCGTCGCGTCACCACCCAGCGACCGGACGAGTTTCGTGCCGACGTGCGCAGGACCCGCGCGGTGCTCGAAGACCTGGGCGGTGTTCAGGTGTCCGGCTACCGTGCCGCCAGCTACTCCGTGTCCCTGGACACGCTCTGGGCCCTCGAAGTGCTGGCCGATGAGGGCTACCGGTATTCATCCAGCATTTGTCCAATCCGGCACGATCATTACGGTATTCCGGGGTTTCCCCGATTTGCGTTTCGCCTGGCTGCCAACGGTATCCTCGAGGTCCCGGTAACTACCCTCGCGATCGGCGGGCGAAACGTACCCTGCGGTGGCGGCGGCTGGTTCAGGCTGGCGCCGTATGCCTTTACCCGCTGGGCGCTTCGCCGGATCAACCGGGTCGAGCGACAGCCGGCCGTGTTTTACCTGCACCCGTGGGAGATCGATACCGGGCAACCCCGGGTCGACGGCATCTCGGGGAGGGCCAGGTTCCGTCATTACCTCAACCTCGGGCGAACCGAACCGCGGCTGCGCCAGCTGCTGACTGATTTCCGATGGGACAGAATGGATCGCGTGTTCCAGCCAGGCGAACACGAAACCGGTGAAGTTCGCTGTGCCTGAGCCGGATACGGCAGCTGATGTGGCAATTCGGGTGGCCGGCAGCGAAGATGCCGACCGCTGGGATGCGTTCGTCAATGCGACCCCCGAAGCGACTTTTTTTCACCGCTTTGGCTGGCGGCGTGTTATCAGCGAGGCGTTCGGGCATCGCCCGTATTATCTCATCGCCGAACGTGCCGGCTCGGTCTGTGGCGTGTTGCCGTTGTTTCACCTGCGTAGCCTCTTGTTCGGCAATTCCCTGATTTCAGTTCCCTTCTGCGTCTATGGCGGCGTTGTTGCAGCCGACTCCGAAACCGTCCGGCAGCTCACGGGTGAAGCAATGCACCTGGCGCGCGAACTGAAGGTCGATTGCCTCGAGCTGCGCAACCTCGAGCCGCAAAATCCGGGTTGGCCGACCAAGGACCTCTACGTGACCTTTCGGCGCGAGATTGCAGCCGACGACGACGCAAACCTGGCGGCGATTCCGCGCAAGCAGCGGGCGATGGTTCGTCGCGGCATCAAGGCAGGACTGCAGTCGCGCGTCGATAATGAAGTCGATACCGTTTATTCAATGTACGCGGAGAGTGTGCGCAATCTTGGTACACCGGTATTTTCGCGCCGCTATTTCCGGTTACTGAAAGAAGAGTTCGGCGAAGACTGCGAGCTTCTGGTAATCAGCAGCGCCGATGAACCTGTCTCCGGCGTTCTGAGTTTTTATTTTCGCGACGAAGTCCTGCCGTACTATGGTGGCGGTACCGCGGCGGCCCGGACGGTCAGCGCGAACGACTACATGTACTGGCAGGTGATGAGCCGTGCCGCTGCCCGTGGGGTCAGGGTATTCGACTATGGACGGAGCAAGCAGGGTACGGGATCGTACCGGTTCAAGAAACACTGGGGCTTCGAGCCCCGGCCGCTGTATTACGAGTTCGGCCTGGTCCGTGCCGACAAGATGCCCGACCTCAGTCCGGCCAACCCGAAATACCGCCTGTTTATCAGCCTGTGGAAACGCCTGCCGGTAAGCCTGTCGCGGCTCGTCGGTCCTGTCCTGTCGCGTAATCTCGGATGAGCGATTTGCTGCTGCTGACACACCGTATTCCCTGGCCGCCGGACAAGGGCGACAAGATTCGCTCGTACCATATCCTCAGGCACCTGGCGTCACGTTACCGGGTTCACCTCGGCACCTTCGTCGATTCTGCCGAAGACTGGGACTACGTGCCGGCCGTGCGCGAGCATTGCGAGAGCCTGTGCGTTCGTCCGGCGGGGGGCTGGCGTACGCTGGTCCGCGCCGCCGGTGCGCTGGCCAAAGGCACCTCGGTAACGCTGGCCAATTATCGCGACCGGAAGCTGCAGGACTGGGTCAGTCGCGCTGCTGCCTTGCCCGAGCTTGGCGGGGCGCTGATTTTCTCGGGCGGGCTGGCACCCTACGCTGCGATGCTGCCGGCCGGTTGCCGCAAGGTGCTCGATATGGTCGACGTGGATTCCCGCAAGTGGGAGGAATACGCCGGGTTGCGGGGCTGGCCTCATCGGCTCGTTTATCGCCGCGAAGCAAGGCGGCTCGCTGCCGAAGAGACCCGGCAGGTTGCCCGGTTCGACTCGACCCTGCTGGTTTCGGCTGACGAAGCGCAGTTGTTAAGGCAGCGCTGTGGCCCGGCCGGCGAACGCGTGGGCGTCATGCCCAACGGTGTCGACCAGGAATACTTCGATCCCGCTGCAGACCATGACAGGCCGTTTGCTGCCGATGAGCGGCCAATAGTCTTTACGGGTGCAATGGACTACTGGGCCAACGTGGAGGGCGTCGACTGGTTTGCTCGCGAGGTTTTGCCACTGGTGCGGCAACGCGACTGCAGGGCAGTGTTTTATATCGTCGGTTCGAGTCCCGCACGGGAAGTGCGGATGCTGGAATCGCTGCCCGGCGTGCGGGTGACGGGCAGAGTCGAAGACGTTCGACCCTATCTCGCCCACTGCGCCGTGGCCGTTGCCCCGCTGCGGGTGGCACGCGGTCTGCAGAACAAGGTGCTCGAGGCCATGTCGATGGCTTGCCCGGTGGTCACAACCACCGCGGCGATTCGCGGAATCGACTACCGCGGCGACGGGGTGACCCTGGCCGACGAGACCGGGGCGTTTGCCGATGCCGTGCACACGGACCTGGTTGCGGACCGCGTCCTTGCCAACCGGCGTTACGTTGCCGACCATTTCTCCTGGCCGGCCGCACTCCGGGTGCTGGATCGCGCGTTGGCTGTTGACGACGGACCTGGCGGAGCGTGAATTGACTGACTCGCGAAAAAACCGGTTTCTCGAGGCCCTGGCCAGTCCCGCGGTGGTGCGGGTCAGCCTCGCGTTGCTCGCAGTCGTCGTCGTTTACTGGTCCAGCTTCCAGGCGATGGCTGGTATCTGGCTGCGTTCCGATACTTTTGCCCATGGCTTAATCGTGGCGCCATTCGCGCTGTACCTCGTTTATGGTCACCGTCGAGAGGCGCTTGCGGCAACACCGGCGCGTACTTACTGGCCCGGCCTGTTGCTGGTCGGTTCCCTGTCGCTGCTTTGGCTGGTCGCCCGTTATCTCAGCGTTAACGTGGTAGAGCAGTTCGCCGCCGTGGCATCGATTTCCGCTGCGGTCCTGGCCCTCGCCGGAGTCCGGGTCCTGCGGGTCATCGCGTTCCCGCTGGCTTTCCTGCTGTTCGCGGTTCCGTTCGGCGAATTTCTCATTCCGCTGCTGATGGAAGTGACCGCCGATATGACGACGCTGCTGCTGCAGCTGACCGGTTTTCCCGTTTATCGGACCGGGTTGTTTATCGCCGTGCCGGGCGGCGATTTTGAAATTGCCAAGGCCTGTAGCGGAATTCGCTACCTGATTGCCTCGATTGTGCTCGGTACGATATTCGCATATCTTACTTTCACAACCTGGCGTAAAAGATTAATTTTTATTGGTTTTTCTGTACTCGTCCCGATCATTGCCAACGGCATCCGCGCCTACCTGATCGTGGTCCTTGCCTCGACCAGCGGTATGAAGCTGGCGGTAGGTATCGATCATTTCATCTATGGCTGGGTATTTTTCGGCCTGGTGATGTTCGTGCTCTTCGCCGTGGGTGTGCGTTATCGCGACGACCTCGACAAAACGACTGGCGAGAGCAGCAGGCTGGCCGTGGCATCCGCCGGACCCGGCAGGCTGCCATTCGTGTTGGCAGGACTGGCCGTCGCACTGCTGATCGGGCCCCTGACGCTGGCCGGCCTGACCGGGAAGGCGGGGAGCAGCCACACGGTCGCGCTGGCGCCACCGCCGCCGGGCTGGACGAGCGAACTCCAGGAGGTTGCTTGGCAACCGGCTTTCCAGCCGGCCGACCAGGTCCTGCGCAAGACAATGACCGACGGGGCCGCAATCGTGCACGTCTTTGTCGATGTCTACAGTACGGCCGATGGCGGAGTCGATGCGGCCAGCAGCGCTAACCGGCTGGTGGACAACAAGACATGGCGTTTGGGCGAGCGTCCCGCCTGGAGCGATCCCTCGATGCGTATCGTCCGGGTCCAGTCGGGAAACCGGGTGTACCTGGTTGCAAGCTGGTACCAGGTTGGCGATCGGGTGACCGCATCGCCCTACCGCGCCAAGGTGTTCGAGGCGCTCGACACCGTTTTTCGTGGCGGCACGAGCTCGGCCATCGTGACGGTTGCCGCTGCGGAATCCGATGAAGCGGGATTACGCAACTTTATCGAAGCCTGGCGCCAGCAGGCTACAGCCTGCATTGCCTCTCCGGGCACCTGTTTCGAGTAGCCTGGCGTGTGTGGAATAGCCGGTTTCGCAGATCTTGCCGGGCGGCGTCCGGCCGATCCCGTGCTCGCGCGCAAAATGTGTGATGCGATAGCCCATCGCGGGCCGGACGACAGCGATTACTACCTCGAAGATGGCATTGCGCTGGGGCACCGGCGGCTGTCGATCATCGACCTCGCCAGTGGCCGGCAGCCCATCGCCAACGCCGACGGTAGCGTGGTCGTGACTTACAACGGCGAAATTTATAACTACCGTGAGCTGCGGGCGGAGCTCGAGCGGGCGGGGCACCGCTTTCGCACCCAGACTGATACCGAGGTGCTGGTGCATGGCTGGACAGAGTGGGGCGAGGCCTGCGTCGAGCGCTTCAACGGCATGTTTGCCTACGTGCTATGGGACCGGCGGCGGCAGGTCCTGTTTCTCGCCCGTGACCGGCTAGGTATCAAGCCACTGCACTACGCGATCCTCGGCGACGGCACGCTGGTTTTCGCTTCTGAGCTGAAGGCGATGATGGTGCACCCCGGAATCGAGCGGGAGCTCGATGTCCAGGCGGTCGAGGACTTCATGTCACTGGGCTATGTCGCGGAGCCGCGCAGCATTATTGCCTCTGTCCGGAAACTTGAGCCGGGCCACACGTTAACGATAGAACGCGGCAATTACGCTGCCGCACGCCCACGTCAGTATTGGGATGTGCCTTTCGAGCGACGCAACGACGCCGACGACGCGGCCCTGCATGAAGAGGTGCTGCACCAGCTGGGTCTCGCGGTGGAGCGGCGCATGATCGCCGATGTGCCGCTGGGTGCTTTCCTGTCGGGAGGCGTCGATTCCAGTGCGGTGGTCTCCGCCATGGCTGGTCTGACGCCGGACCCGGTTTTGACCTGCTCGATCACCTTCGCCGAAACGGCCTTTGACGAGTCACGTTACTCCGAGGGAGTCGCCGCGCAGTACGGCACCAACCATTTCAGTCAGCAGGTTGCGGCAGACGATCTCGACCTGATCGACGGCCTTGCAGCCGTTTATGACGAACCCTTTGCCGACAGTTCGGCGATACCGACTTACCGGGTCTGCGAGGTGGCCCGTCGCCAGGTCAAGGTGGCATTATCCGGCGATGGCGCGGACGAGACTTTTGCCGGCTATCGCCGCTACCAGTGGCATTGCCGCGAGGAACGGGTCAGGAACCTGCTGCCCGCGGGGCTGCGCCGCCCGGTCTTTGGCGCGTTGGCATCCGTTTATCCGAAGCTCGACTGGGCCCCGTCGTTCCTGCGCGCCAAGACGACCCTGAACGGCCTGTCGCTGGATCCGGTTGCCGCCTACCTGGAAAGCGTGTCCCGCTGTTCGTCCGGCTTGCGCCGCCAGCTTTACACCGACAGCTTTGCGCGTTCGCTGCAGGGCTACACGGTGCTGGATCATTTCCGCGCGCATGCGGAACGGGCGCCCGAAGCCAGCGGGCTGGCGCTGATCCAGTATCTCGATCTCAAGACCTGGTTGCCGGGAGACATTCTGACGAAAGTGGACCGGGCGAGCATGGCGCACGGGCTGGAGGTCAGAGTGCCGTTTCTCGATCACGAGTATGTCGCCTGGGCGCTGGGTCTGCCCGATCGACTGAAGATCAACGGTACCGGCAAGTACGCCCTCAAGAAGGCGCTGGAGTCGCGTCTCGATCACGACCTGCTCTATCGACCCAAGATGGGTTTCTCGGTGCCGCTGGCGCGCTGGCTGCGTGGCCCGGCCCGCGAAACGGCTCGCGCACGCCTGGCACCGGACCGGCTGGAACGCCTGGGCCTGTTCGCACCCGACCGGGTGGGGCAGCTGCTTGCGCAGCATGAGAGCGGGCGCAGCGATCACTCGACTACGCTGTGGTCCCTGCTGATGTTCGAAAATTCGGTGAGTCGCCTGCTCGGTACCGGCTGACATGCGGATCCTGTATCACCACCGCACCGCGTCCCGCGATGGCCAGGCGGTTCATATTGACGAACTGATCGACGCGTTTGGACGGGCGGGGCACGAGGTGACAATCGTGGGACCGGCCGCCGGTGAGGAAATGGAGTTTGGTGGCGAGAACCGGATGATCGCCGCGCTGAAGAAGCTGCTTCCGGGCGCGGCCTACGAACTGCTGGAGCTGGGTTACTCATTTTTGACCTACTGGCGCCTGCGTCGCGAAGTTCGAAAGTTTGCCCCGGATCTCTACTACGAGCGGTACAACCTGTTTTCGCCTGCCGGTGCCTGGCTCCGGCGGCGTTACCGGCTGCCGTTTTTGCTGGAGGTCAATGCGCCACTGGCGGAGGAGCGACAGCGATACGGTCAGCTGCGGTTGCGTCGGCTCGCGCGATGGTCCGAGCGCTACGCCTGGCGCAATGCCGACCGCGTTCTGCCGGTCACTGAGGTGCTTGCCGGCTACGTCCGCGACGCGGGTGTTCCCGACGAGCGGATAGTCGTCATTCCAAACGGGATCAACCGCGAGCGCTTCGATTCAGCCGGCGGTTTTGCCGCGCGCCGGGCGGAGTTCGGGCTGGAAAACGCCGTGGTGCTGGGTTTTACCGGTTTTATCCGTGACTGGCACGGACTGGACGATGTAATTGACGCATTACCCGGTCTCGGCGACAACGTGCACCTGATGGTCGTCGGCGACGGGCCTGGCCGGAGGGCGCTGGAGGCGCAGGCCGGTAGACTCGGACTGCAGGACCGCGTGCACTTCACGGGGCTGGTCGAGCGAGACGAGGTGGCCGGCTATGTCGGGTGCTTCGATATCGCGCTGCAGCCGGCGGTTACCGCCTATGCGTCACCGTTGAAGATTTTCGAGTACATGGCGATGGGATGCGCGATAGTTGCACCGCGGCTGCCTAATATCGAGGAAGTACTCGATGACGAATCTGCCATGTTGTTCGATCCGGAGCACGAGGGTGCCAGGCACGACGCCATTGCCAGGCTGTGTAATGATGCGACGCTGAGAGAGCGGCTGTCGGCTGGCGCGAGGCGCCAGATCGCGGTGCGCCGTCTGACGTGGGACGACAACGCGGCGAAGATCGCCGCGCTGACGGATGAAGTGAGGGCCGGACTACAGTGACGGATGGCGATAGCCTCACGGGCGTAATTGAGACGCTGCGCGACGTGCTGCAGCTCGAGCCGCAACGTCCGCTGGAGCCGGGCTCTCGGCTGCTCGGTGGTATCCCTGAATTCGATTCACTGGCGGTAGCCTCGGTGCTGCTCGCGATCGAAGACCGGTTCGGCCTCGAATTCGATGACGAGGACATCAGCGCCGAACTCTTCGAGACGATCGGCAGCCTGGCCGATTTCGTTGATCGGGCGCGCGCTGGCACCGGTGAGAGTTATGCGGGCGGACCGGTAGCTGAATTTATCGATGCCGGGTCGGGCAGGCTGTTTGCGCTCCACCGTGGTGCCAGCGATGCCAGCCGTTGCGTATTGTTCGTGCCACCGTTCGCCGAAGAGATGAACCGCGTTCGCCCGCTGGTCACCGCGGCCTCGGTCGCTTTGAACGAAGCCGGTAGGGTCACGTGCCTGTTCGACCTGCACGGCACCGGTGACAGTGACGGTGAGTTTCACGAAGCCCGCTGGCCGCTGTGGCTTGGCAATGTGCATGACATGGTCGAGCGGCTGAAAGAGCGCGGTTTTGCGACTGTCGACCTGGCCGGTATTCGCCTGGGCGGCCGGCTCGCGCTGGATTATGCGGCGCGCCGCCAGGACGGACTGGGCCGGGTGCTGCTGTGGGATCCCGAGCTGGATGGCCGGCGTTTTCTCGAGCGCTTCCTGCGGGCCCGCAGCATGGCGGCGATGATGAACGGGCGCAAGGAAACCGTTGCGTCGTTGCGGCAGCGACTCCTTGAAGGTGAGACTCTCGAAGTGGCCGGTTACCGTGTGTCGCCGGCGCTGGCAACCGACCTGGACGCGCTGGATGAGGCCCGGGTGCCCGATGGCATCCCCGTGGACTGGATCGCGCGTGGCGATACGGCCGGGCCCGCAGCCGACATCGGTGCACGCTTCGTCCAGGCCGACTACCCGGCCTGGTGGGACTCTGTGGAAACCGTCGCCGCGCCTGCGTTGATCGACGCGACGGTGAAGTGCCTGGCGGCATGACAGAGCGGCGCGCCCTGGTCTTCGATTGCGCCGGGATACCTTTGGTCGGTGTTGCCGAACTGCCTGTAAACCCGGCGGCTACCGGTCTGGTCATTGTCACCGGCGGGCCACAGTACCGGTCCGGCAGCCACCGGCTCTTCACCACGATTGCGAGGTCGGCGGCGGCAAAAAGGAACGCGGCAATAACCTTCGATTTTCGCGGCAGTGGCGACAGTACCGGCGATCATCCGGGTTTTGAGTCGCTGGATGATGATCTGGCCGCTGCAATCGATGCGCTCTGCACAGCGTCCGGCGTGAACCGGGTCGTCATCCTTGGTTTATGCGACGCCGCGTCGGCAGCGTCGATGTACGCTGCGCGGGACTCGCGGGTTGCGGGCCTCGTGTTGCTCAATCCATGGGTACGCAGCGAGGGCAGCCTCGAGCGGGCGCGGGTGAAGAATTATTACCCGGCCAGGCTGGGCAGCGCCGGCTTCTGGAAACGGCTGTTGACCGGGAAAGTCCGGGTGCTCCACGCGTTGCGCTCCTATCGCCAGCAGGCCGGCGCGGCCCGTGCGGCCCCGCGGGCGGATGATTTTGTCGGTCGGATGCTGGCCGGTGTCCGGTCTTTCACGGGTCCGGTGCTGCTCGTGCTGTCCGGACAGGACATGACCGCCCGCGAGTTCAGCGACCTGTGTGAAAACGATGCGGATTGGCGGCAAACAGCGGAGACCCGTTTCGACCGGCATGAGCTGCCAGGTGCCAGTCATACCTTCGCCGGGCATGAACAGACCGACGCGCTGGTCGGTCTGGTTACCGAATTCCTGGCAAAGCTCGACAGCTAGACGAGAACTTCGCCCGGCGCAGGGTGACTGAGGAAACCCAGCGGGCTGGCGGTCCGGCCATAGGCGCCGGACTGGAAGACCGCGACGAGGTCGCCGGGCTGTGCCCGCGGCAAGCGCATGCTGTCCGCCAGCAGATCGAGCGGGGTGCACAGGGGGCCGACGACTGACGCGGTTTCCAGGTCCGTACTGTCGGCCCGGTTGGCAATTGTGACGGGGTAATTCTTGCGCAGGACCTGCCCGAAGTTACCCGAGGCGGCAAGGTGGTGGTGCATGCCGCCATCGGTGACCAGGAAAACCTTGCCACGGGATACCTTGCGCTCGATGACGCGGCAGACATAAATCCCCGCCGGTCCGACCAGGAAACGTCCCAGCTCCAGCGCAACCGTGGCATCCGGCATTGCAGCCGAAACCCGGGGGAGCAGTGCTGCCAGGTTGGCGGCGATGGGCGCGAGATCGAGCGGCTGCTCGCTGGGAAAATAGGGGATACCGAATCCGCCGCCGAGATTGAGCAGGCGCACCGGTGCCGGGGCCTCGCGGGCAAGGTCGATCGCCAGGCGACAGGTCTCCCGCTGGCCTTCGCAAATTGCGTCGGCGCTGAGATTCTGCGATCCGGTGAAAATATGGAAGCCTTCGAAATCCACCTCGAGTGAGCCGATGCGCTGCAACAGCGCGGGCACCGCCTCCGCATCGATGCCGAACTGCTGGGCGCCGCCACCCATACGCATACCCGAGCTGCGCAGCTGGAACGGCGGATTGACCCGTACCGCCACACGCGGGCGTTTCTGACTGTCGCCACCCAGCCGGCATAACACGTCCAGTTCTCTTTCGGATTCCAGGTTGACGGTAATGCCAGCTTCCAGCGCTGCCGCCAGCTCCGTCTCGCGTTTGCCCGGCCCGGCAAAACTCACGCGCGAGAGGTCGTATCCTGCCTGGCTGACGAGCGCCAGTTCACCCGCCGACGCGATATCGAGACCGTCCACCAGCGTGGCACAGTGAGCCACGACTTCCGGCATCGGGTTCGCCTTCACGGCATAGTGAATGGCTATGCCCCGGGGCAGCGCGTCACGCAGCCGTTGGACGGTTGCTGTTATCGACGCCCGGTCGTAAACGTAGCAGGGCGTCTGGCCGGCTATTTCGTCGAGGGGTCGTCCACCGACATGAATCATGCCGTCGTGGACGGCGAACCCCGTCGCGGGCGCATGGTCGGCGAAGTTGACGGGGCTCATGTCCGCGTCTCCACGAATTGCCCGGCAAACTCGGTGGCCAGAACATTGCGATCGATCTTGCCGTTGGCATTGCGCGGCAGTGCCGGCCGCCACGCGATATGCGCCGGCAGCATGAAGTTGGCCAGCTGGCTGCGGCAGGACGACATCAGGGCGTCGGAATCCTCGTCGCCGGCGGCAACGGCAACCGCGACGATAGCCTCGCCCAGTTCCGCGTGCGGCACACCGAAGGCTATGGCTTCCCTGACCAGTCCGGATTCGTACAAGGCTTCCTCCACCTCTGTCGGGCTGACGCGATAACCCGAAGTCTTGATCATCGCGTCGTTGCGTGCGACGAAGTACAGAAAACCTTCATCGTCCATCCGTACCGTATCCCCGGACCATACCGCGATTTCCGGTTTCGCGGTGCCCTCATGCCGGAGAGGCACAGGACGAAAGCGCTCGGCGGTCTTTTCCGCGTCGCGCCAGTAGCCCTGCGACACGAGCGCACCGCGGTGCACCAGTTCGCCGGCCTCTCCCGCAGCGCAGGGCGTGCCGTCGGGGCGCAATACCAGCACTTCGGCGTTGGGGATCGCCTTGCCCATCGAATCAGGGCGCCGATCCAGTTCGGCGGGATCCAGGTAGGTCGAGCGAAACGCTTCGGTCAGGCCATACATCAGGAACACCTGGGTAGACGGCAGCTTTTGACGGAGCGCGTCGAGCGTCATTCGTGGCATTGCGCCACCCGAATTGGTCAGGTAGCGCAGGTGCGCGGCGACCCGTGCTGGCCATTCGAGCCGGGCCAGCGGAATCCAGGCGGGGGGTACAGCGGCCAGGCCGGTAATGTGTTCGCGCTCGACTGCGCGAATCACGTCGCGCGGGAGCAGATAATCGAACAGTACGACACACGCACCGGAATAAAAGGCCGTGGTGAGTTGGCTGAACCCATAGTCGAAACCGAGGGGCAGCACCGCGAGAATCCGGTCTTCCGGCCGGTTACCGAGGTAGGTGGCAACGCTTTCCGCTCCAGCCAAAAGGTTTCGGTGAGTCAGCATCACACCCTTGGGGCGCCCCGTGCTGCCGGAGGTATAAAACAGCGCTGCGAGATCAGCATCGATTTGCCGCCGTTGTGTCGCTGCCGCTGCCGCCAGCGTGCTCCAGCCGGTGACCGCCTGGCCGGCAACCTGCTCCGCCTCATCGTCGACGACGACGATTTCGCGCAGCTGCCGGCATCCTGCGGTGACCGGGCCTATTGCCCTCAGCCTGTCCGCGGAAGTCACGAGCACCGCTGCCCCGGAGTCGTCGAGTATGTGGGCGACCTGGGCGGCCTTGAGCTGCGGATTTACCGGCACGAATACACCACCGGCGCGAGCGGTGGCGAAGCAGGCAATCACCGCTTCGGGTTGCTTGGGCAGATATACCGCAACCCGCTCCCCGCGGGCGAGACCGAGTTTTACGAGGCCGCCGGCAACCCGGCCGGTGGTGTCGGCGAGCGCAGCGTAACTCAGGTCAGAAGCCGCATGACGCAATGCCGGCCGCTCCGGATAACGGCGAGCGGCGCTGTCAACCAGGTGATGCAGCAGGTGCATGTGCTAGCCGGCGGCCCTCGCCGCCAGCTTCTCTTCCCACGCCAGCGAAGTCCTGACGATGAAATCCAGATCGTCGCACTCCGGCTGCCAGCCGAGCACCGTGCGAATCCGGTCAGCGTTGGCCACCAGCGAGGGAGGATCGCCGGCACGACGCGGTTCGTCGACAATATTGAGTTTTCGGCCCGAAACCCGTTCGACCGCCTCGAGCACTTCGCGCACGCTGTAGCCGTGGCCATAGCCGCAATTGAGCGTCTGCGACTCCCCGCCGCCGCGCAGGTAGTCGAGCGCCAGCAGGTGAGCTCCCGCCAGGTCCTCGACGTGGATGTAATCGCGCACGCCGGTACCATCGGGTGTCGGATAGTCCGAGCCAAAGACAAAAACCTTGTCGCGCGTTCCGATTGCCGCCTCGCAGGCCACCTTGGTCAGCAGCGTAGCGTTTTTTGTAGACTGTCCGATGCGACCGCCCGGATCGCTGCCGGCTACGTTGAAATACCTCAACGTGACATGTCGCAGTGGGCTGGCGGCCGCAAGATCACGAAGCATCCACTCGCTCATCAGCTTGGACTGGCCATAAGGGTTAATGGGCCGGGTCGGCGCGGCTTCATCGATTGCCACATCGGTGTCCGGAATGCCGTAAACGGCCGCAGTCGACGAAAAGACAAAATTGTTTACGCCTCTCGCGGCGCATGTTTCGAGCAGTTGCCGGGTCTTACAGGTGTTGTTGCCGTAATATTTGAGCGGATCGGCAACAGATTCGGGAACGATCGTATGGGCTGCAAAATGGAGCACGGAATTAATCTGGTAACCGTCGAAAATCCGCCTGAGAATGGCGGGGTCGCCGCAGTCACCGCGTACCAGCTCAGCGTCGAGTACCGCGTCCTCAAATCCGGTGTAAAGATTGTCGAGCACGACGACGTTTTCGCCTGCTTCACCGAGCTGGCGGACTATGTGACTGCCAATGTACCCGGCGCCACCGGTTACCAGGATTGCTTCGTCCATACTGCTCCTCCGCTGCCGCGAGCGCATAGTAGCACCCGGGGCGCTACGGGCAACGTGGCGTGCGTCACGCCGGGGCAGGATTGTGACGGGGTTCCTGACCGGATTCGCCCGCGGCGCGACAATCGCTGGCCGGGCCGCTCGTTTGGCTGGCGTTCAGGCTTCACCCTTTAAAGTACAACCGTTGTTTAAGGAACAAGGAACGATGGATAACCGAATTCTCGTCAGGGGTCATCGCCTGGCCACGTTGGTGGCGATCATGCTGTTCGCAGCCGCCTGTGGCGGTGGTGGCGGTGGGGGTGGCGACAATACCACCAACAATGACACCGACAATGACGGGATCGTCAATACTGCCGATAACTGTCCGACGACTTCGAATGCCAGCCAGGCCGATAACGACGCCGACGGCAGCGGCGATGCCTGCGACGCTGACGACGACAATGACGGCGCGGCCGATGCCGCCGACAATTGCCCGTTCATCGCCAACGCCGGACAGGAGGACAACGACGGCGACGGCAGCGGTGACCTGTGCGATAGCGACGACGACAACGATACCGTGGCGGACTCCAGCGACAATTGCCCGCTGGTTGCCAATACCGATCAGGCCGACAGCGATGGGGACGGGTTCGGTGATGCCTGCGATACCGGGGCCAACGTTGTCGTTTCCGGCAAGGCCACGTTCGACAAGGTCCCCCACAGCACCAGCACGAACGGGCTGGATTACATCAGTACTTTGTCGCTGCCTGTACGGCTGGCGGTAGTCGAGGTGATCGACGCAGCAAGCGCGGCGGTACTGGCGACAGTTGAAACAGATTCACAAGGCGATTACAGCGCGCTGGTGCCCACCAATACCAATGTCTTTGTCAGAGTGCGCGCTGAGATGGGGCGCGCCGGCGCCCCGGGCTGGGACCTGGAGGTCGTCGACAACACCCAGGGTGATGCTCTCTATGTGCTGGAGTCCGCCACGTTCGACACCGGCAACGCCAACAGCGTCCGTGACCTGCACGCAGCGTCCGGCTGGACCGGGGCCGGTTATGGTTCGACCCGGGCCGCCGCACCCTTCGCGGCAATGGATGCCATCTACACGGGAATGGAATCGGTGCTCGCGGTCGATCCTGCCGCGGTATTTCCGCGACTGACGGTCAAATGGAGTCCTGACAACAGTACCGCCACCGGCGACGAGAGTCTCGGTGAGATCGGCAATACTTTTTTTCGCCGCACCGGTTTTGATAACCGCGAGATCCTGCTGCTGGGCAAGGAAGATTCCGATACCGACGAATACGACAGTCACGTCGTGATCCACGAGTTCGGGCACTATTTCGAAGACGCATTCTCACGGGCGGACACCATTGGAGGTCCGCACTCCAGCGGCGACCGGCTCGATCCGCGGGTGGCCTTTTCCGAGGGCTGGGGCTATGCCTTTGCCGGTGTTGCCCAGGATGACCCGGTTACGCGCGATGCCCTCGGATTCGGGCAGGCAAGCGGTTTTCAGATCGACGTGGAAGACAACAGCAACCTCAACCCGGGCTGGTACAGCGAAGGTTCGGCGCAGACCATCATCTACGACGTTATCGACAGCGCGTCTGACGGAGTGGATAGCGTAAGTCTCGGTTTCAGTCCCGTTTTTGACGTATTGACCGGCAATATCGATAACTCGGTGCCACCGGCGACGATTTTCAGCTTCATAACCCTGCTGAAGCAGGCGAACCCGGCAGCGGGTCCCGCCATCGATGCCATCGTCAGCGGTCAGTCCATCGATAGCGCGGCAATCGATGAGTATGGGTCGGGCGAAACGAACGACGCTGGCCGCGGCAGTGACGTGTTGCCGGTCTATTCCGGGCTGGTCGTCGGTGCCGGGGTAACCAATGTCTGCAGCCTCGGCGGGGACAGCGACTTCGGAACCTTTAACAAGCTCTCTGTGCGCCGTTTTCTCGAGCTGCCGATTCCCTCGACCGGCGGCTACCGGTTCACCGCTTCCGGCCCGGCCGACAGCGATCCGGACGTGGTGCTGCATCGCCGAGGCTTTCTTGGTATCTATGAAACGATCGGCCCGATCGAGACGTTCGACGTGACGCTCGAAGCCGGCGATTACGTCGTCGAGGTTTATGAGTTCAGTAACATCACCGACACGCCACGCGGGCGAACCTGCATCGACGTGTCGGTTGTCGGTCTTTGACAGGAGTTTGACAATGAAAAAGCTCAGAATTATTCCGTTGTCTGCTGCGCTGCTTTTTGCGGCGGTTTCAGGCAGCGGCGTGGCCGAGGTTCGCACCGCACCGACCGACAAGCCGGAGCGCGTTGTAAAAAGCTCGGGTAAAGCCCGGGCGCCGGTCACCCTGGAGCACCGTCTGGGTGGCGTTCCGGTCGTGGGAATGCCGGTCGAGCTTGCCCTGGGTATCACAGCGGGCGACGACAAGCCGGTGTTGCTCGAAATAAGCACCGACGAAAACCTCGGCGTGGTTCGCCGCGAGCGGCGGCAGGTCAGGAGCGGCGATTCGGTCAGTCTCGTGCTTGTGCCGCGCACCGAAGGGCGTTTTTACGTCAACGTAGTAGCCCTGATGGACGTTGGCGCCCGGGCCTATTCGATTCCCGTGCAGGTTGGCAAGGGCCAGCCGGCAACAGCCCGTAAAGTCAGCGCCGAAACCGTTGGCGGCGAGCGGCTGGTGCGGATGAAAGCCGAGTAAAAAAGCTCACCGATCGTATTACCATCGCGGCAACTGCGGCCTGGACCCGCCGCCTGACGCCGCAGCATCCGACCAGCTGGCACGCTCCGTCCGGAGCGACGCTGGAACCGATCCAGCCCAGGGTCCGTTACTGTGAACTGCGTCACACTTTGAATCACCCCCGGGTTCGCGGGGTGTGACTTATTGCGCAGCTTCACAGAACAGCGCGACTTAAGCTCTGTTCCAGGGGTGGCAGGGAATGCCAAAGCCTCGTGTGTCCTTGGAAAATCTGGAGCGGCTAAAATGAAAGTCGAGCAATCTCTATTCGATTCCGATCGAGGCTGGCGGGTACTGCCGGACTCGGATCCCGTCAGTGAACCGCAGCTGGTTCTGCACTTTGGGGCAAAGGAACTGCTTTCCACCCCGTACTATTACGACATTCTCCGCAACAGCTACCCGAACGCGCATATCGTCGGTTGCAGCACTGCCGGGGAAATTATCGAGACGGATGTTCATGACAACACCGCGGTGGCCTGTGCGGTCGAATTCGACAGCACCCGCGTCCGGGTGTCATCGCGGCGCATGGAAAACGTGGTTGATTCCTTCTATGCCGGCGTGGAGCTGGGATCGGAACTCGCCGAGGAAGACCTGCGTTGCGTCCTGGTGATTTCCGATGGCATCCAGGTCAACGGCAGCGAACTGGTTCGCGGACTGACTTCGGCGGTTGGCGGCGACGTGCCGGTTACCGGTGGCCTGGCCGGTGACGCCGATCGTTTCGAGAGCACGCTGGTCAGCTGCAATGCGCCTGCCGAGGCGGGTTGCATCGCGGCCATTGGATTGTATGGCGCGAACGTAACTGTCGGGCACGGCTCGGTTGGCGGCTGGGATCCTTTTGGACCCGAACGCACGATCACCAAGTCCCGCGGCAACGTGCTCTACGAACTCGACGGCAAGCCCGCGCTGGACCTGTACAAGCGCTACCTCGGCGATGAGGCGGCAAACCTGCCGGGCAGCGCACTGTTGTTCCCGCTGATGGTGCGTGCCAGCGACTCCGAGGAGATTGGCCTGGTCCGCACCGTCCTGGGGATCGACGAGCAGAACAAGTCGATGACCTTTGCCGGCGACCTGCCGCAGGGATTCAAGGCCCAGCTCATGCGCGCCAACTTCGAGCGCCTGATCGACGGTGCCGGCGAGGCCGCAAGGATTGCCGGGGCGCGAGGTCTCGACGGCCGCAAGCTGGCGGTCCTGATCAGCTGCGTCGGTCGCAAGATGGTCCTCGGGCAGCGGACAGCGGAAGAGGTGGAAGCCGTTGCCAACCTGCTGGGTAACCAGGTTGCCCAGCTCGGTTACTACAGTTATGGCGAGATCTCGCCCCATGTCCGGCTAGGCAGCTGCGAACTGCATAACCAGACAATGACGATTACCGTCCTGGCCGAGAACGACGACTAAACGACCGGTGAACGAGGTTCTCGCCCGACAGCTGCGCAAGGCTGCGCAGGATAGCCCGGACGGCGAACCCGACCTGGAAAAGCTGTGCGAGCTGGTCTCGCAGCACTACGAGTCCATAGAGCGTGAGCGTCGGCTGACCGACCGCGCTCTGCGGCTCATGTCCGACGAGCTGCATGACTTCAACCGTCGCACGGTCGAGCGAGGGAAGGGCCGGGTTCGCGCGATCATGGAGAACATGGCGGATCCCCTGTTCTCGGTCGACGAGAACGGGCTGATCGAAAACTGTAATCCGGCCGCGGAATCTGTTTTCGGACATCCCGCTGACGTGCTGGTCGGGCGCCAGATCAGTGTCATCATCCCGGCCATTCCACAGGCCTCCATCACCGAGGCGCTCGAACGCCTCGCAGACCAGACCAGCCGAAAAGACGCCCACAACGATATGCTCGGCCGGCGGGCCGACGGCATGATGTTTCCGATCGATGCAACCGCCAGTGAGACGCTGGTAGACGAGCAACGGTTGTTCATGGTCAGCATTCGCGATGTAACCGCACGCAAACAGAAAGAAGATATTCTGCGCGAGAGCGAGGAACGTTTTCGTATGCTCGTCGAGCATGCTCCGGAAGCCATCATCGTTATGGATGCCGACAGCCGCACAATTGTCGATGTCAACGAGAACGCCGTGCGTCTTTTTGGCTATGACCGTGACGAGCTCATCGGTCTGTCCAGCAGCGACCTGAGCCCGCAGCAACAGCCGTGCGGCGGCAATTCCGAGCTGCTGGCCCTGACCTACCTGGCGCGCACCATAGCGGGCGAGGCGCCAACCTTCGAGTGGGAGTGCCGGACCCGCGAGGAACGAAACTTCCCAACGGAAGTCAGCTTCGTACGCTTTCCCAGTACCGACAGGAATCTCATCCGTGTCAGTATCATCGATATTTCCCAACGCAAGAAAGATGAAGAGACTCTGCAGTACAGCGCACAGTTTGAGCGTTTCCTCAGCGATCTATGCGCCAGCCTCATAGAAGCCAGCTTCAACGAAATCGACAACTCGATCATCGGCGCCCTGCAGCGAATCTGTGAATTTCGCTCTGTCGATCACGGCTGCGTCTACCAGTTTTCGGACAGCAGCGCCGACCGGCCTGACCTGGTTGAATGCACTCATAGCTGGGGCAGCGACGATCCCAGGCGTTACGGCCGGCTGCTGCTCGATACCGAGCTGCCGTGGCTCGCCGCCAAGATCCGCCAGGTGCGCATCTTTCACGTTGCCAACACCGCTGAACTGCCGCCCGAGGCCTGGCGTGAGCGAAAGCGTTGCCAGGACCTTGGGATTGGTTCCTTCGCCGTCGTGCCAATGCTCGCCGATAGCCAGCTCGAGGGGTTCCTGATGTTCGAGTCGCCGGAGCCTGCAGAGCCCTGGCCCGAACAGGTGCTCAGCCGACTACGGCTGGTCGGCGATATCTTTGTCTCTCAGCTGCAGCACGGCCATGCTGCAAGCAGCCAGCAGCGGCTGATGGCAATTCTCGAAGCGACTCCCGACCTGGTCGCGATCAGCGACCGTACCGGTGCGATTCTCTACATGAACAGCAGCGGCCGGGCCCAGCTGGGTATCGCTCATGACGAGACCCTGGCGGGTAAGACGCTGGCGGACTACTGTCGCGAAGACGACGCGATGTTCATGCGCGAAACGGGCCTGCAGAAGGCGGTGGAGAAGGGGGCCTGGAAAAGCACGCTCCAGTTTGTCAGCAAAGATGGGGCTGTGCACCCGGTGTCGCAGGTGACGATTGCCCATCGACACGAGCAGGGGTCGGTAGACTATTTTTCCACCGTTGCCCGCGATGTGTCCCGCCAGCAGGCTTCGGCGCAGCGGCTGAAGCAAAAAGAGGAGCAGCTCAGGCTGGCCCTGGCTGCGGCGCGCATGGGTACCTGGGTGTGGCATATCGAGAGTAACCGGGTGGAGTGGTCCGAGCGGGTGGCTGAGCTGTTCGGTGTATCGCTGGACGAGTTCCCCGGCACGTTTGATGCGTATTTCAGCTACGTTCATCGTGACGATCGTGAGTTGCTCGAAAAGGCCTTCTCACGTGCGCTCGCCGGGGGCGAGAAACACTATTCCGTCGAGCACCGCATCGGGCTGCCGTGCGGCGGCGTGCGCTGGATCGAGGCGAAAGGCCGGATCTATCGCGATGCCAACTCCCGGCCATTGCGAATGATGGGGACGATCACCGACATTTCCTCACGCAAGAGCGCCGAGATGGCGCTTTTCCAGGAAAAGGAGCGGGCGCAGGTGACGCTGCAGTCGATTGGAGACGCAGTGATTACGACCGACGAGCATGGACTCGTCGAGTACCTCAATCCGGTTGCGGAGCAACGCCTGGGCGTGGAGTCATCCGCTGCCTGCGGCAAACTGATCGATGATCTGCTGAGCCTGGTTTGCGATGACAGTAGCGCGAGAATCGACAACCCGGTCCTCCAGTGCCTGCGCGAGGGCCGAACCCACGAAGGCAAGGGGGGGTCGATTCTTCGCAGCAACGCAGGCGAGGAATTTGCTATCCAGTATTCAGCCGCCCCGATCCGCGATCGCGATGGAAACGTTATTGGCGCGGTCATGGTGTTTCACGATGTCAGCCAGGAACGCAGCCTGTACCAGCGCATGTCTTACCAGGCTGCTCACGACGCCCTGACCGGGCTGATCAATCGTCGTGAGCTGGAAAGCCGGCTCACGACAGCCGTAAACAGCGTCTGGAGCGACGAAACGCTGGAGCACTGCCTGCTCTATATCGATCTCGACCAGTTCAAGGTCGTTAACGATACCTGCGGGCATACTGCCGGCGACGAATTGCTCAAGCGTGTGACGGGCATACTGAAGGAACATATTCGCACCAGTGACTGCCTGGCGCGCCTGGGCGGCGACGAGTTTGCCGTGCTGCTGATGGACTGTCCGCTGGACCGCGCGGAAAAAATTGCCGAGAACATTCGCACCACCGTGAACGATTTTCGCTTTATCTGGCAGGACAGGACGTTCAGCGTCAGTGCCAGCATTGGCCTGGTCAGCATCGATGCGCGCAGCGAGAGTATATCCAGCGTGCTGAGTGCCGCCGACGTAGCCTGCTACGCGTCGAAGGATGCAGGCCGCAACCGGACCAGCGTGTACAACTCCGAGGCAGCACCGTCACAGCACAAGCAGATGCAGTGGGTATCGCGGATCATGCAGGCCTGCGAAGACGACCGGCTGGTGCTCTTCTATCATCCGATTATTGCGTTGACCGGCGATGAGTCAGAGCGGCATTTCGAGGTGCTACTGCGGATGCGTGACCCCTACGGCAAGCTCGTGCCGCCCAACTCGTTCATCCCGGCCGCCGAACGATATAACCTGATGCCGGTGATCGATCGCTGGGTGGTGGGCCACGCCCTGCAGCACCTGGTGCAGCAGGAGGCGTGCAGGCCGGAGGAGCAATACACTCTGTCGATCAACCTGTCCGGTTCCTCGTTGTCAGATACGCATTTTCTCAATTCACTGCGTGCGGAACTGGAAACGCACGCTTATCGTCCGGGCTCGCTGTGCTTCGAGATTACCGAGACTGCGGCAATCTCGAACCTCGAGGATGTGGTGCACTTCATGCACGAGATTCGAAAGCTGGGCTGCCTGTTTGCGCTGGACGATTTCGGCAGCGGATTATCCTCATTCGCCTATCTCAAGGACCTCCCCGTCGACTTCCTGAAGATCGACCGCCATTTCGTCAAGAATATTGCCACCGACGTGGTCGATCACAGCATGGTTGCGGCGATCAACCAGGTCGGGCATGTCATGGGCCTGAAGACCATAGCCGAGGGCGTCGAAACCCAGGAAGTGCTGGACAAGGTGCGGGCTGCCGGTGTCGATTACGCCCAGGGCTTCCTGTTCGCCGAGCCGGAACCGGCGCCGGGACGGGACGTGTTTGCACCACGCCAGACGGCAACGATCATCGAGTTCAGCAAGGCCGAAACGGCCTGAGACGTCTCAGCGACGCGAATCGGTCGCTGGCCTGGCGGTTCCGTTGCGTCCCGGTGAAGCGCCGCGTGAAACGGGGGCCGACCGGCTGGCAGCGGGTGCCGACGAAACCGGCGGTGAGGCGGGACGGGTCACGCCGCCGGACGAGGAGCCGGATGGCCGGCGTACCGGGCGCCGGTAGGCATAGGCAGGATCGTAAAACAGGGGCAGTCCATACCCATCGGTTCGCGATGCGTAGGCCTGCTCGAGAACGTGCCGGTCGATCAGGATCACGACATGATCATCGAAACCTGCTGGGACTTCCGTCGAGTCGACGACAATGACCGGCGCGGCCCGGCGAATGTCAGGCAGCGAAAACGAGGCGTCGGATTGGGGGGTATGAGCGCAGGCGGCGAGTCCGGTTGCGACTGCGGCCAGAAGCATTCGAGCGAAAGACATGGAGAACGTGTTGGCTACCTCTAGGAATCCCGCCTGAGCACTACGTGGCCGGCAATTGCTGTCGCGAAGGGACCTGATGCCGCCTGCGCCTACCCTCTGACTACCTTACTAGGGTCGGGTTCATTCGGCCAGCGGGATTCCCTCGGGATCGGTGGATGAATTCAAAAATACCCTATATAAAACAATAAGTTAAATTGACTCTTTCAGAGTGTGACGCAGGTCACATCGTGTCCAGTGCGGGCCTTCTATCCTGCGTCTGCGGATTGGGAGATTGTTCCCATCTTGTTGATTTTACGGGGTCCGGGATCAGGGGATGCCGGGCACCCGCAGGGGAAGCCGTGAAAAATTCCGACGGTCCGACGACCCGGGCCGGCCAACCCGTTGACCACGGGGAATTTGCGCAGCTGGCGGCCGAAAATGCGCGCCTGAATGCGATGCTGGGGCGCGCCCACCTGGGCCTGGATACGATCGGCGACGCGGTCGTGGCGACCGACAACCGGGGCCGGATCGATTATGTGAACGCGGCGGCCGAGCGCCTGCTCGGTTTCGGCTACGGTGAAATCACGGGCCTGCCGGCGGCCGATGTCTTCAGTTTTCGCAGCGCCGAGACCAAAGCCGCGCTGGCCAGCCCGTTATCGCGCTGTCTGCGCCTCGGGCGGACAATTCAGCGTGCGGGCCGCAGCCTGCTGATTGCGCGCAGCGGCCGCGGTGTCCTGGTCAACGAGACGGCGACGCCGTTGAGGTCGGCCGACGGCAGCGTCAGCGGTGCACTCCTCATCCTTCGGGACCAGAGCCGTGAGAACGATCTCAGCGAGCGGCTGTCCTGGCAGAATCGTCACGAGCGGCTGACCGGGTTGCTGAACCGGGAGGAATTTGAACGCCAGCTGGCGAGAGAAATCCTGCGTCTCGACGAGGGCGATGGCAGTCGCCATTCGTTGCTTGTTCTCGATCTCGACCGGTTCAGAGTGATCAACAACACAGCCGGCCACGCCGCCGGCGACCGGGCGCTGCTGCAGACGGCGCGCCTGATCCAGGAGCAGATCCGCGAATCGGACGTGGCCGCCCGGTTGGGTGGGGATGAGTTCGCCGTGTTGTTGCTCGACTGTAATGCGGCCGATGCGGTCAACGTGGCACGCAAGCTGGCAGATTCGGTGGAACGATACCGGTTTGGCTGGCAGGGCCGTGAATTCCAGGTCACCGCGAGCATCGGCGTCGTCTCGATCGATTGCGGCATGACCTCCCAGGGCATTTTGTCGGCAGCCGACGGGGCCTGCTTCAGCGCCAAGCAGGCCGGACGGAATACCGTCAGCTTCTGCCCGGCCAACGAGTCCCCCGCCAGTTTTCGCGACATGCAATGGGTTCGGGATATCGGCCGGGCCTGCGACGAAGGCCGATTCCGGATGCATTGTCAGCCGATCGTGCCGATTGGCAAAAATGGCGGCGTACCGCACTACGAGCTGCTGCTGCGTATCAACGAGCGCGAGGGAGGGGTAGTTCCGGCACAGAGCTTCCTGCCGGCAGCGGAGCGATTCAACATGATGCCGGCAATTGATCGCTGGGTGCTGAAGCACACACTCGAACGGCTCGTATCCAGGGGTTCTGCTACGCCCGAGTACATGTTGTCGGTCAATCTCTCCGGGGCCTCCCTGAGCGACACGGCTTTTCTCGAGTTTGCCCGCGGGTTGCTGCGCGAGGCGCAGCTGCCGCATGGTGCGTTGTGTTTCGAAATCACCGAAACCGCAGCCATATCGAACATCCATTCGGTGGCGAGGTTCATGCGCGAAATGCGCACCCTCGGATGCCAGTTCTCACTCGATGATTTCGGCAGCGGCCTGTCGTCATTTGCCTACCTGAAGGAACTGCCGGTGGATTTCCTGAAAATCGACGGCCGTTTCATTCGCAACGTGGACGAGGACGTCGTCGATCACACCATGGTCAGCGCGATCGGTCATATCGGCAGCGCGATGGGCGTCAAGACGGTAGCGGAGCGCGTCGAAAACAGCGCGACCCTCGAACGGCTGGCAACGATGGGCATCGACTATGCGCAAGGCTACTATTTCTCGCGGCCCGCGCCGGTGGAAAACCGGGCCGAGGTGCGGCGGCTCTCCGGGCACTTTGGCTACCGCGCACCCGCAGCCACTGCCTGTTGAAAGGTTTGCAATCGGCCTGATTTTGAACGATTCTCGGCAGGGAACACCGGTCAGGGGATGCATGTGGCGCCTAAAGAACCACCGTTTACCATCGGTATCGAGGAAGAATATCTGCTGGTGGACCGGCAGACCCGCGATCTGGCCACCGATCCACCGCCGGAATTGCTGACCGAATGCGAGCGCCGTCTTGCCGGCCAGGTGACGCCCGAATTTCTGCGCGCACAGATTGAAGTAGGCACCCGGGTCTGCGCCACCATTGCCGATGCCCGCGCCGACCTGGCACGGCTGCGTGGAGCGATCATCGAAGTGGCCGACCAGCACGGGCTGGCGCCTATCGCGGCATCGACCCATCCATTTGCCCGCTGGCACCAGCAGAAATTTACCGACAAGGACCGGTATCACGCACTCAATCGGGATATGCAGGCCTCCGCAAGACGCCTGGTGATCTGCGGCATGCACGTGCACATGGGGATCGACGATGCGGACCTGCGAATCGACATGCTGGGGCAGCTTGCCTATTTCCTGCCTCACCTCCTTGCCCTGAGTTGCTCGTCACCGTTCTGGGCAGGTGAGAACACCGGTCTGCAGTCGTACCGGCTGACCGTATTCGACGGAATGCCGCGAACCCGGATGCCGGCCAGTTTCACCAGCTACGCCGAGTTCACCCGCCACGTGCAGATACTGATCGATGCGGGACTGATCGAGGACGCCTCGAAAATCTGGTGGGACATGCGACCCAGCAGTCGCTACCCGACCCTCGAAATGCGTGTAACGGACGTCTGTACGAGAATGGACGACGCCATTACCGTGGCGGCCCTGACCGTTTGCCTGGCCCGCATGCTGTACCGGCTGCGCGCGCGCAACCTCCGTTGGCGGGTCTATAAGAAAATGCTGCTGCAGGAGAATCGCTGGCGGGCGATGCGCTATGGCTGTGACGAGGGCCTGGTCGATTTTGGCAAGGCGAGCATCGTGCCCTACGACGAGTTACTCGATGAGCTCCTGGAGATGACCCGGGAGGATGCCGAGTACCTTGGCTGCGTGGAAGAAACCCAGCGCGCGCGGGATATAGTCCGGCGTGGCAACAGCGCACGCCAGCAGGTCGGGGTGTTTACCCGCGCAATTGAGAATGGCCGTAGCCAGACCGAAGCCCTGCAGGACGTTGTCGACCACCTGATTGCCGAAACCCGCCGGGGCCTGTGACCAGCAACGAAGCGATGAGCTGCGAGCCCGCTCGCAAGGGACCCGACCGCCGGCTTTGCGTGGCGCCCATGATGGACTGGACGGACCGGCACTGCCGCTACCTGTTGCGGCTGATTGCACCCAACGCGTTGCTCTATACCGAGATGATCGTCGCCGCCGCAATCGAGCATGGCGATGCAGAGCGGCTGCTGGCCTTCGATCCGCGGGAACACCCGGTCGCCCTGCAGCTGGGTGGCAGCGACCCCGGCCAGCTGGCGCTGGCAGCACGGGTAGGGCAGCAGGCGGGCTATGACGAAATCAATCTCAACGTCGGCTGTCCCAGCGGTCGCGTCCAGGCCGGCCGCTTCGGCGTAGCGCTGATGCGCGAACCCGGGCTGGTTGCAGACTGCGTTACGGCAATGCGCGAGGCAGTGACCGTGCCGGTTACGGTCAAGACCCGGATCGGTGTCGACCACGAAGACAGTTTTGAGTTTGTCATGCAATTCGCGAGGGCGGTAACCGAAGCCGGTTGCGATGCGCTGGTAATGCATGCCAGGAAAGCGTGGCTCGAAGGCCTGAGCCCGAAAGAAAACCGCGAAGTACCGCCTTTGAATTATGGTATCGTGCGCCAGCTTCGGTCGGAGCTCTCCGTTCCGGTCATCGTCAACGGGGGAGTCGACAGCGTCCCGGCTTTCGAGAGCCGGCTGGCCGAATTCGATGGTGTGATGGTGGGCCGCGCGGCCTACCAGTCGCCAATGACGCTGGGAAAAATGCACGAAACGCTGTACGGCGGATCTGCGCCGGACGAGGGTACGGTCGTGGAGAGCTTTCTGCCTTATATCGAGGCACGCCTCGACGAGGGCGTGCGGCTGCACAGTATGACGCGGCACATGCTCGGGCTATTCCAGGGGCGTCCGGGCGCGCGTCACTGGCGCCGCCAGCTTAGCCAGCTGGCCAACCGGCCCGGTGCCGGTGCAGACCTTATCCGTAAAACACTGGCCGATGTGGCCGGCATGACTCGAGGAAAAAATGGGCAGGAAAGACAAGCACAAGCATAAGCACCGCAAGAAGAAGGAAAAGCGCAAGAGCAAGTACACGGCCAGGACTGCAGATCGCCATGAACTCTATGAATTGTCGGTGCAAAACGTCGAGGAGGAGATCAAGTTCCTCGACAAGACTTTCCGGGAAGTTCGTGGGCGTCCCGCGCTAACGCTGCGCGAGGACTTCGCCGGCACGACTGCCGCTGCCTGTGAGTGGGTACGAAACGGTGTCGAGCGCCGGGCGTGGGCGGTCGATATCGATCCGAAGGTTCTCGAATGGGGCCGCAAGCGACACGTGGAAAAGCTGAGCCCGGAGCAACAGGAACGTATCGAGTTGGTCGAAGGCGACGTGAAGACAACCAACACGCCGCTGGCGGACCTGGTGGTAGCTTTCAACTTCAGCTATTTCATCTTCAAGGAGCGCGCGACCTTGCGTCATTACTTCGAGCAGGTCCGGCGAAACCTCAATTCCGAGGGGGTTTTTATGCTCGACTGTTTCGGCGGGGCGGAGGCCATCGAGGAATCCGAGGAGGAAACGGAGCAGGATGACTTCACTTATGTGTGGGACCAGGATTCCTTCGATCCGATTGGCGCCAACCTGATGTGCCACATTCACTTCCACTTCCCCGATGGCTCGAAGATCCGTAAGGCATATTCCTACGACTGGCGCCTGTGGACTCTCCCTGAATTGCGCGAAATTCTCGTGGAAGCCGGTTTTCGCAAGGTGACGGTCTACTGGGAAGGACACGACGAAGATGGCGAGGGCAACGATATTTACGAGCCTGCGGAGCGTGGCGACTCGGATCCGGCGTGGATAGCTTACATCGTTGCCGAGCGCTAGGCCACGCATTGGCCGCCGGTATGGTTATAATGCCTTGAATCTGAGTTTGTTTTTCGGCAATGACAGATCAGACTGAACTGGCCATCCTGTTCGCGGACGTGGTCGGCAGCACCAAGCTGTATGAACTCATGGGCGATGTTAAAGCCCGCGAGACGGTAGCCCGTTGCCTCGACGCAATGACGCGAGCCACCGAGCGTCACCACGGAACGGTGATCAAGACCATGGGTGACGAAGTCATGGCGACGTTTCCACAGGTCGACCACGCCGTCGACGCGGCGGCGCAGATGCAGAAGTTCATCAGCGAAGAGGTCGATGCCGACGATGTACCGGTGGCGATCCGGGTCGGGTTTCACTTTGGCCCGGTCATGGAGGAGGCGGGCGATATTTTCGGCGGAGCGGTGCACATCGCCAACCGGATGAGCAGCCAGGCGAAGGCGGCACAAATCGTAACCAGCGGATCCACGGTATCGATGATGTCTCCGGAGTGGCAGGCATCGACGCGCCAGATCGATCTCGCGCCGCTCAAGGGCACCACCGACGAGATCGCTCTTTACGAGGTGTTATGGCAGCAGGGTGAAAATACACGGATGCTGCCGACTATCGACTGGGCGGAGGCGACCGGTGTTCGTAACCAGCGGCTGCGGTTGCGTTACCGGGGCCAGGAAATCGTGGTCAACGAGCAACGGCCCAACGTGTCGATCGGGCGCTCCGAGGATAGCGACCTGGTCGTCAAGGACACTTTGATTTCGCGGCTGCATGCGCGGATCGAATATACCCGGGGCAAGTTTGTCCTGATCGACGAGAGCACGAACGGGACCTGTGTGTTGCTCTCGTCGGGCGAAGAACATTTCGTGCGGAGGGACAGCGTGCAGATCAAGGGCGAGGGCTCGATCGGGCTGGGGCGGGTGCCGCAGGCTGACTCGCCACAGGCAATCCACTTCATCTACGAAGAATAAATCGATAGCGCCCTGATCGCGTTGGAGTGGCTTCCGGCCGCGATTCCAGGTTTTTTCCCGAGATTGCGCGAGCGATCTGCCGGCACCTCTCTTTGGTGCCGAGGATCTGACGTCACCAAAGAAAGGCACCGGCAGCTCTCTCGCTGGGGTTGTGGCAAGCGCGGGGAGATTCCGTACAGGAGCTGGTTCCAGCCGCGACTCCTTTGGTGTTGTTCCGGGATTGCGCGAGCGATCTGCCGGCACCCGTTTTTGGTTCCGGGGGAACTTAGTCACCAAAAACGGGTGC
>JAHEKH010000117.1 GCA_024638445.1 Gammaproteobacteria bacterium | reverse complement strand
GACGCAGTTCCCGCAAGAGCTGGTCGTCGACTACGTTCGCGTCTACCAGCCCGCGGCCGTCAAGGGCACGCAGGTGGGCGCCACCGGCCTCGCCTACGAGAGCCCGGTCAGGATGAAGCAGATCGACGCGTCCCTGGCCATGTCGTTCGAGAACCAGTCGCGAAAGCGAGACGAGCCGCGATACGGCCCGATCAGTCCCTCTGCGTCGAAACGCTCGCTGCTGCGCGCTTTTGCATGCTCGGTAATCGGCTTGTAGCCGCGCTCCATGCCGGCATATCGACGCAACCGCACCACTGCCGCCGGATAGCGCTCGGCGGGTACCTGCGGATCGATCAGTGCCCGGATACCCTGGAACACGTTTTGCGTGACGTTGAAATACGGCAGCGTCATTTCGCGCTGCAGCCGGCTCGTCAGCAGGTTGTCCTCAGTCGCCTGGATGAGAATCTCGATATCCTGGCGAACCCGGGGGTCATCTTCCTTCTCGAGCCGCTTCTTCAGCTTGCGCAGGACGTCGGTCGACGCTTTCTGGCTGCGTTCGTAGAGCTTGGGCTTGAGGTCGAAAATCTCTTCGTCGAGGCCGTCGACACCCAGCGCTCCGGCGCCTTCGGGCGCGAACCGGGCCAGGACGTCAAGCAGCAAACGGGCGTTTTCGTCACTTTGAGCGACCCAGTCGTCGGCGGCGACAGCCAGCCCGGGAAGGGTCAGAACGAGAGAGAGGATGATCGCGGCGGTGTTTTTCATAATCGGTCTATTCTTCACAGTTGGGTGAAAGGCCCGCTAGTATAGATGCCTGTCGGTGCCTGGCGGTTTGCAGCTGGTTGACCGGCGTGCGGGCGGGGGCTATGGTGACAGGGTGGTTACAATAAAAAGCCATAAAACACAGGTATTTAGCGTGACTATACCGAGAGCATTTCTGGCGGTGGCCGGCTGGCTGACCCTGGCGGGTCTGGCCCTGGCCGATAAACCTGTCGCAGCCAGCAGCGCCCGGGTCGTGGGTTCCGCGCAGGAGTTGCGCATCGAGCCCGACCTGGAGGGTGCGCGCCAGGTTGCCGGGGGCTACAGCTGGTCGCGCACGGTGCTCGTGCCGGGGGCGGGTTTTCTCAAGCTGCACCTGGTCAACGTCAATCTGCGGGCGGGCGACCGCATTCTCGTCCGCAGTCACGAGGGCCGGATTTTCGAGACAATCACACGCCGCGGTCCCAGAGACCTGGGGACATTCTGGGCCCTGTCGGTGCCCGGCGACAGTGCCGTCATCGAGTTCGTGTTTGCCGCGCCCTACGACCAGCCGCCGTTTAGCGTAGACAAAGTCATCGTGGGCGACCCGGGCCTGTTTGGCGCGGAAGAAAACGCCGGCCGCAGTCTCTGTGGCGCCCCTGATTTCGAGGACGTGGCCTGTTACGAAGGCGACCCGGCCAAGTGGGAGAACATGCAGGCGGTGGCGGGTGTCATGAGCGTGGGTGCCAGCGCCGAGAATGCGCTGTTCTGTACCGCGGCCAACATCTCGCCCCAGGACCGGATGCTGACCAACAATCACTGTATCGACTCGCAGTTGAAGTGCGACAATTCAGAGTACGTCTTTGGCTACCGGCGTAACAGCTGTAACGGCGGTCAGGGAACGTCTGAATGGGTCAGCTATCGCTGTGGCACTTTCCTGGCCGGCCAGCCATTGCTTTCATGCGACGCCTCGCCGGGTACACTCGACTTTGCGCTGACGACGGTCGAAGGCGAACCGTCGGCCTCCTTCGGTCACGTAGAGGCCGCATCGGCAGTACCCGACGATGGCGAAGCGCTCTATATCGTTCAGCATCCGGCCGGTCGGCCGATGGAAGTCAGTCACGGAACCGATACGCGTGTGGACGGGACCGTGTTGCGCTACTGGAACACGCTGGACACGGAATCGGGCAGCTCCGGGTCACCCGTGTTTCGCGAGTCCGACGACACGATGATCGGTCTGCATCATTGCGGCGGCTGCACGACGCCCAGCCAGCGAAATCGCGGCATGCTCATGCGGGACATCCTGCCGTTTGTCCAGGACTTCATCTGCAGCCAGGCCAGCGAGGTCGTGGCGGCCAGCCCCGAACCGCTGTTCGAAGTATCCGGCAACGGCAACGTCGTGCCCGAAGCGGGGGAGACCTGGGCGTTTCGCCCGCGGGTGACCAACACCAGCTGTTCAGGCTCCATTAATGGTGCTACCGGCGTCATGGCGGTCGGACCCGCAACCCAGGCCGGTGTCGTGCTGCTCGATCCGGGTGCGCATTTCGGTGACGTGCCGGCCGGCGAGACGGTAGCGTCGGCAGACCCGGTCCGGTTTTCCATCGACGAGTCGGCGCGGTGTGGTGACCTGATTGTCGTCAATATGGACCCGCTGGTTTCGACGCAGGGGATTTTCCCGGGGGCTAATCAGCTGGTTACCCAGGTCGGCACCGAGAACTTCGACACGATCCTGTTCGAGGACTTCAGTGGCGGAATTCCGACGGACTGGAGCGTGATAGACAGCGGCACCGGGACCGGCCCGGCCCAGACGTGGACGACCAGCAACCCGGAAAGCCGGCCTGTCTCGCTGAGCGCGCCCTTTGCGATGGTCGATTCCGATGCTCACCCCGGGCTGATGGACGAAGCCCTGGTTTCGCCAGTCGTGGATGCCACCGGATTCCTGTCGCTGAAACTCCAGTTTCACCACAGTTTCCGCTGGTACAGCCAGGGCACCAATGAACAGGCCGACGTCGACGTACGTTCTTCCGCCACCCTCGGCGGCTGGATCAACGTGGCCAATTTTTCTGGCGGGGATGCCGACGGCACGGCCAACATCGATCTGAGCCAGTGGGCGGCAGACGACCTGCAGCTTCGTTTTCGTTATTACAGTGCCTTCGGCGACTGGTGGTGGGCAATCGATGACCTCAGCCTGATGGGTAGCACCGGGTTCGAATGCCAGTTGCCGGACGATACGGATAACGATGGCATCGCCGACTTCGAGGACAACTGCACGCTCGAGGCCAATCCGGAGCAGGCCGATGCCGACGGCGACAACATCGGTAATGCCTGTGATGCCGATATCGGCGCCGTCCAGGACTGCTTCGTCAACTTCGCCGATCTTACCGTGATGGACGGCACGTTCTTCACTCAGGCCGGTCAGCCGGGTTTCGTGCCCGCGGCGGATTTCAATGACGACCGCATCATCAACTTTCTCGACCTGATCTTCATGCAGGAGCGATTTTTCCAGGCACCCGGACCCAGCGGATTACCCAACGCCTGCGATTAACCATAAGACAGGGTCTTTACGCGGCATGCGCTAATCGCTAGACTGCGCGTCGCTCTCAAAAACCCGGCTCTTGCGGCCGGGTTTTTGTGTGTACGGCTGCAACCTTTTTGCGGCCAGATGACTCAAACAATACGAGGCAAGAGGAAATCGCCATGAATCGCATGCAGCGTCTCAGTAAGCGCCTGGTCGACGCCGACCCGGCAGTCACTTCGCGGAAACGAAAAAACCCGGCGGCAACTGAAGAAGCCAGCCGTTCGGCGCACCGAAGCGCGCAGCGGGTCGAACCGGGAAAATCCGGCAGCGCCTGATCAGGGCTGCCGGTATCACCGCAGGAACGGCAGCCAGACCGCCAGCGGGCGGTCGAGTCCGAAGGTCTTACCCGCCGGGACCAGCGCCAGCACCAGGAAGATGACCAGCCACATCAGGTCGTAGTTCTGCGCACTGAAAAAACCGCTGCCCTTGGCAAACCAGAAATTGGCGACCATGATGGCGCCGGCAAAAGCGGCATAACGCGTCGCCAGTCCGAGTACCAGTGCAACCCCGATCAGTAGTTCGCCCCAGGTAACCAGGGATGAAACCAGCCCGATATTCGGCAAGATCGTCGATTCGATGAAAGGCTGGTAGAACGCGAAGGCCTTGTCCTGCATTGCCGTGACAAAACCGGTCGCGTCAAAGCCCTGTTCGCGGGTCAGCTTGGTCCACCCGTGGTAGGCGAAGAAACTCCCGGTATAAATTCTCAGCGCCTCGATCGGCCACCTGCGTATGTCCATCACCAGACCCCCTAAGTAGTTTCACGCATTCTATAGCAAGCTGCGGCCCGCTAGACTCCCGGCATGGAAGGTTTTACTCCCGCCGCGGGGCTGGCCGGCGGTTTTCTCATTGGCCTGGCGGCCGTGATGCTGCTTGCATTGACGGGCCGTATTGCGGGAATCAGCGGAATTCTCTCCGGTGCGATACACGCCGGTGAGGGCCGCAGCGGGCGCTGGTTATTCCTGGCCGGACTGGTGGCGGGTGCCGCGGTCCACCAGTGGCTCAGTGGCGCAGCACTGCCGGTTCGCGAACTGTCATGGCCGTTGCTGGCGGCAGGTGGCCTGGCCGTCGGCCTCGGGACACGGCTCGGCAGCGGTTGCACCAGCGGCCACGGTGTTTGTGGCATCGCCCGCCTGTCGCCGCGGTCCATCGTGGCAACCGTGGTTTTCATGTCAACCGGCATCGCCACGGTATTCGTGACCCGTCACCTGTTGGGGTGGGCGACATGAACCGTGCCGCGACAGCCGCCGCCTGGGCTATCAGCGGCGTGGTTTTCGGTGCCGGCCTGTCGTTGTCCGGGATGATCAATCCCCGCAAGGTGCTCGCGTTTCTCGATGTAACCGGCGCCTGGGATCCGACGCTGGTGCTGGTCATGGTTGCAGCAGTAGCAACGCCGATGATTCTCTTTCGAGTCGTCCTGCGCCGTGAGACACCGTTTCTCGACAGCCGGTTCTACCTGCCGACTCGCCGCGATCTCGATGCCCGGCTGATCGGTGGCGCAGCCTTGTTCGGGGTCGGCTGGGGTATTGCGGGTTATTGTCCCGGGCCGGCGATAGCCGCCTTCTCGGTTGACCTGCGAGAGCCAGCCATATTTTGCGCGGCCATGATTGCGGGTATGTATCTCAGCGACCTGGTTCCACAGTGGCGCGCCAGCGGCCAGCCGGCCTGATCACGGATCGATAATCTGCCGGGCGACGATGCCGCGTTCGGTCAGCAGCACGGGGATTCCATCGTCGATACGATAAATCAGCGTATCGTTATCGGTGATTAGTGCCGCCTCTACCGGTTCACTGATCACCTCACCGTCGACGTATCGGGCTTCGCCGGTTTCGATCAGCCGGTTCAGAGCCGCAAGCCGCACGTCCGGCAACGGCTGCAAGGGGCGGTGGCAGGCCGGACAGGCCAGCAGGCCGACGATGTCGCGATCCGTCATGCCGACTTCAGCCGCTGCCGTTCGCCGTCGAGCGCTTCCATCAGCGCATCGAAAGACTTGATGAACTTGTCGACGCCTTCTTCTTCCAGCTGCAGCGCGGTTTCTTCGAGGTCGACACCAGACCTGGCGACGCTGTCGAGGACCTCGGCTGCCTTTCCGTCGCGTATTCGAACAGCCGGTTCGCCACGGTCACGATATGCCTCGAGCGTTTTCGGTGGCAGCGTATTCACTGTTTCAGCGCCGATCAGCTCGTCGACGTACATGACGTCGCTGTAATCCGGGTTCTTGGTGCTGGTGCTCGCCCACAGCAGCCGTTGCGGCCTGGCGCCGGCCTGCGCCAGTGCCTGCCAGCGGCTGTCGGCGATCATTGCCTCGTAGACCCGGTAAGCGTCCCGGGCAGCAGCAATTGCAGTTTTTCCCTGCAGATCGGCAGGCAGCTTTTCGTCGACCGCCGAATCGATACGGCTCAGGAAAAAGCTGGCAACCGATGCGACGTCGAGCGGCTGACCGGCAGCCGACCTTGCCTCCAGGCCCGCAAGCCAGGCCTCGGCAACGGCCCGGTAACGCTCGACGCTGAACAGCAGCGTGACGTTGACGTTGATGCCGTCGGCGATCAGCCGGGTGATTGCCGGCAGTCCGGCCAGGGTGCCGGGAATCTTGATCATCAGGTTGGGCCGGTCGACCTGCTTCCACAACCAGTGCGCCTGCTCAATGCTCTCGGCGGTGTCGTTTGCGAGGTGTGGAGAAACTTCCAGGCTGACATAGCCGTCGGCTCCGTCGCTGGCGTCGTAAACCGGCGCCAGCACATCGGCCGCACCCCGTATATCGTCGATCACCAGCCTGAAATAGGTCTCATCGGTACTGGCGCCGGCATCGGCAAGTTCCGCGATCGCGCCGTCATACTGCCCGGTGCGGGTAATGGCCTGGTGAAAGATCGAGGGGTTGGACGTCACGCCGGTAACTCCGTCTTCCCCGATCAGTTTTGCCAGTCCACCGTCGTCGAGCAGACCGCGTTCGATATAGTCCAGCCAGATACTCTGGCCGAGTTGTTTGAGTGCCAGCAGTGGGTTCATTGTATTGCGGGCGTGCCGGGGACCGGTGGCCCCGGCACGCCTGGTCTCAACTGCGTTTCTTGAACTGCCGGTAGGCAAACAGCAGCAGCACCGCGCCACCGATTGCGATCAGCAGGCTGCGGATATCGAAACCGGTGACGGTACCGAACCCCACTGCCGAGGCGATGAAGCCGCCGACAAAGGCACCCGCGATGCCGATCAGTATCGTGACGAAGATACCGCCCGGGTCGTCGCCCGGCATGATGAACTTGCCCAGCGCGCCTGCAATCAGGCCCATCAGAATCCAGCTCAGAATACCCATAATGTTCCCCTTTGAACGTGACTATTGAACTTCGAGCAGTTCGACTTCGAAAACAAGTGGCGCACCCGGCGGAATTCTCGGAGGCGAGCCACGATCGCCATAGGCGATTACAGCAGGACAGACCAGCCGCGACTTGCCGCCGACTTTCATTTTCTGCACGCCCTCGGTCCAGCAGGCAATGACCCGGTTGAGCGGGAATGTCGCTGGTGCGCCACGATCGACCGAACTGTCGAACACGCTGCCGTCGCGCAGCGTGCCGTGATAATGCACCTTGACGGTATCGGTGGCGGTCGGGCTGGGCCCGTCGCCCTCGGTCAGCGTGAACATGATCAGGCCGGATTCAAACGATTCCGCCCCGTCCATAGCGGCCATTTCAACCAGGAACTCGTTGGCGGCCACCTTTTCCTTGTCGGCACGAGCTTTCATCCGGTCCTGGCCGAGCGTCCTGAGGTTGCCCTGAAAGTCGTCCAGCGAAATTCCGGTGTCCTCGCCCGCGATACCGGCCTCGAGTCCAGCCATTACCAGCGCCGCCTCCTCGGCGGTGAGGTCGTACTGATCCAGGCTCGTCGAGATTGCCAGGCCCAGCGCGAAAAAGGTCTTGTCTTCTTCGGTCTCGGGAACGGCCGGCGTGGCAGCCGTTTCGGTCGTGCTGTCAGGCATGGCGCAGGCGGTGGCAAGCAGCGTGGTGGCAGCCAGCATCGGCAGATTGAGTCGCATCAGGTGTCCTCGCGGGCGGGAAAGCGCACACCGTACCGGAAACCCTGCGGCGTCAGCAACCGTGCCGCTGTCAGCATTGGCAACGGACATCGCCCCATCGCGGCAAGCGGCACCGCTAGTTATACTGAGACTGAAGAAACGGGC
>JAHEKH010000116.1 GCA_024638445.1 Gammaproteobacteria bacterium | reverse complement strand
ACAGGTATTAATTTCTGGGAGCTCGAAACGCGGGAAAGCGCGTTGTTCAATCCGGGCCCGGAAGCACAACGGGATTTCGATGGTGCCGACCTGTTTTTCGAACTGGGCGCTGAATACCAGGTTGGCGAACGCTGGAGTATTCACCTGGTGCACTCTCGCGAGACCAACGACCTCGGCGACGCCTCGGCAACCCGCCTCGGCTTCAAGTTCAACGTCGCGCCGCGTTAGCCTGCTTACTTGCCGATACAGAACGAGCTGAAGATCTCACCCAGCAGGTCGTCGCTGCTGACCGCGCCGGTTATTTCGCCAAGCGCCAGTTGCGCCAGCCGCAACTCCTCGGCCAGCAGTTCACCCGCCTGCGCCTCGCGCAGCTGCGCACTGCCGGTTGCAACGTGTTCGTATGCCCGCTGCAGGGCGTCGACATGACGCCGCCGGGCCATCAGAACCCCGCTGTCGCCTGCCACATAGCCGACGCAGTCTTCGAGGTGCCGGCGCAGCACATCCAGGCCGGCACCGGTTAACGCCGAGATTTCGATCACCGGCGGCTCGGCGCCGAGCGCGTGGCCCGGCCCCCCGTTATCCAGCAGGTCGACCTTGTTGCGGATCTTCGTGACGGGCACGCCTTCCGGCAGCGTGACGTCGGGCTCGTCGCCCATCGTTGCGTCGACGACCAGGAGAACCCGGTCGGCGGTAGCCATCTCCGACTGCGCCCGGCGTATGCCTTCGCGTTCCACGATATCGTCGCTGGGCCGCAGGCCGGCTGTGTCGATCACGTGCAGCGGCAGGCCATGCAGGTCGATGTGTTCCCGGAGGACGTCCCGGGTAGTTCCGGGAACGTCGGTCACGATCGCCGCGTCATAACCGGCGAGCCGGTTCAGCAGGCTGGACTTACCGGCATTGGGGGCCCCGGCTATGACGACCGTCATGCCCTCACGCAGCAACGCCGCCTGGCGAGTGCTGTCGAACAACGAAGAGAAACGCTCCTCGATGTCCGCCAGGCGTTCGCCGACTTCGCGATCCGCGAGGAAATCGATTTCCTCTTCGGGAAAATCGATCGCCGCTTCAACATAGACCCGCAACCCGGTTACCGCAGCAACCAGTTCGTCGACGCGCAACGACAGCTCGCCGACCAGGGAACGTGCGGCGGCCCTGGCGGCGTCGGCCGATCCGCTGTCGATGAGATCAGCGATCGCTTCGGCCTGTGCCAGGTCGAGCCGGTCGTTGAGAAACGCCCGTTCAGAGAACTCACCGGGTCGCGCCGGGCGTGCGCCGAGTGCCAGCGCCTGTTGCAGGATGAGGTTCATCACCACAGATCCACCGTGACCCTGCAGCTCGAGAACGTCCTCGCCGGTGAACGATTCGGGGGCCGGCATCCACAGCGCGATTCCCTCGTCGATAGCCTCGCCGGCGGTGTCGTGAAACACCCGCAATACCGCCCGCCGCGGCTGCGGCAAGGTGCCGAGCATGGCACGGCCGATGGCGCCGGCCTCCGATCCCGAAACGCGGACGATACCGACACCGCCGCGACCGGGTGGTGTCGCTAAGGCGGCGATCGTTTCGGTGTGGCTGGTCACGTCGCTGTCGTCGGGCTCATACCGGGCCGGGGCGCGCGGCTATCACGACTCCCGTTCGATCACCCGGTTGATGTGCCATTGCTGGGCAACTGAAAGGACGGTGTTGACGAACCAGTAGAGCACCAGCCCGGCCGGGAAGAAGGCGAAGAACACCGTCATCACGATGGGCAACACCGTGGCAACCCGGGCCTGTATCGGGTCAGGCGGGGCCGGGTTGAGTTTCTGTTGCAACATCATCGCCGCGCCCATCAGCAGCGGCAGTATGAAATACGGGTCCCGCACCGAAAGGTCGTTGATCCAGCCGATCCACGGTGCCTGCCGCAGCTCGACCGACTCGATGAGCACCCAGTAAAGCGCCAGGAAGACCGGCATCTGGATCAGGATCGGCAGGCAGCCGGCCATGGGATTCGCGCCCTCGCGCTTGTACAGCTCCATCATGGCCTGGCTGAGCTGCTGGCGGTCATCCTTGTAGCGCTCCTGCAGCGCTTTGAGGCGAGGCTGCAGCTTGCGCATTTTCGCCATCGACCGGCCGCTGGTTTCAGTCAGCTTGTAAAACACCAGCTTGATCAGCAGCGTGAGCAACACGATTGCCCAACCCCAGTTACCAACGAAGCCGTGAATTTTCTTGAGTAACCAGAACAACGGCTCGGAAAAAATCGCGAGCAGACCATAGTCGACCGTCTTCGCCAGCTTCGGGCCCACCAGCTTCAACTGGTCCTGGAGTTTTGGCCCGATAAACAGGCTGTGATTGAATGAAGCGGTCTGACCGGGCGCTATTTCACGGGCGCTGCCTACCGCGCTGACCAGTGCAATGTCGCCCGACTGCAGGCGACTGCGGTAGTTCACGGTCTCGTCGGCCGGCGGCACGACTGCGGTTACGAAGTGATGCTGAATCGAGGCCATCCAGCCGCCGCTGAGCTGTGTGTCCAGCGGCCGCTTGCGCAGATCTTTTAACTTGAGTTTTTCATACGCCTCACCGTCGAATACCACCGGCCCCGTAAACGAGTAGCTATCGACGTCGAAAAACGAGCGCTCCGGTGCCCGCTGCTGGCGCTTGATCTGGCTGTATGCGGCACCGCGCCAGGGTTCGCTCCCGGCGGTGACCTGGTGCGTCATGCCGACCTGGTAGCTGCCACGGCTGAAATCAAAAATTTTGCGGACGGTGACACCGCCGTCGGTCCAGGACAGGACGACCTGCAGGCGGTCTTCGCCGTCGGCAAGGCGGTATTCGTTGCGAGCCGTAGTCCAGGTTGCCCGATGATCCGGTGCCGGTGAATCCACTCCCAGCAGGCCCGACTGCAGCATAAAAATATCGCCACCCTGGTCGCTCAGCAGGGTAATCAACTGGTCCGGGTTGTCCTTGCGGACCGGGTAGCCGAGCATCGTTGCCGAAACAAGGCTGCCACCGGCGGTATCGATCACCAGGTCCATCACATCGGTAACGACACGGACCCTTTCACTGCGGGCGGCCGCTTCGACCGGCGCCACCACGGACAAATCCGTCGTATCTGACGGCGTATCCGCAACCAGGTTCGGCAGATCATCTTCCGCCGGAGCGGTTGGCGTCGCGGGAAGGTCGCTGCTCTGTGCCGCCGGCGTGGCGGGCTGGGGTTTTGGTCCGTAATCCGTAACCCAGGCATCCCACATCAGGAAACAGATCAGTCCAAAACTGATCCACAGCAACAGGCGTGGGTTATCCAAGACGGTGTTCTCCATCGGGTACGGGATCGACACCGCCGACATGCCATGGGTGACACCGGCCAATACGCCGCAGCGCGAGCCACAGGCCCCGCAGCCAGCCATGGCGGGTTACGGCCTCTTCCGCATAAGCCGAACAAGTGGGATAGAAACGGCATCGGGGTCCGAGCAACGGACTGAGTATGGTGCGGTAAGCGCGAATCAGGATGAGGATTAGCGTGCGCATTGCTTGGTTATTCTCCCCCAGTGCGCCGCCAGGCTCCGGTTGATTTCGGCGCTGCCGCGGTTCCTGACACCCGGCCGGGCTATGACAATAAAGTCTGCCGGCGGCAATGTGTGTTGCCCGAGGCGAAAGCTTTCACGAACCCGTCGCTTGATGCCATGACGGTTTACCGCGTTACCGGCAGCCTTACGGGATACCACCAGACCGAGTCGTGGATAGTCGTTGCTGGTGGTGCAGGCCAACACGGTAAACAGTGCATCCGATGAACGTGACGAACAATTCCTGAACACCCGGTCGTAGTCGCCCCGGTTCAGGAGACGCAGACGATCCGGAAACGTAAAACGACGCACGTGACCCGCCGTGCGGCGTCAGCCGGCAGGTCAGGGACTGAGCCGCTTACGACCCTTGGCGCGGCGGCGTGCCAGGATCTGGCGGCCAGCCTTGGTTGCCATACGGGCACGGAACCCGTGGGTCCGTTTGCGGCGCAGATTGCTGGGTTGATAAGTGCGTTTCATTGTCGGGCGCTCACAGTAATCAAAACCTTGCGACCGGGGTCGCAAAGAGCCGGGAAGGTTACGCGCCGGGTGTGTCTCGTGTCAACACAGAAGGGCCTCTGAACCTGTGGAATCGGCCGGGCCACGGGTATACACTCGGTCCCCTTCCTCTCGATTCACGAACACCGCTTTTTGGGGGCCTTTGGTGCACGAATCTGTCTGGAGCCGTTGCGTAGAACGGCTCGAAGGTGAACTGTCCGCGCAACAATTCAATAAGCTCGTCAGGCCTCTGCACGCGGTCGAGGAGGGCACTACTTTGAAGCTGCTCGCGCCCAACCGGTTTGTCGTGGATTCTGTCAACGAACAGTTGCTGGACCATATCGCCGAGGTGATCCGCGACGAATCGGAGTCCGGCGGCCCGACCGTGGTGCTCGAGGTCGCGCGCCGCTCCGAAGCACTGGGTCAGCCGGGCACCCAGGTCCCGGTCTCCCGCCCGGAAAGACCGGCGCTCGGTGGCCGGTTGAACGCCGAATTCACCTTCGAGAATTTCGTCGAGGGGAAAAGCAACCAACTCGCCCGGGCCGCCGCCGAACAGATCGCCGAAAACCCGGGTACGGCCTATAACCCCCTGTTTATTTACGGTGGAACAGGCCTCGGCAAGACCCACCTGATGCAGGCGGTCGGCAACCGGATGCTGGCCAGCGGCCAGGGCGCCCGGGTTGCCTATGTGCATTCCGAACGTTTTGTGGGCGACATGGTGCGAGCCCTGCGCCGCAATACGATCAATGATTTCAAACGTTCGTACCGCAGCCTTGATGCGCTGCTGATTGACGACATTCAGTTTTTCGCCGGCAAGGACCGGTCACAGGAAGAGTTCTTCCACACTTTCAATGCGTTGCTGGAGGGTCAGCAGCAGGTCATCCTCACCTGTGACCGCTATCCGAAAGAAGTCGACGGGCTGGAGGAGCGACTCAAGTCGCGCTTTGGCTGGGGCCTGACTGTCGCTATCGAGCCGCCCGAGCTGGAAACGTGTGTCGCGATCCTCAAGAGCAAGGCCGTCGGGATGGAAGTGGCGCTGCCCGACGAGGTGGCTTTTTTCGTCGCCAAGCGGGTGCGCTCCAACGTCCGTGAGCTCGAGGGTGCGCTGCGGCGGGTCGTCGCCAACTCCCGGTTCACCGGCCAGGAGATCACCCTGGATTTTGCCAAGGAGGCGCTCCGGGACCTGCTGGCTCTGCAGGAAAAACTGGTAACTATCGACAACATCAAGAAAACCGTCGCGGAGTATTACAAGATCCGGGTGGCTGACCTGTTGTCCAAGCGCCGCAGCCGGTCGATTACCCGGCCCCGGCAGATCGCAATGGCCTTGTCAAAAGAACTGACTAACCATAGCCTTCCCGAAATTGGTGACGCTTTTGGCGGCCGCGACCACACGACGGTACTGCATGCCTGCCGTAAAATCCGTGAATTGCGGGAAACCGAACTACGAGTCAGCGAGGATTATCTCAACCTGTTGAGAACCCTGACCGGTTGATGTGGATAAACGTTGGATGAGGGTTTGATGCACAGTTCATCCACAGACAGTACAGCGTGAAACCGTGTGCCAGGACAGCCCTAAAACACAGCTAAACTATTGATTTAAAAAGGAAAATCTGTTTTACCCCCAAAAAAGCAGGGGGCTAATAATAATAGGTTTTTCTATATAGAAATTTAATTATTACCGGGGGCACCCATGAAATTCTCCGCCCAGCGCGAATCGTTACTCCAGCCGCTCCAGGCAGTCGCTGGCGTAGTCGAACGTCGGCAGACCATGCCGATCCTGGCCAACTTCCTGCTGGTCGCCAAAGGCAACCAGCTGTCGGTGACCGCGACCGATCTGGAAGTCGAGTTGGTCGCAACCACCTCGCTGGATGTTGACAGCGACGGGGAGATCACGGTGCCGGGGCGCAAATTCCTCGATATCTGCCGGGCCTTGCCGGATGGTGCCAAGGTCAACGTCTCGACGAAGGGCGACCGGCTCGTGGTGCAGTCAGGCCGTAGTCGCTTCACCCTGTCGACCCTGGCCGCGACGGACTTCCCGTCGATCGACGATATCCAGCCGCAGCAGACCCTCAGGCTCAACCAGAAAGACTGCAAGCGCTTGCTGGAAAAAACCCACTTCGCAATGGCGCACCAGGATGTGCGCTATTACCTCAACGGCCTCCTGCTGGATGTGAGCGACAGCTGGGTGCGGGCGGTCGCCACCGACGGCCACCGGCTGGCGTTGTGCGAGATGCCGCTGGACGGCCAGACGCCGACCGAGCAGCAGGTGATTGTGCCTCGCAAGGGCGTGCTCGAGCTGCAGCGGCTGTTGGGCGACGACGGCGAAGTCGAGGTGTCGATCGGCGCCAACCATGTCCGGATCGAACTGAACAACATCCGGTTCACTTCGAAACTGGTGGACGGGCGCTTCCCCGAGTACAGCCGGGTAATTCCGTCGAACACACAATTCAACCTGATCGCCGAATGCGCCACGCTGAAAAAAGCGCTGCAACGGGCTGCAATCCTGTCGAACGAGAAGTACCGGGGGATCCGCTTCGGGCTGGCAGAAAATCTCCTGCGAATCCAGGCGCACAACCCTGAGCAGGAAGAAGCCGAGGAAGAGCTGGAAGTGGAGTATGACGGGGATTCGCTGGAAATCGGGTTTAACGTCAATTACTTGCTGGATGCCCTGGGGAGCGTGGAAGCGGACCAGGCGGAGATTCGTCTGACCGACGCCAACAGCAGCTGCCTGATCCAGGAGCCCGGTATGGAGCACTGCAAGTACGTCGTGATGCCGATGCGGCTGTAGTCCACCCTGGTGCCGGGCAGCCTGGAAAAGCTGCAGGTCGACGATCTCCGTTGCCTGCAGCAGGTCGAGCTGGATCCGGCACCCGGGATCAACCTGGTTGTCGGTGAAAACGCCTCGGGCAAGACCAGCTTGCTCGAGGCGATTTTCGTTCTGGGCCGGGGCCGCTCGTTTCGAACATCCAACCGGCAACGGCTGATACGCGAGGGAACCGGGGCCTACCAGGTCCTCGGGGACATCGCGGGACCGACACGGACTCGGATTGGTGTGCGGGGGACCCGGGAAGCGCAAACGCTCCGTATCGCCGGGCGGCCGGCGGCCAGCGCCGCCGAACTGGCGGATTATCTGCCGGTGGAGGCAATCGATCCCGAGGTGCACAAACTGGTCGAGGAGGGCCCCGAGCGTCGGCGCCGGTTCCTCGATTGGGGGACGTTTCACGTGGAGCAATCCTTCCTGCCCACCTGGCAGCGCTATCGAAAAGCGCTTCGGCAGCGAAACGCCCTGCTGCAGGCCGGTCAACCAGGCCAACTGGATGCCTGGGAAGATGAATTGACCGCCAGTGGCGAAGCACTGACCGCGATGCGCCGGGGCTTCCTCGAGAAGTTGGCCGGACCCGTGGCCAGGCTGGGTGAGGACTTGCTGCAATCAGAGATCCGGAT
>JAHEKH010000115.1 GCA_024638445.1 Gammaproteobacteria bacterium | reverse complement strand
CTGGCCTCGCGGCTCGAGGCCGATATCGTCGCGTTCTCGCTGCAGTCACTGCAGACCGACACCAACGCGGCGCAGGCGCTGAGCATTGGCCAGTCGCTTCTGCAACAGCTGCGCGAGACCCGTGCTACCGGACGTCTCGTGATAAATGTGAAAGAGATCCTTGCAGGCACCGCATCGATGGATATCGTGCTACGTGACGGCGATCGGCTGCTGATTCCGAAACAGACCCAGGAGGTCACGGTGCTGGGCGAAGTGCAGTATGTGACCTCGCATATCTTCGAGCCCGGACTCACGCGTGACGACTACATTCGCCGCAGTGGCGGGCTCACCGAGAAGGCCGACCGCCAGCGTATTTACGTCGTGCGGGCGAGCGGTGCGGTGCTCAGCGGCGAGCGGTCGCGCTGGTTCCAGCGACCAGAGAGCACCGAGATCCAGCCGGGCGACACGATTGTCGCGCCACTGGACGCCGACCGCATGAGTTCGCTGGCATTGTGGACCAACGTTTCGCAGATCGTGTATCAGCTCGCGTTGGCCGCGGCGAGCGCCAACGCCGTTGGCGTATTCTGATTGACCAGGGATAACGACGAATGAACATCACTATTTTCGGCACCGGTTACGTTGGCCTGGTGACCGGAGCCTGTCTGGCCGAAACGGGCAACCACGTGCTATGCGTCGATATCGACGAAGAGAAGATCGCGCTGCTCAACGGTGGCCAGGTGCCGATACACGAACCGGGGCTAACCGAACTGGTGCACCGTAACGTCGAGGCCGGACGGCTGAACTTCACCTCAGACGCCGCCGCCGGTGTCGATCACGGCCTGTTCCAGTTCATCGCCGTGGGCACGCCGCCCGATGAAGATGGGTCGGCTGACCTTCAGCATGTCCTCGCGGTCGCACGCACGATCGGGGAACATATGTCGGACTACCGGATCATTGTCGACAAGTCGACGGTGCCGGTGGGTACCGCCGACAAGGTCAAGGCCGAAATTGCTGCGGTATTGACGGAAAGCGGGCGCACGGTCGATTTCGATGTGGTTTCCAATCCGGAGTTTCTGCGCGAGGGCGCCGCGATCGGCGACTTCATGAAGCCGGACCGAATCGTGATCGGCACCGACAACCCGCGCACGACCGAGCTTCTGAGAATGCTCTACGACCCGTTTACCCGCAACCATGACCGGCTGCTGTCGATGGACGTGCGGTCCGCGGAACTGACCAAGTATGCCGCCAACGCCATGCTGGCAACGCGCATCAGCTTCATGAACGAGCTGGCCAACCTGGCTGAGCTGGTCGGCGCCGACGTCGAAAAAGTACGAGTCGGCATCGGCTCGGACCCACGCATCGGCTACAACTACATCTATCCGGGCTGCGGTTACGGCGGCTCGTGCTTTCCCAAGGACGTCAAGGCGCTGATCCACGCGGCGGCCGGCGTCGGTTACCGGGCGGAGATTCTCGAGTCGGTCGAAGCGGTCAACGACCGGCAGAAAACTGTCCTGCACCGCAAGCTCAGCGATTACTTTGACGGTGAGCTGGCAGGCAAGACCATCGGTGTCTGGGGTCTCGCGTTCAAGGCGAATACCGACGACATGCGTGAAGCGACCAGCCGCGTGCTGCTTGAGGCCCTGTGGCGTGACGGCGCGCGGGTCCGCGCCTACGACCCCGTGGCCGGGGACGCTGCCGGCAAGATCTACGGCGGGCGCAACGACCTGGTGATATGCGACAGCGCCGAGGCTGCAGTCGAGGGCGCCGATGCGCTGGTTATCGTGACCGAATGGTCGGAGTTTCGCAGCCCGGATTTTGCCGCACTGAAAGAGTCGCTGAGTAACGCCGTCATCGTAGACGGGCGGAATCTCTATGACCCGGATTTTGTCACGGAGCAGGGTTTTGACTACCTGTCGATCGGCCGGCCGGGTCCGGTCGACTTGAACTAGGCCCGCACCTACAATAGCCGCGCGTCGACGCCCGGAAACTGGAGTTGTCAGTGTGAATATTTTACCTGTCGTGCTTTCGGGTGGGTCCGGCACCCGGCTCTGGCCGCTGTCGCGCGAGCTGTACCCGAAGCAGCTGCTGCCGCTGGTGGGCGAACACACCATGTTGCAGGAAACCGTTCTCCGGCTGCAGGGGCTGGAGGGCATGGCGCAGCCGCTGATCGTCTGCAACCACGAGCACCGTTTCATGGTGGCCGAGCAGCTGCGCCAGATCGAAGTCGAGCCCGGCGCAATATTGCTCGAACCGGTTGCCCGTAACACGGCGCCCGCGGTAGCCATCGCGGCGCTCGCTGCCGCCGACCACACGCGTGGCGTCAGGGATCCGGGCGATCCGCTGCTGCTGGTGCTGCCGGCCGATCATGTCATCGCGGAAAAGCAGGTTCTGCTCAGTACGATTGCAAAGGCTGCCCCGGTCGCGGCAAGTGGCAAGCTGGTGACCTTCGGTATCACCCCGACGCGGCCCGAGACCGGTTATGGGTACATCCGCGCCGGCGACGGCGTGACCGGTCATGACGGTGCGTACTCGGTCGCCGAATTCGTGGAGAAACCCGACCGGCCCACCGCTGAGCAGTATCTTGCCGACGGCGGTTTTTACTGGAACAGCGGCATGTTCCTGTTCCGCGCCGGACAGTTTCTCGACGAACTGAAGCGGTTCCAGCCGGCGATGCTCAAAGCGTGCCGTCGAGCCTATGACGAGGCCAGGGCAGACCTCGACTTCCTGCGCCTGGATCGTGAAGGTTTCGCCGCGAGTCCCAGCGACTCGATTGACTACGCGGTGATGGAAAAGACCGCCGACGCTGCAGTGGTCCCGCTGGACGCCGGTTGGAACGACGTCGGGAACTGGGGAGCGCTCTACGACGCCAAGTCGGCCGACGATGACGGCAATGTCCTGATCGGCGATGTCTGCACCGCGGAAACCAGCAATTGCTATATCCACGCCGGCCACCGCCTGGTGACTACGCTCGGTATCGATGGCTTTATCGTGGTCGAAACCGCGGACGCCGTGCTGGTCGCGCCCCGTGACCGCGTGCAGGAGGTCAAGCAGATCGTCAACAAGTTGCGCGACGACCGGCGGCGCGAGATCCAGCTGCACCGGGAGGTATTCAGACCCTGGGGCTCTGCTGACTCGATCGGCAAAGGCGACCGCTATCATGTCAACCGGCTGCTCATCAAGCCGGGCGGCTCGCAGTCACTGCAGCTGCACAACCGCCGCGCCGAGCACTGGGTGGTGGTCCGCGGCAAAGCGGAAATCACCAGCGACAGCGAGGTTTACGAGCTGCTGGAGAACCAGTCGACCTACATTCCGGTGGGTACGCCACACCGGATCCACAATCCCGGCGAAGCACCGCTGGAAATGATCGAAATACAAACCGGTAGCCATATCGACGAGAGCGATATAGTCCGTCTCGAAGATACCTACGGGCGAGCCGACGAGGACGCAAAATGAGCGAAGCGCTGACCTGTTTCAAGGCCTACGACGTACGTGGCCAGATTCCCAACGAACTCAACGACGATGTCGTGTACCGGATTGGTCGCGCCTATGTCGAACACATCCGGCCGAAAAAAGTCGTCATTGGCTATGACGTGCGTGAAACCAGCCAGCGCTTCAGCGAGGTCCTGACCCGTGGCCTGACCGACGGCGGTGCGGATGTCTACGACATCGGTCTGTGCGGGACGGAAGAAGTCTATTTCGCCACGTTCCACGAAAACATGGACGGCGGCATCATGATTACCGCCAGCCATAACCCGGCCGACTACAACGGGCTGAAGTTTGTCCGCGAACAAAGCCGGCCGATCAGCGCCGACACCGGGCTGAAGGACATACGCGCAATCGCCGAGCGCGCCGAGTTCACTGAACCGGAAAAAGCGGGCAAGCGACATACGCTGGATACCAGCGAGGCCTACATCGATCATTTGTGGCGGTACGTAGACCCCAGCCGCCTTCGTTCCCTGCGTATCGTGGTCAACGCCGGCAACGGCGGAGCCGGCAAGATCGTCGACCTGCTGGAACCGCATGTGCCGTTCAAGTTCATCAAGCTGCACCACGAGCCGGACGGGTCGTTTCCCAACGGCATACCCAATCCCCTGTTGCCGGAAAATCGCAGCGCCACGGCAGAGGCGGTACTCGATGCCGGTGCCGATCTGGGTGTGGCCTGGGACGGCGACTACGACCGCTGCTTCCTGTTCGACGAAAAAGGTCAGTTCATCGAGGGCTACTACATCGTCGGCCTGCTGGCGGCCAACTTCCTGGCCCGGCCGGCCAATGCCGGTGCGGCTGTCGTGCACGATCCGCGGCTGGTCTGGAACACCATTGACATCGTGGCGGAAAACGGCGGCAAAGCGGTGCAGAGCAAGTCCGGGCACGCGTTCATCAAGGAAAAAATGCGCGAAGTAGACGCGGTCTACGGCGGCGAGATGAGCGCCCACCACTACTTTCGGGATTTTTCGTATTGCGACAGCGGCATGATTCCCTGGCTGCTGGTAGCGCAGATGATGGGCGAGGAGGGACGGCGGCTGGCGGCGATGGTCTCCGAGCGCATTGCCCGGTACCCGGCCAGCGGGGAAATCAACCGCAAGCTGGCGGATCCCCAGCAGAGCATCGCCCGGGTGCGGGAAAAATACGGGTCCGAAGCGCTGGAGGAAGACCTGGTGGACGGCGTCAGCCTGGCTTTTGCCGACTGGCGGTTCAACCTCCGGGCCTCCAATACCGAGCCGCTGGTGCGCCTGAATGTGGAGAGTCGTGGAGACCAGGCGCTGATGGAGGCTAAGACCGCAGAACTCCTGGCATTTCTCGATAGCGAGTAATTCGGCCCGGTCGGTGGTGACTGGTGCCGCATGGCGGTAGAATCGCGCCAGTTTGGCGAATTTGACCGTAATATGAATGTCGCATCGGAAGCCAAGGTCCGGCGCCGCAGCAAGAGTCCGTTCGATTACTCGACGGCGGTTCGGGTGCTGTACGCCGTTACCGACCTGGCCGCGGTCACCGTCGCCGCGGTAGCAGGCTATTTCCTCGTGTTCGGGAATTTCTCGATCCCGACCCGTTACCAGGTGGCCGTCCTGCTGGGCATCCTCCTGACCCGGCTCTTCTATTCCCAGGCCGGTGTCTACGACTCCTGGCGCGGGCGCAGCCTGTTCGACCAGCTGCGTACCGTGCTGATCGGCTGGCTCAGCGTCATGGCTATCATGATCCTGTTCGCCTTCCTGCTCGATGTCGGAGAGCAGTTCTCCCGGCTCTGGTTGCTCTACTGGGCCGTGGGCGGCCTGGCCATGCTGGTGCTGTCGCGGCTGGGTGCGACCCTTGTGCTGCGCCGGGCACGGGCCCGCGGCTGGAACCACAAGCGCATCGTGATAGTCGGTGCCGGCGAATGGGGCACCGAGGTCATGCGCCGCATTCACGAGGCCGAGAACTGGATCGGCCTGGACGTCGTTTGCGCCGTCGATGCCGACGATGCGCTGCACGGTGAGCAGGTGCATGGCATCAATGTCATTGGCGGCTACGACAAGCTGCCGGCGCTGCTCGAGAAAAAGATCTTCGACGAGGTCTGGATCTGCCTGCCGCTGGGCGGCCGCCGCACCCAGACAATCGACGACATCGAGCGGATTCGTTACATGCTGCGACACAGTACCGTCGAGCAGCGGCTGATCCCGGACCTGGCGGAGGCGCGGCTGATGAACAAGCCGGCGGCCGAAGTCATGGGCCTGCCGGTCATTTCGCTGAACAGCTCGCCCATGCGCGGCTTCCCGCGGTACATCAAGGATGTCAGCGACCGGGTGCTCTCGGTATTCCTGCTCATCGCGCTGAGCCCGCTGCTGCTGGCGATCATGGTGGCCATCCGGCTGGATTCGCGAGGCCCGGTGCTGTTCAAGCAGATGCGCCACGGCTGGGACGGCAAACCCATCCGGGTTTACAAGTTTCGCACCATGCGGGTGCTGGAAGAGGGCGATTCATTTACCCAGGCCGTTCCGGGCGACAACCGCGTAACTCGTGTCGGGGCGTTCCTGCGCCGCACCAGCCTCGACGAGTTGCCGCAGCTGTTCAACGTCTTCCAGGGCAAGATGTCGATCGTCGGACCCCGCCCGCACCCGATCCAGCTCAACCAGCAGTTCATGGAGCAGATCGACTCCTACATGCAGCGTCACAAGGTCAAGCCGGGCATCACTGGCTGGGCCCAGGTCAACGGCTTTCGCGGGCCAACCGATACGCTCGAGAAAATGGAGCGACGGGTCGAGTACGACCTCTACTACATCGAGAACTGGTCGTTATGGTTCGATCTGCGGATCATCATCATGACGGTCTTCAACGGGTTCGTGCACGAAAACGCAATTTGATTCAACGGCCCGGGCAGGGCTCAAGCGGAAAACATGAAAGATCTCATCAGGAAACGGGTCCTCGTGACCGGGGGCGCAGGCTTTCTGGGTTCGTTTCTTTGCGAACGGCTGCTGCGCGAAGGCCACGAAGTTATTTGCGTCGATAATTTTTTTACCGGCCGCAAGAAGAATATTCTGCACCTGATGGACGACCCCTATTTCGAGGTCGTGCGGCACGATGTGACATTCCCGCTCTATGTCGAAGTCCAGGAAATTTACAACCTGGCCTGTCCGGCCTCGCCGATTCACTACCAGCTCGACCCGGTGCAGACGACCAAGACCAACGTGCACGGGGCCATCAACATGCTGGGCCTGGCAAAGCGGCTGGGTGCCAAGATCTTCCAGGCGTCAACCAGTGAAGTCTATGGCGACCCGGAAAAGCACCCGCAGGATGAATCTTACTGGGGTCACGTCAATCCGATCGGTTATCGCTCGTGTTACGACGAGGGCAAGCGCTGCGCGGAAACGCTGTTCTTCGACTACAACCGCCAGCACCAGCTGCGCATCAAGGTGGCGCGGATTTTCAATACCTACGGCCCGCGGATGCACCCCAATGACGGCCGGGTGGTCTCGAACTTCATCTGCCAGGCCCTGCGCGGCGACGACCTCACGATCTTCGGTGACGGCACCCAGACCCGCTCGTTCTGCTACGTCGAGGACCTGATCGACGCCTGCGTGCGGCTGATGGAACTCACCGAGGACGAATTCACCGGCCCCGTCAATATCGGCAACCCGGGCGAGTTCACGATCGGCGACCTGGCCAACCAGGTGATCGAGATGACCGGCTCGAAGTCGAAAGTGCGCTTCGAGCCGCTGCCGAGTGACGATCCGCGCCGGCGCCGGCCCGATATCTCGCTGGCCCGCGACGCGTTGGGCTGGCAGCCCACCACGGAACTCACCCAGGGTCTCGAGCGAACCATCGAGTACTTCGACGGACTCCTGCGCGAACGCGCCGGCTAAACGAACCCACCCGCGTTTTGGCGTTGCGCCTGGCCCTCAGAGGCCAGGTAACGCTAACGGCCGCCGCTGGCAAGTGGGCGCAGGTCGTTGACCGGTGTGCCATAGCCGTCGGGTAAGGCCACTCCGAGCAGGCGTGTCAGCAATGGATACACATCGGTTGCACTGATTTCCCCCAGCACCCGGCCCGCCGGCAGCCTGGGTCCGTTGGCAATGAAAATACCGCGCATGTGAACGAAAGACGGGTCCCAGCCGTGGGTAGCTCCGGCGATACGGCTGTCTCCGCCCGGTTCGGCGATGACGCTGTAGCCC
>JAHEKH010000114.1 GCA_024638445.1 Gammaproteobacteria bacterium | reverse complement strand
CCTGGGGTTTGACGACGATCTCGTCGGCAGCCACAGCTTCGAACAGGCTTTCGAGTTCACCGGTTTCGAGACGCGGCGCGAAGCAGGTCGGGACGATGTCGACGCCACGCTCCTGCAGGTCTTGCAGGTAAGTCTTCTGCAGGTTCCACGCGACGGTGGCTGCGGGGTTCTCCAGCCGGGCTGAACTCGCCTCGATTTCCCCCAGCACTCGCAGGAACGCCTCGGGCTTCAGCTGGTAATCCCAGGGCGAGCGGATCACCACCAGTTCGAAGGCATCCCAGTCGACCGCCGGATCGTCCCAGACCACGGGATCGACCTTCCAGCCCAGCCGGGCCATCGGCGCATAGGCATGCTCGTCGTCAATGACGTAGTCGCCGCGTTCGGCCAGCGTCAGGAAGGCGCAGCGTCTCACGGTTAGCGCCCGGGATCCGCCTCGTTGATGAGGGTCGCGCCGGGTGGGGGCTGGGCATCGATCAGCGGCCGGCCGGTGACGGCACACCAGCAGACCAGGGCGTAGCGGACGCCGCTTTCGGTGGGGCGCGCGGCGTGTACATAGCGGTGGTCGGAGGGGAACAGCACCAGCATGCCGGGCTTGGGCTTCAGGCGCAGCCCGAAGTTGGGGAACACCAGTTCACCGCCGGTGAACTCGCCGTTCAGATACATCAGAAGGCTGTAGTGGCGGTCGACACCCGGCACCCAGCGGCGCTGGTCCTTGTCCCAGTTTTCGGCGTCGACGTGTTCGGCGTAATGCCCGCCCGGCCGGTAACGCAGGATTTCCGGCTGCTCGAACCACGCGATGGTTTCGCCGTAGTGGCGCTGCACCAGGTCGACAAACACGCGGCGCATGAAACCGGTGACCTCGTCACGAATACCATCGATGCCGATGTAGTCGGTGACCCGGGTGTGTGACCGGGCATAGTCGCGGGCGCTGCCGCTCTCAGTGGCCTGAACCGTTGACGGGATGCCCTCGTGACCGCCGGCATAATTGACAATGTGCGCGCACTGCGAAGGCGTCAGGAAATTCTCGACGACCAGGAATCCGGGCGGCAGGCTGTTGTGCACCTGGTAGACCCCGGCCGGGACATCCTGCAGGTGCTGCCGGCTCTCGGGCCCGCGCAGGCCGCCCTCGAAATAGCCAAACTCGTTGTACGGGGAATCAGACAGGGCAGAATCCTCGCCAGCCGTCGTCAGGGGTCATCGTTGTGTCCATCATAACGCGCGCTGTTCAGCGGGTGCGGCGGATGGCGGCGACGCGGGCCTGGTGCAGGCGGGCGCCGATGGCCGGGCCGCTGAGGCCCTCGGTGTCGAGATCGGCGACTTTGACTGCCGCGGCGAGTTGCAGTGCACGCCGGAGCAGCTCCGCCTGCGGGTAATCGCGCTGCTCCATGCCCAGCCGGCCACGGGCATCCGCCTCGCAGGCCAGCAGGAACAACTCGAAGCGCTCCGGCCGGCGAAACGCGTCGCAGGCCTCCAGCAGGTTGATGATCGTATTGGCCCGCATCTCCATGGCGCGGTGACAGCGGCCGTGGTCGCGGGCGACGATCTCGGCCAGCTCGCGATGGTCGTTGGGTACGCGCAGCCGTTCGCACATCGTGCGCAGCAGCTTCACCGTGCGCTGTTCGTGGCCGATGTGCTTCGGCCATTCGGATCGGGGCGTGGTGCCTTTGCCGAGATCGTGAGTCAACGCGGCAAACCGCACCCGGGTGTCGTCGCTGAGGCGCGCGGCCTGGCGCAGCACCATCAGCACGTGACGGCCGGTGTCGATTTCCGGGTGCCAGCGCGGTGGCTGCGGCACACCGAACAGGACATCGACTTCCGGAAAGACCACCGCCAACGCACCGCACTCGCGCAGCACCTCGATAAAAACCTGCGGGCTGCCGGTGGTCAGCGCCTTCGCCGTCTCCTGCCACACGCGTTCGGGCACCAGCGCATCGATTTCGCCGGCGTCTTTCATGTCGCGCATCAACGCCATCGTTTCATCGGCGACCGCGAAGCCCAGCCGGTGGAAGCGGGCGGCAAAACGCGCGGTGCGCAGGACCCGTACCGGGTCCTCGGCAAATGCCGGCGACACGTGACGCAACACGCGGGCCTCGAGATCGGCGACGCCGCCGTGCGGATCGATGACCTTGCCGTTGGTATCTTCGGCGATGGCGTTGATGCTGAGGTCGCGCCGCGCCAGGTCCTGTTCCAGCGTCACGTCCGGCGCGGCATGAAACTCGAATCCATGGTAACCCCGGGCCGTCTTGCGCTCGGTGCGTGCCAGCGCATATTCCTCGCCGGTGCCGGGGTGCAGGAAAACCGGGAAGTCTGCGCCGACCGCGCGAAAGCCGCGGTCGAGCATGTCCTGGGGCGTGGCGCCGACCACGACATAGTCGTCGTCGCCCGCCGGTTCGCCCAGCAGGCGGTCACGTACCGCGCCACCAACCCGATAAATTTCCATCGTCGCATTCTAGCAACGGCCGCGTTGCGGCTCCGTGTTATCTTCCCGCGCATGCGTGCCCTGCTGTTGATTTCGGTGGCTCTCGTGGTGCTGCTGCCGCTGGGGGGCTGCGCCCGCACCGGCTATTACCTGCAGTCGGTCGGCGGCCAGCTCGACCTGCTGTCACGCCGCGTGCCCGTCGAAAAACTCATCGAGGATCCGGAAACCGACCCGGAGCTGCGCGAGCGCCTCATCGCGGTGACGGCGATACGCGATTTCGCCAGCGCCGAGCTGGGCCTGCCGGACAACCGCAGCTATCGCAGCTACGCCGATCTCGGCCGGCCTTACGTGGTGTGGAACGTCTTCGCCGCGCCGGAGTTCTCGGTCGAGCCGAAAAAGTGGTGCTTCCTGTTTGTCGGGTGTCTGTCCTATCGCGGCTATTTTCGCGAGGAGCGGGCCCGCGCCTACGCGGCAAAGCTGAGCGAAGAGGGATTCGACGTGTACGTCGCCGGTATTGCCGCCTACAGCACGCTGGGTCGCTTTGCCGACCCGGTGATGAACACGATGCTGTACGGCGACGATCTCTACCTGGCCGGCCTGATTTTTCACGAGCTCGCGCACCAGCAGCTGTACATCAAGGATTCCACCGTGTTTAACGAGAGCTTCGCCACGCTGGTAGGCGAAGAGGGCGTGCGCCGCTGGCTGGCCAGCCGCGACGAAAACGATGCCTGGGAACGCTGGCGCGTACGCGACCACTATCGTGACGAATTCAATGCGCTGGTCACCGGCACGCGCGAACGGCTTGCTGCGCTTTACGCCAGCGGAATGACCGAAGACCGCATGCGGGCGCGCAAGGCAGAGATCATCGACGAGATGCGCGCGGATTATGTCCGCCTGCGCGAGGACTGGGGCGGCTACCGCGGCTATGACCGCTGGTTCGAGGGACCGCTCAACAATGCGCAACTCGGCTCGGTGGCCACCTACCAGCTGCTGGTGCCGGCATTCCGCGCCCTGCTGGCCGAGGCCGGTGGCGATATGCCTGCGTTTTACCGTCATGCCGCGGAGCTGGGCGAGCTGCCCGCCGAAAAACGCGATGCCCGGCTGGACGAACTGACTGCCGAATAGGCCGTATTTTGTCCAGTTACAGTTGTGGTCCCGGCATTTTCTATTAGACTAATCTCATCATAATTATCTGCCGTATCCCGTCCGGGCTCACGGCATACCGCAAGGAGACTAGTATGAAAAGACTGGCGGTTATTCTCGGTCTTGCACTCATTGGCACCACGGCGTTCGCCGATGACGATGACGACGACGGCAACGGCCACTACTGGCCGACAGCGGTCAGCGATCGCGACTACTACGACAACGGCGAGCCACCGGCAGCCAAGGTCGAACTCGGCCGGCACCTGTTTTTCGACAAGGTGCTAAGCGGCAACTTCAATATTTCCTGCGCCAGCTGCCACCACTCGCTGACCGATACCGGCGATGGCCTGTCGTTACCCGTTGGCGAGGGCGGTGCCGGTCTGGGCGTAACCCGCGATACCGGTACCGGCAGCGATGCGGTGCACGAACGCGTGCCGCGCAACGCGCCCCCGGTGTTCAACCTCGGCGCCCGCGAGTTCGAGGTGATGTTTCACGATGGCCGCCTCGCGGTGGATCCGACGCAGCCGCAGGGTTTCCTGAGCCCGGCCGGTGCCGACCTGCCTGCAGGGCTGGACAACGTGCTGGCGGCGCAGGCGATGTTCCCGGTGACGTCGGGCACGGAGATGGCCGGCCAGCCGGGCGAGAACCCGGTTGCCGATGCCGCCGCGGCCGGCGACCTGCCCACGATCTGGGCGCTGCTGGCCGACCGGTTGCGTGAGTTGCCCGGCTACGTCGACCTGTTCCAGGCGGCCTACCCGGACATTAACGATCCGGCCGACATTACTTACGTGCATGCCGCCAACGCGATCGCCGCATTCGAGGCCAGCGCCTGGCGCGCGGACAACAGCCCGCTGGACCGCTTCCTGCGCGGCGAGCGCGGGGCGATGAGCCAGAGTGCCCGCAAGGGCATGCGCCTGTTCTACGGGCGCGCCGGTTGCGGCGGCTGTCATGCCGGTTCGTTCCAGACCGATCACAACTTCTATGCCATCGCCGTGCCACAGATCGGGCCGGGCAAGGGTGACGGTGTCTCGGGCCACGACGATTTCGGCCGCGAGCGGGTGACCGGGCTGCGGTCCGACCGTTATCGCTTCCGGGTGCCGACGTTGCGTAACGTGGCGCTGACCGGGCCGTGGGGTCATGACGGGGCCTTCGGGTCGCTGGAGGCGATGGTGCGTCATCACCTAGACCCGGTGGTGTCTTTCGAAGCCTATGACCGCAGCCAGGTCACGCTGCCGTTCCGTGAGGACCTGGATGCGATCGATTTCCTGATGCATGACGACGAGCTGGCGCGGGCGGAGATTGCCGAGGCCTGCGAGCTGCGGCCTAAGCGGCTGCGCGAGCGTGACATCCGCGCGTTGATGGACTTTCTGCATGCGCTGACCGACCCGGCCAGCCTGGACCTGCGCCACGACGTGCCGAAGTCCGTCCCGAGCGGGATCCCGATCTTCGACTAAAAACAGGCGCCGATCCACGGGATCGCGCCTGGAAATCATGGCTGAAGCCGCTCCTGCAGATATCGGAGCGGCTTCAGCCGTTGGCCAAAACGGCATCCTCACTCTGCCGGAGCAGCTTCAGCCGCGATTCGTTCCCGCAACCCGGCAAAGGCGCCCTAATTCCCCCGGTGCCGGCCAGCCCTGACTAAAGCTATAATCCGCCGCTCGCATTTTCACGGACACCTCGATGAGCGATCGCACGATCTGCCTGCTGGGCGGCACCGGTTTTGTCGGCGGCCACCTGACCGCGCGCCTGGCCAACGACGGCTGGCGGGTCCGGCTGCTCACCCGCAGCGCCGCGCGCCACCGCGCGCTGAAGGTGCTGCCGACCGTGAAGATCATCGAGGGCGATGTTTACAGCCCCGATTTCCTGCGCAACCAGGTGGACGGCTGCGACGCGGTCATCAATCTCGTCGGCATCCTCAACGAGCGGGGCCGTGACGGCAAAGGTTTTGAACGGGCCCATGTCGAACTGACCGGCAAGGCTATCGCTGCCTGCCAGGCCGCCGGCGTGCGGCGGTTCCTGCAAATGAGTTCGCTGAAAGCCAGTCCCGAAGGACCGAGCCACTACCTGCGCACCAAGGCGGAAGCCGAAAGCATCGTGCGGCGGGCCCAGAACATCGACGGCACCATCATGCAGCCTTCCGTGATTTTCGGGCCCGACGATTCCTTCGTAAACCGTTTTGCCACGCTTATTCGCCTGCCGATCCCGGTCTTCCCGCTGCCGCGCGACAAGGCCCGCGTGCAGCCGGTGTACATCAGCGACGTGGTCGAGGCTTTCGCGCGGTCGATCGATAACCCGGATACGGTCGGCAAGACCTACCAGCTCGGCGGCCCGGAAGTCTACTCACTGAAGGAACTGGTGGGCTTCATTGCCGAGACCCTGGGTCTTCGGCGCCGGTTGTTGCCGATACCGGACGGCCTGGCGCGGATCCAGGCGTTCCTGATGGATTTCGTGCCGGGCAAGCCATTTTCCACCGACAACTACAAGTCGCTGCTGGTCAACAGCATCTGCGAAAGCGACGGACTGGAGAAGCTGGGTATTACGCCGGTCTCGACCCGGCTGCTGATCCAGCGGCAGCTGTCTGCGCGGACCGGCCGTCGTCGTCTCGACGAATACCGCCGGCAGACTCCGGCCTAGATTTCCCCACACCGCAACGACGGATCCCCAGCAGCGCCCTCAGGGCGCGATCGATTATCGGCATAGCGTTTTTTGGGGAATCGCGGCTGGAAGCCGCTCCTGCGCGGGGTTCCTGCAGTAGCGCCTTCCCGGCAGATTGTCACGCCGGTTCGTCGTTGCAGAGGATCGTGGATGGAAGCCGCTCCCACAGAGCGCGGAATGGTGAAGCCGGCGCGCGCTGGTTAGTCGGGCCGGGTCGGGACGGGCGGCATCACGGCGGCGAGGCGGCGGGTTTCGCCGGAGCGGCGCCAGTAAAAGATGGCGTCGGCAGCAAGCACCCGGCGCAGGTAGCCGCGGGTCTCGGTGAACGGCACAGTCTCGACCCAGATGTCGGCGGCGACGGGGAGTTCCTCGGGCAGCCAGCGGTCGACCCGGTGCGGCCCGGCGTTGTAGGCCGCGGTGGCCAGCACCTGGTGGTCGTCAAACCGCGCCAGCATGCGGTCGAGATAAAAAGTGCCCAGCGCGATGTTGTTCTCCGGGTCCAGCAGCGAATAACGGCCGCGGTAACGCCGCTTCGCCTGCCGCGCGGTCACGCGTCCCGTTTCCGGCATCAGCTGCATGACGCCCAGCGCCCCGGCGCTGGAGGCGACATCCGGCATGAACAGGCTCTCGCTGCGGGCGATGCCAAAGGCCCACGTTGTCGGCAGGCCGAGTTCGACCGAGTGCGACTCGATCAGGTCCTGGAAAGCCAGCGGATAGGTGAGCGACAGGTCGTCCCGCAACCCGGAACGTGCCGCGGTGGCAATTGCCCGCGAATGCCAGCCCCAGCGGCTGGCCAGTATCGCGGTCTGTGCCCGCTCATCGCGGCCCAGCTGACGGGTGTAGCGATCCCACTCCGAGCGCCCCTTGCCGTGCAGGTCGACAAAGAACAGCTCGCGGGCCCGCACCAGGTCGCTGCGGGCTTCGAGTTCCTGGATCAGCGCCTCGTCGGGCGTTGCCGGCACGTGGTTGTACTCGTAGGACACGCCGAGCCGGTCGGCGGCGAGAAACTGGTAATAGCCCCGTGACGCGGCGAGATCGGAATAGATCACGACGGCCTGGTCGGTTTGCCCGGTGCCTTCGAGCGCCCGTGCGCGCCAGTAACGCCAGACCGATTCCTCGCGGTGATCGGCACTCATCGCGGCAATCGCCTGCAGCACGCCCCGCCAGTCACCGGCTTTCAACGACGCACGTGCGCCCCACTCGAGCAACGTGTCGTCGACCATGGTGCGGTCGAGCGCAAAAATCCGGTCGCGTGCTTCCGGCAGGTGATCGCGCGCCGCGCGCAGCGCGAAGTAGCGCAGCACCGAGCGGTGCTCGGCCGGTTCGAACGAGAAAGCATTCTGCACCTGTGCCCAGGCGGCGCTGGCCGCATTGACATCGCGTCGCGCCAGCCGCTTGATGCCATAGA
>JAHEKH010000025.1 GCA_024638445.1 Gammaproteobacteria bacterium | reverse complement strand
CCGTTTCGGTAGACCCGGTGAAGGCAACACCGTCAATACGCGGATCCGCGATTGCCCTTGCACCGATGACCGAACCGCGGCCCGGGATGAAGTGCAGCACCTCGCCCGGGATGCCTGCCTTGTGCAGCAGCGCCACCGCGCGCGCGCCAATCAGCGAGGTTTGCTCCGCCGGCTTGGCCAGGACCACGTTGCCGGCTGCCAGCGCTGCAGCGACCTGCCCGGTAAAAATAGCCAGCGGAAAATTCCACGGGCTCACACAGACGAAAATGCCTCTTCCCTGCAGCGACAGCTCGTTGCTCTCTCCCGTCGGTCCGGGCAGGGACCGGGCGCCGGCAAACTCGGTGCGGCACTGCGCGGCGTAGTAGCGCAGGAAGTCGACAGCCTCACGCACCTCCGATACGGCGTCGGGAATGGTCTTGCCGGCTTCGTGCACCAGCAGCGCCATCAGCTGCCCGGTGTTGGCTTCGAACAGCGCGGCGGCCCGTTCCAGCAAATTGGCCCGCACCTCGGCATCAGACCGGACCCAATCGGGCCGCGCGACCGCTGCGGCGGCCACCGCCCGGTCGACGGCGGCTTCGTCGGCCTGTTCGACGATACCGACGACCCGCCGGTTATCGCTCGGGTCGGTGCTGGGTTCGGCGTGTCCGGGCACTTTCTCCCCGTTAATCACCGGCGTGACGTGCCATTCCTTCCGCATGGCCTCCTGCATGGCTGACGCCAGCGGGGCAAGCTCGGCGGGATCGTGCAGATTGACGCCGCGTGAATTGACCCGGTTGGCAAAAAGGTTCACCGGCAGGGGAATTCGCGGATGCGGTTTCGGTTTTGCCGCCTCGGTTGCCGCCACCGGGTCCGCAACGATCTCTTCCAGCGGCGCGTCCTCGTCGACGATGCGGTTGACGAAGGACGTATTGGCGCCATTTTCCAGCAGCCGGCGAACCAGGTACGGCAACAGGTCCTCGTGGACACCCACCGGCGCGTACACGCGACACGGAAAATTCAGCTTCTCCTCGTCGATCACTTCCGAGTAAAGCTCTTCGCCCATGCCGTGGAGCCGCTGGAACTCGAGTTCGCGATTGTCGCCAGCCATTTCAACGATGCTGGCCAGTGTCTGTGCATTATGGGTCGCAAACTGCGGGTAGACCCGGTCGCGTGACCCGAGTAACCGGCGGGCACAGGCCAGGTACGACACGTCCGTCGACGCCTTGCGGGTAAACACCGGATAGCCTTCCAGTCCGCGTTCCTGCGCACGCTTGACCTCGGTATCCCAGTACGCTCCCTTGACCAGCCGCACCGGGATTCGGCGACCGACGTCCGCGGCCAGCGCGATGAGCCAGTCGATCAGCGGCAGGGCACGTTTCTGGTAGGCCTGTACCGCCAGGCCGAAGCCCTCCCAGCCGTCCAGTTCGCCCGAACGATAAACCCGCTCGATGATCTGCAGCGACAGGTCCAGCCGCTCGGCCTCCTCGGCATCGACCGTCAACGCGATGTTGCGATCACGGGCGCGTCCGGCCAGCTCCAGCAGCAGGACGGAAAGTTCATCGCGCGCCTGCCGCATGTTGGCGAACTCGTAACGGGGATGCAGCGCCGACAGTTTTACCGAGATACTTGGCGCGGCAAAGATCGACTGCGACGGATCCCGGGCTTCACCGATGACGTCGATGGCATTGGCGTAGGCATCGAAGTACTCACGGGCATCAGCTCGCGTAAGCGCCGCCTCGCCGAGCATGTCGAAAGAATAACGGTAGCTGCGATTGTTCTTTTTGCCGGCCCGCTTGATTGCATCGCCGATCGTTCGCCCCATCACGAACTGGTGACCCATGATGCGCATCGCCTGGCGCAAGGCCGTGCGGACGACCGGTTCGCCGGCCCGCGACACCATGTCGCGCACGAAACGCCCGACGTCCTTCACCGCGTCCTGACCAGGCCCGACAATACGGCCGGTCAGCATCAGCCCCCAGGTCGATGCGTTGACAAACATCGACTGGCTGCCCCCCAGGTGTCCGCGCCAGTCGCCGCTGGCCAGCTTGTCGCGTATCAGCTTGTCCTGGGTTTCGGCATCGGGTACCCGCAGCAACGCCTCGGCGAGACACATGAGAACAATGCCTTCCTGCGACGAGAGATCGTATTCCTGCAGAAAGGCATCCAGCCCGCCCGCGTCGCGCCGGTTGCGGCGCACCGCCTCGACGAGACCGGCAGCCTGCGCCTGCACCCTGGCCGCAGCAGCGTTGTCCAGTTTTGCAACCGGTATCAGTTCGTCGATAACGGCTTCTTCGTCACGCAGGTAGTAACGATTGATACGCTCTCGAGCCGGCGGCAGAGCATAGTCATAATCGAAGACGAATCGGTCATCGCGGGTCGGCGGGGATGACATCGGCACTCCAGGGCGGCGGGTTATTCGGCGTGCGCAGTATAGCCGATCATGCTGATAGTCAGTCTGGCAGGGGGCACTTGCCGGACCGCCGGAATTCGACGTAATCGGCGAGTATCCGCTCGTGATCAAAGGCCATCGCGGGCGGGGATGCCGGATCGATCAGGCGCACATTGCTGGCATCGTCAGCCGCAACCGGCCGCCCCTGTGCCTGTGCCGTGAACACCATGGCGATCGTCTGACCGCGCGGATCGCGATCCGGCGCCGAGTAAACGCCCAACAGCGCATCCAGGGTGACCTCGAGGCTCGTCTCCTCGCGCGCCTCGCGAATCGCGGCGGCCGCGACCGTTTCGCCCGGATCGATAAAACCGCCGGGCAGCGCCCATCCCGGTGGCGGGTAGCGACGCTCGATCAGGACCACCGGACGGCCGGGACGATCAATCATTTCGATTACGATATCGACGGTACAGGGCGGTGTTTGCGGCCGGCCCATGATCAACCCCGGCTCAGCCGGCGCAGCGCGCGCCGGTCTTTCTTGTCCGGGCGGCCGGCGGGTGCGGCAGCGCGCTCGGCGCGACGCTCTTCACGGAGCACCTGCCGTTGCTCGATACTGTCCGGGGTTTCCTCGTACAAAGCGACGGCAACCCGCGCCGGCCCGCGCCGGTCGCTCAAACCGGCAACCACGGCCTCGAATCGCCAGCGATCGCGGCTGATACGCACGCGGTCTCCGACCTGGACCGGCCGCGCGGGCTTCACCCGCTGGCCGTTGACCTGCACCCGGCCCCCGCGAACAGCGGCCGCTGCCAGGCTCCGCGTCTTGTAGAGTCTCGCGGCCCACAGCCAGCGATCCACCCGGACGCTAGGGGCCTCAGCGGGCGACATACTCACGTACCCGCCCCATCAGCGCCGGCCGGTCGAGTCCGGTACGACCCGCGACTTCGAGTGCCTGGTCGACCGGCAAATCATAGTGCTCGACCAGGTGTACGGCGTACCAGGCGCTGGCCCGATTGCCGCTCGAACAATGCAGCAGGATTTTTCGGTCCGGCTCTTCGGCTACCAGCGCATGCAGTCGTTCCATGGCGTCGCGGTCGAAGCCCGGCCCCTCGCGGCACACCGGTACGTTGAGGTACTGCATACCCAGCCCCGAGACGGTGTCGGCTTCATTCCATTCCCGTTCCCCGGGCATGCGCAGGTCGATTACCAGGTCCACGCCGGCCTCGCGGGCCGCCTCGAACCCGGCCGCGTCCGGCTGGCCCGAGAAATAGAGGGCGCCGGCCTGCATGACCCCGCCGGTACCCGCCCAGCCCAGCGGACCGCTGACCCTGGGCAGACTATCCGGCACCTGGCTGCAGCCGGACAGGCCTGCCACGGCGACCAGGAGCCCTGCCAGGATATAAGTTTTATTCGAAAAAGTATTCATAAGCTACTGTTACTTATAGTTAACAAAGACCTTCCTGGCGGCACTTGTATTCACAGGGCACCCGGCAGCCAGTATGCCGTCTGCCCTTCCCCGCCGCCACAGTCAATCGCCGGGCCTCGCTATACTGCGCCTGCCGACACTGGGAGGACACCGTGGATTCAGCCTTACTCGACCGACTGCGACAGGACACCGAGGCATTGCGTGAGCAGGGCCTCTACAAGACCGAGCGAGTCATTACGACACCCCAGGCGGCCGAGATCGGTGTCTCGGGCGGACGCGAGGTTATCAACCTGTGCGCCAACAACTACCTGGGACTGGCCAATCACCCGGAGCTGGTCGCGGCCGCGCACGAGGCGCTGGACCGCTATGGCTACGGCATGGCATCGGTGCGCTTCATTTGCGGCACCCAGGACGTGCACAAAGAACTGGAGCAGCGGATTAGCCAGTTCCTCGGCACCGAGGACACGATCCTGTATGCGGCCGCCTTCGATGCCAACGCCGGACTGTTCGAGACCATCCTCGGTCCTGAAGATGCGGTGATATCGGACGAACTCAACCACGCCAGCATCATCGACGGCATTCGTCTGTGCAAGGCGCGACGCCTGCGCTACAGCCACGACAACATGGAAGACCTGGAAGCAAAGCTCGCCGAGTCGGCCGACTGTCGCTCCCGGCTGATTGCCACCGACGGCGTTTTTTCCATGGATGGAACCGTCGCCAACCTGCCGGCCATTTGCGATCTCGCCGACCGTCACAATGCGCTGGTGATGATCGATGACTGCCATTCGACCGGGTTCATGGGAGAACGGGGCCGCGGCACCCACGAGCACCACGGAGTCCTCGACCGGGTCGATATCATTACCGGCACGCTGGGCAAGGCGCTGGGCGGTGCCTCGGGTGGATTTACCAGCGGCCGGCGCGAAATCGTTGCCTGGCTGCGTCAACGCTCGCGGCCCTATTTATTCTCGAATACCCTCGCGCCGGTTATCGCAGCGACCTCCGTCCGTGTGCTCGACCTGCTCGAATCCGGCGACGAGCTACGGCGAAAATTGCACGACAACGCGCGAGTCTTTCGCGAGGGGCTGGAAAAACTCGGCTTCACGGTGCCACCCGGCAACCACCCCATCATTCCGGTCATGCTGGGCGACGCCGCGCTGGCGTCGCGGATGGCCGACCGGCTGCTCGAAGAGGGTGTCTATGTCGTGGGCTTTTCCTTTCCCGTCGTGCCGCGCGGCAAGGCACGGATTCGCACGCAGATGTCGGCTGGCCTCGACCCTGATCATCTCGAGCGTGCCCTGGACGCGTTCGCCCGAGTCGGTCGCGAGCTGGGCGTCATAGCGTGATGCGGGCGCTGGTCAAGAAATCTCCCGAACCGGGCATCTGGATGGAGGATGTCCCGGTGCCGGAGGTCGGGCACAACGACGTGTTGATCCGGGTAGGCAAGGCCGCCATCTGTGGCACCGACATCCATATCTACAACTGGGACGAGTGGTCGCAGAAGCACGTGCAGCTGCCTATCCCGATCGGACACGAATTCATGGGCGAGATCGTCGAGGTCGGCAGCGAAGTTTCCGGACTCAAACCCGGCGATCGTGTATCTGGCGAAGGACACATCACCTGCGGCTATTGCCGCAACTGCCGCGCCGGGCGCCGCCACCTCTGCCGCAACACCGTGGGCATCGGAGTCGAGCGGGCCGGCGCTTTTGCCGAGTATGTCAGCATTCCCGCGCTCAACGCGTTCGTGCTGCCGTCAGCGATTACCGACGACATGGCCTCGATACTCGATCCGCTGGGCAACGCCACGCACACCGCGCTGTCTTTCGACCTCGTCGGCGAGGACATCCTGATCACAGGTGCCGGCCCCATCGGCATCATGTGTGTCGCCATCTGTCGTCACGTCGGCGCCCGTCACGTGGTTATTACCGACATCAACGATTACCGGCTCGAGCTGGCGAAGAAGATGGGCGCAACCCGCGCCGTCAACGTGTCCCGTGAGCGGGTCGAAGACGTCATGTCCGAACTGGGCATGCAGGAAGGATTCGATGTCGGCCTGGAAGTATCCGGTCACCCCGATGCATTTCGCACAATGTTACAAACCATGCATCACGGCGGCGCGGTAAGCCTGCTCGGTATTCCACCGGGCGACACGGCCATCGACTGGAACCAGGTGATCTTCAAGGGGCTGGTGTTAAAAGGTATTTACGGTCGGGAAATGTTTGAAACCTGGTATAAGATGGCGAGCATGATCCAGAGCGGACTGGACATCAGCCCGGTGATTACCCATCACTTTCCTGCCGATGAATTCCAGACCGGGTTCGACATCATGCGTTCCGGCCAGTCGGGAAAAGTCATTCTCGACTGGTCCTGATTCATACCAGGGAGATAATTAATGCGCAGGATCCTGCTAACGGTCCTCATTGCACTTTCGTTCGCCAGCGGCTGTGCGGTAAACCCGGTGACGGGCAAACAGGAACTCCAGTTCGTCAGCACCCCGCAGGAAATTGCGCTTGGCGTACAGAACTTCAGTCCCTCCCGGCAGATGCAGGGCGGCGACTACCTGCTCGATCCCGCACTGACTGACTATATTCAGCAAATCGGGCAACGCCTGGCAGCAGTCAGCGACCGGCCCGAGTTGCCTTACGAGTTTGCTCTGCTCAATAACTCGGTACCTAACGCGTGGGCCCTGCCGGGCGGCAAGATTGCAATCAACCGGGGCCTGCTGCTCGAACTGGGCAGCGAGGCGGAACTCGCCGCGGTGCTGGGACACGAAATCGTGCACGCCGCCGCCCGTCACGGTGCCAAGTCAATGGAACGCGGCATGCTGCTGCAGGGTGCGCTGCTGGCGGTACAGCTGTCGGCCCGCGACAACCGTTACGCCAATTTTATCGTCGGCGGCGCACAAATGGGCGCGATGCTGCTGTCGCAGAAATACGGCCGCACCGCCGAACTCGAGTCCGACTATTACGGCATGCGCTACATGGCCGAAGCGGGTTTTGACCCGGAGGCCGCGGTCGACCTGCAGGAAACTTTTGTGCGGCTTTCTGAAGGCCGGCCTACCGACTGGCTGTCGGGCCTGTTTGCCAGTCACCCGCCATCGCAGGCCCGGGTCGAGAAAAACCGGGAAACAGCGAGCGAGCTCGGATCGCGGGGCGACTATGGACGCGAACGCTACCAGGCGGCCATCGCCGGCATTCTCCGCAACAAGGGAGCCTACGACCGGTACGACGAGGCCATCGAGGCCGCCAACGAAAACCGGATTGACGAAGCACTGGCGCTGGTTACCGAGGCAGCCCGCATCGAGCCGCGTGAAAGCAAGTTTCACTCGCTGCTGGGCGATATTGCCGCGCACCGCAAGGACTACCGGGCGGCGATTTCTCACTACGACGCGGCAGTCGCCCGCAACCCGGAATACTTCCAGAATTATCTCGGTCGCGGCCTGACCTACGAGGCGCTGAATGAACTGGGCAATGCCGAAGAAGATCTGAAACGCAGTATCGCGCTGTTGCCGACAGCTCCGGCGCACATGGCGCTGGGCAGCATTGCCGAGCGCTCCGGCCGGGTCGACGAGGCCAAGCAACACTACGCCATGGCCTCGCAGTCGCAATCCGAAACCGGCCAGGCTGCCAGCCGGGAACTCGTCCGGCTCGATCTGCCCGACAACCCCGGGCAATATATCCAGACACGTCTGCAGGTGGACGGACAAGGGCAGGTCGGTGTGGCGATCGGCAACACGTCACCGGTATCCGTCCGCGATGTCGTCATTCTCGTCGGGGTCACCGATCCGACCGGTACGCAGATCCAGCAGACCAAGGAGTTCCGGGTCAGCCAGGCGATCGGCGCCGGACAACAGGTCACTATTGGCACCGGGCTGGGCCCGGTGACCGAGCAGGCGCAACTGCAGCGCATTCGCGTCCAGGTGCAGGAAGCCCGGGTCGCGGAATAACCCTGGGAGACTCACTATGGCTATTCCTGTTACCGCCCTGTACGCCGGTATCCTGGCGTTTATCCTCACCTGGCTGTCGTTCAAAGCCGGCATGATGCGTGGCAAGACCGGGATCTCGGTCGGTGATGGCGGCAATGTCTCGATGCTCGAGGCCATGCGCCGGCACGCCAACGCGGTCGAGTACGTTCCGCTGGCGCTGATCCTGCTGGCGGCACTCGAACTCAACGGCGCCGGCAGCACGTTCCTGCATGTGCTGGGCATCGTGCTGGTCATTTCCCGCATTGCCCATGCAATCGGTCTCAAAGCCGACCACATCGGGCACCCGTTGCGGGCCGTGGGCGCGGGTGGCACCACCCTGGTCATCGTCGTTGCCGCAGGCACAGCGGTCTGGAAGTCGATCAGCGGCATGTTTTAGACCCAGTCCATTCACCGGCAGACAATGACTCGCCTGCTAGACTCCTTGTAAAGAACTTTTCGAGGGGATCACCATGCGTTACTTCGCAGCCGCCCTGTCGGCGCTTTTACTCATGTCCGCGGGAAACACCTACACGGTGGACCAGGCTCGCGGAGTCGACCAAAGCGTCGACTATGCGTCGCTGGCCAATATCGGTCCCTGGGATGATCGCAACTACCAGTTGACCGCGGACGATATCGCGCTGCTGGCCGACAACGAACACGAACAGCGCGAAGGCATTCCGGTGTTTTACCGCGTCCAGTTACGCAAACAGTTTCCCGAACTGCGGCGTACTGGCATAGCGCAGTACCCGCGCAGCGGCCTGCCCCGCTACCTGATCGAACATGGCGGCTTCCTGATCGACGGCAAGGTCTATCAAAAGGCCCAGCGTGAGGGCAAGCGCTGGCACGTGCTGACCGAAGCCCATGTCGGTGAGCAAGAGGCCGACGGTTCGATCCGCATGCTGGAAACGGACGTCAGGGTGACCTCGCCAACCGGCGCCGCCGAAGCTTCGATCGAAATCAGCCCGACCGATCCCAACCAGGTGGTTGCCGGCAGCAACGGCCCGGGCAGCGGGCAGAAGATGCATTACTCCGTAGATGGCGGCCAGAGCTGGAACCCGGCGTCCTCGCTGCCGCTCGGTGGCACCTGCTGCGATCCCACGGTTGCCTGGAACTCCGACGGCACGCTGGTCTATGCCGCAACCCTGGGCAACCAGAACTACATCTATCGTTCCGCTGACGGTGGCCAGACCTGGAGTGACTTTGCCAACGAGCCGGGTGGCGATCCACGCCGCGAAGTCTCGATGGGCGGTTTTGTCGACAAGGAATTCCTGCACGTCGATATTTCGCCAACCTCGCCTTTCCAGGACAACGTCTACCTGACCTGGCACGAAAACAACGTGATGCGTTTTGCACGGTCGACCGACAATGGCCACACCTGGTCGACCCTGGCGCTGCCGGGCGGCAGCAGCCTGCTCGGCATCGGCAGCGATATTGCCACCGACCGGGCCGGCAATATCTATTACGCATACCCGGCGTTCAACAGCCGGACGATCCGCGTGGCCAAGTCAACCAATGGCGGCCTGTCCTTTGGTTCCGCCAATGTGGTCGACTCGACCCAGGCCAGCTTTATATTCCCGATCCCGTCGACCGATACACGGGAAGTCTTCGTTTATAACGCGATTGACACCGACCGCAGCAATGGACCCTTTGCCGACAGCATCTACGTGTCGTGGACCGACAGCACGGGTCCGACTTCGTTCAACCCCAACAATAACCATGCGCGGATCCAGGTGGCCTATTCACGCAACGGCGGTTCGAGCTGGACCACGGTCACGCCGCACACGACCGCCGACGCCAACAGCGTCGACCGGTGGCACCAGTGGCTCGCGGTGGACCCGAACGGCAACGTCCATATCGTCTATTACGATACGACCGGCGACAGCAGTCGTTCCAGCGTCAACCTGTATTACCAGATGTCCGATGACGGTGGCGTCAGCTGGACCACGCCGGAGCGCCTGACCTCCCAGACCTCGCCGGAAATCAATGACTCCTTCGAGTTCGGCGACTACAACGGGCTGTCGGCCACGCTGGACCACGTCATTGCCGTGTTTACCGATAATCGTAATGAAGGCGGCGGCTCTGCAGACTCGATCGATATCTACGCGGCCGGCAAGGCCATCGGCGGTGGCACCGGTGGCGGCATCAGCTGCGACGTCGAAACCACCCAGGCAAGCTACGGCAACGGCGAGCAAATCACGCTTGCAACGCTGCGCTACACCAACCTCAGCGGCAGCTCGCTGGACGCCCGGCTGCGGCTGCAGATCAGCTACCCGTCTTTTGGTTTCACCGGCAACCTGATCGACGCCGGCAACGGTGGCGGTCTGACGCTGCCCGACGGCTTCGACAGCGACTTCGGCCCGATACCGCTGTTTACCGTCAACGGCACGCCCACCGGCACCTGGGAGTTCCGTTGCGCCATCGAAGACCCCTTTGGCGGCGGCGTGCTGACCGAGGACGTCGCGACGTTCACAATCAACTGAGCGGGCGAGACTGCGCATAAAAAGGCCGGCTTGATGCCGGCCTTTTTTATAGCCGGCGAATGTAGCGGATCAACTCGGGCTTGTAACCATGACGCTCGTAGATGCGCCGTGCGCGGCTGTTGTCCGTGAAGACCGTGAGGGTCATGGTCCGGGCACCGGACTGCAACGCGCGCTGTTCTGCCGCAGCAATCAGTGCGCCACCGATACCCCGCCCCTCGGCGCCTGCGGCCACCGCGAGCGCTTCCAGGTGAGCGCTGGGTTGCCCACTGAGCGTCTCCGGGCCGAGACTCACGAAGACCAGCCCTGCAACCGTCTGGTCCTCCTCGGCGACCAGGACGAAACCGGGCGGGCCCTCACTGGCGAGGATCGAGAAGATCTTGTCACGATCGCCCTGCCACAGGTCCTGCCGGCGGCGGTGTGCCGGGACCTGGAAATCAGCCAGCCGCGGCAGGAGAAATTCAATACCGCCGCGATCGGATTCGAGGGCTTCCCGGATCTGCATCGCTACCTGCCTCCCCGGCGCGACGGCACCACTTCCGCCCCTTCCTGTTTCTCCGGCACCCGGGCCGGGGGCGAGCCCGCGTCCACGCCGCGGCGAATGTAAGGTTCCCAGGCGTCGAGGCGGCTGCGCTCTTTTGCAGTGAGTAACCTGCCAGCCGGAGCGTTTACCTCACCCGGGTCATAGAGCACTTCGCATAGCGTGGCGACACACGCCACGCCGGCCGCAATACGTTCGGGCATGCGCCGGCAACGCCAGGGGCTCACCTGGCTCAGGGCACGGTATTGCGACAGGGCATCGACATGGAGGCCGGCGGGCTGTGCGCAAGGGTCGAGCCCCACCGTGCAATCGCTGACCGAGCGGCAACCGCGAATCGACTTCGAGCTGAGGTCAAAGTCTCTGGGGGCACACATACCATGCCGGCAGTGTAACGGGGTCGCAGCACACGCGGCTGGCTCCTGCGGTTTATCGAGATAGTCCGCGTTGACGCTGACCGCAAAGTCTCCGGCGCAGAAAGAAATCCGGCACTCGGCATCCGTCTCGCAGCGAAATTCTCCGTCCGGACGCTCGGCGGCTGCCGGAGGCGGAGCCTGCGGCGCGGGCGGCGCCGCGCAGCCCGTGACACACAGCAGCAGCGCCAGGCTTATTCGCGGCACGAGGACGGGCAAACTCAATTTCCAGGCCGCAGCAGAACTCAGCGGAGATCGCAGCGGCAGTGGTAATACAGGTGCTGCGGATCATTGAGCCGCGCAAGACGCTCGAGTTCGGCACCCAGGTGCCCCAGCATGCGTTGAACGACATCGGGGCGTCGTGCGCCGGGCTCGCCGAGAAAACCGCGGGTCTTCGTTGCAAACTCCAGCGCGATGCTCTCCCTGAGGCTGAGTTCCTTGCGCAGGTAGGTAACGCCATAGTCGTCACCCAGCGCCGCGTGCGTGGCTGCCGCCGCGATCGCATCGTCGAGCCCGCCCAGGTGATCGACCAGCCCCAGCTGCTTCGCCGTCTCGCCGATCCAGACCCGGCCACGGGCGATCCGGTCGACCTGCTCCACCGACAGGTTGCGGGCCGAAGCCACGCCCTCGATGAAATCCCGGTAACCGTCTTCCAACGCAAGCTGCAGGATGCTCGCGGCCTCCTCGCTGAGCTCGCGGTCGACGCGGAACTGGCCGGACAACGGCGTCGTACCGACACCGTCGACATGGATACCCAGCGCGTCGAGGCTCCGGGTAAAGGTAGGAAAATAGGCGCCGATGCCGATCGAACCGGTTATGGTCGACGGCGCCGCATAAATTTCGTCGGCGTCCATCGCGATGAAATAACCGCCGGAGGCGGCGACGCCGCTCATCGAGGCGATCACCGGCTTACCCGCCTGGCGCAACAGCTGCACCTCGCGCTGGATAATCTCGGACGCAAACTTGCTGCCACCCGGACTGTCGATGCGCAGGACGACCGCTTCGATGGCCTCATCGTGACGCGCCTGCCGCAACAGCCGTGACAATGTATCGCCGCCAACCAGCCCCGGCGGCTGTTCGCCGTCGAGTATCTCGCCCGACGCGACGATAACGCCGACCTTGCTGGAGTGAGTGTCCGGTTCCCGCGTTGCGGCGACATAGGCGCCTGTGCCGACCTGGCGGAAGCTGTGACGCTTGTCGTCCAGCCCTGCCAGTTCGACCATGCGCGCCTGCACCTGGTCGCGCGTACGCAGCTCGTCGACCAGGCCAGCCTCCAGGGCCAGCACGGCGAGGTCGCCGCGCGCAGCCTCGAGACGGGTGGCAAACTCGTCTGCGTAACGGCCGATGACATCGTCATCCAGTCCGCGCGCACGGGTTACATCGGCCTGGTAGGCCCGCCAAAGTCCGCTCAGCCACTCCATGCTGGAACGCCGGTCCTCGGCAGACATGTCGTCGCGCACGTAGGGTTCGACGAATGACTTGTATTCGCCGACCCGGAACACGTGCCAGTCGATACGCAGCTTGTCGATTGCCGAGCGATAGTAAGTCCGGAAGCGGCCGTAGCCGTCCAGGTAAACAACGCCCGACGGATGCAGGTAAACCTCGTCGGCGTGTGCTGCCAGGTAGTATTGCTGCTGGGTGAAATAATCACCGTAAGCAACGATCGTGCGGCCGGTCTCACGAAAGGCATCGAGCTCCCGCCCCAGCCGCTGCAGCTTCACCAGGTCCGCGCTCAGCAGGCTGTCCAGATCGAGGTAAAGTGCCTTGATCCGCTCGTCGTCGCGAGCCGCACGCAGGGCATCGACCAGGTCACGCAGATCGGTTTGCGGTCGCTCCTGACCGGCCAGTTGTTCTAGCGCCTGCTCGAGCGCGTCGCCGTAAGGCTGCTCAGTGAGCTGCCCGGACGGGGCCATCACCAGCGCGGCAGAGCCCGGCAGGACGGGTGCGCCCTGGCTGAATATCGCTACCGCGGTGACGAACACCGCCAGCATCAGTACCAGGTGCACCAGCCGCCGGAAGACATCCAGGCCACGCCAGGCACCGCGAAACAGTTTCAACATCTCATAACCTCGTATCAGCCCTCGCCCAGGAACACCAGGGAGAGCGCAGGCCAGTAGGCGATCAGCAATACCGCCACCAGCAGGATCAGCAGGAACGGCACGCTGGCGGCGTAAACCCGCATGATCGGCTTGTCGAACCGGTAGCTGGCAATAAACAGGTTGAGTCCGACCGGTGGCGTCATGTAGCCCAGCTGCATGGTCGCCAGGAACAGGATACCCAGGTGCACCGGGTGCACATCGTACCGCAGGGCCACCGGCAGGATCAGCGGCACGACCAGAACGAGGGCGGAAAAAATATCCAGGAAAGCGCCCAGGATCAGCAGGAACACGATCAGCAGCCCGAGGAAGCTGGCCTGGCTGCTGACGAACTGGTCCAGTATTGCGAACAGCCGTTCCGGCAGCCCGGAATCGATAACGAAATTTGTCGAGGCCAGCGACACACCGAGGATCAGCAGTATCCCGCCGACCAGCACCATCGATTCACGCATCAGCGCCGGCAGCGCTCGCCAGCGGATCTCCCGCCGAATAACGACTTCGACCAGAAAGACGTAGGTCGCGGTAACCGCCGCGGCCTCGGAAACTGCAAAATATCCGCTGTAGATGCCGCCCAGCACTACGACCGGCAGCGGCAATTCCCAGGCCGCCTCGGCCAGTGCCGCGCGCGCCTCGGCCCACGAAAAATCCGGCCTCTGCGCCTGCTGGCGCGGGCTGTTCCAGGCCGCCCACGCGCCGAGCAGCAACAGCATCAACAGCCCCGGCAATACTCCCGCAACGAACAACTCGTCGATCGACGTCTTGGCAACGATGCCGTAGAGAATCAGCGGCAGCGAGGGTGCAAACAAGAGTCCGAGGCTGCCCGACGACGTAATGAGGCCCAGGTTGAACTTGTCCGCATAGCCGGCCTGACCGAGTGCCGGGTACAGCAGCGCACCGAGGGCGATGATGGTAACGCCGGAGGCGCCGGTGAAGGCGGTGAACAATGCACACGCGGCGAGCGCCACGATCGCAAGGCCGCCGGGCAGCCAGCCGAGCAACGCATTGGTGACGCGCACCAGTCGCTGAGGTGCCTGGCTCTCGCTGAGCACATAGCCGGCGAACGTAAACAATGGAATGGCGAGGAGGACCGGCATTTCCGCCAGCCCGAAGATCTCGATGGCCACGACGGACAGGTCGATGTCCGCGGCGTGGAAAGACAACAGGGCGCTGGCGCCGATAACCGCAAACAGCGGTGCGCCAACCAGGGCCAGCAGGACTAGGGCAATGGCGATCAGCATGTCAGGAACCGGTCACCAGCTGTCGCAGGCGACCGGCGGCGTGCATCAGGTAACGCAGTGCCATCACCCCGAAGGCGATCGGCAGAATCGATTGCAGCAGCCAGGCCGGCACGGTGCCGAGCAGCAAATCCTCATAGATCCGCGCTTCATTCACGAAACGCCCGGCATGCCAGGCGAGCACGCCGCATACCGCGCTGGTGAACAGGGCGACGACCATCCGGGTTGCCGCCAGCGCACGACCCTTCAGAAAACGTGACAGCACATCGATCGCAATGTGCCGGTCATCGCGTGCCGCCGCGATCGCCGCGGCCATCGCCAGCCACAGCACGAGCAGGCGGGACAACTCATCGCTCCAGGCAAAACCGGCGTCGAAGACGTTTCGCATCACGATCTGCACGGTCGCGAGCAGGATCAGGGCCACGAGCAGCGTGACGAGCAGGGAATCTTCCAGGAACCTGGCGAGCCGGCCTGTCAATCCCGGCTTCGCCCCGGTGTCATTCACGGATCGATGTCCGCCGCGTGACGCTCGCCCCGGAAACTCTCCAGGTGATCGATCATCACGTCAAACTGGTCCTTGCTGACGGCGCCCTGCTCCGCCATCCTGCGATTAACCCTGGCGACCAGCTCGCGCCAGGCCGGCACCTGGCTGCGGTCAACCGGGACGCTTTCGAGACCGGCCTTCATCAGCGCTTCCGTGGCCTTGGCCTCATCGCGCTCATTAACCTCGTCGAATTCACGATAGGTTTTTTCCATGACTTCACGCACTACCGCCTGGTCGGCCGCCGACAGCCGGCCAAAGGCGCGCTGGTCGAGGACCAGCAATGCGTAGACGTAGGACACAGGAAGGTCGCTGACATACTTGACCTTGGTATGCCACTGCAGGACGACGGCACCCACGGCCGGCGAACCGATAATCTCGATCAGGCCAGTCTGCAGACCCGTCAACACATCGGTGATCGGCAGGGTGACAGGCGCCAGCCCCAGTGCTTCCATAGCGGCATAGCTGATGGAATCGCCTTCCGGCACCCAGATTTTTTTGCCTTTCAGGTCATCCAGCGTCGCCACCGGTTGGTTCGACATCAGCCTGGCAAAGCCACCGCTGGCAATCCCGAAGCTGACCAACCCGGCCTCCTCCTCGAGTCGCCGCATCAGGTCAGCATCCATCCGCTCGCGCACGTGACGTACTTCATCGAATGAATTGAATACCAGCGGCAGACCATACAGCTGGAGGTCCGGGAACTGTTCGGCCAGGCCGCCGGACGTGAAAGTACCGCCGTGCAGCTGGCCCACCCGCATCTTGCGCAGGACTTTCTTGTCGTTACCCATGACGCCGCCGCCGTAGAACTTGAGCTCGACGCGACCTTCGGTTTTCTCGGCAATCTCCGCCGCGCCCTGGCGCATCCGGGTCATCCAGTACGAGCCTTCCGGCGAAACGGTGGCGATTTTCAGCGTATGCTCTGCAGCCCCTGCCGGCAGCGGCAGCATAACGGCAAGAAGCAAAGCAGCAAATAAACGGTACATCCAGGTTCCCTCAAAAATAGTCATCGGCGCTCGCCAGCAGTTCGCGAGCCTGTTCCTGCGCCAGCACGTTCAACAACGTCATGGACGGTGAACGGGGGTCTGCCGCGATGACTTCCTCCAGCAGCCGGTCGTGAAGCTCGCGATCGTACACCATGCGGGCGTAGCCACGTGCGTATTCGACCTTGATACTCAGGTCGCGTTCCCCTGTCAGCGCCAGCGCCTGATCGAAATAAGCCCGGCCGGCGTCAGGATCGCCCCCGAGGGCTGGCGGACGCAGGGTATTGAGCACACCGAGATACAAGTTCACATTTGCCTGGATCGACGGATCGTTCATCCGGTGCAGCCGCATCAGGGCAGCCTCGACCCTCGGCAGGTCGGTCAGGGCACTCCAGTCGTCCGAGTTGGCCCGCAGCCAGGCCAGCCAGCTGATCGTGTAGGCATACAGCACGTCGGCATGGCGTTTATCGACCCCATCGAGTGCCGCAACGAATTGGTCATAATCTTTCTTTTTCCAGTCGCAGGCGCCGGCATGCCGCAGGCAAAGCGCCTGCGAGCCGTAGTCCAGGCCGCGCTGGCTCAGCGATCTGGCCCGTTCTGCGTCCTCGACAAAGGTCACGGCATAGGCCGCATAGAGCTGTGCCCCGGCGGCCAGTATGGCCGCGTTGTCCGGATCGGAGAGGACCAGGCTGTCCAGCAGCAACAGGTAGGCCGGCACCCCGTCACGTACCAGCGCCGGATCGTCCTGCTCCAGTATCGCGGTGGTCAGGTTGTTGGCAAAGCGGTCGGTCGCGGACCCGATCAAAACTCCGCAGCCGCTCGTCGCCACAGCGGCGAGCAGCACGAAACTGAATGTCAGTGTGCGTGGATGCATCGATTTCCTGTACAACGGCGGAGCCGGAGCGCCCAGGCCGTATTCTAAACCATCAGCGTGACGCTGATTTGACGCGCCGGGGCTTCCACTTCGGCAATGGCTCGTCATTGGGCATCAGGTAATCGGCATGCGCAAGGTTGCGCTCAACCGCCGCCAGGTCACGTTCCGGATCGACGATTGGCAGCCGTGGCCGCCCGTTTAGCGAACAGGTGTTCTTCGCCCGGACTTCCGGGTTTGCGATGCTGGCCTCTTCCCGCAGCCGGTCCGCCAGGTAATGCGCAAACTGCACCATCATGTCCGGCCGGCAGGCCATCACCCGTGTCTGCTTGCTGGTGAGATAGTTGCGTGGCTCGATGCTCCACTGCCGCCCGGTGTCCGGGTCGGTCGCAACGAACTTGATCCGGCCACTCTTGTTGCGCAACTTCATGCGCCACGCGAAGCGGTGCCCTTCCTCGGTCCAGGCGACATCACCCGGGTAGAGATAATGCCGCAATGGAAACACCGCCTGGAACACCATCCAGACGCCTAGCAGGCCGATGATGACAACATGCGCCGGTCTTGGCGGCACCATCGCCCTGGCAGATTCCACCGGCACCCGCAGCTGCGCCGCAATTGCGCCGCGGTCGAGGCCGTTGCGCCACTCCATCAGTCTCGCCATCCGGCGATCGAACCAGGCCGCAAACTTGCGTGGCCAGTCGGGATCGAAGAACAGCGTCGTGCCGAGGATAGTCAGCCACGGGAATATCCCGATCTCGAAAACCAGGTGGTTGAGAAAGTGGAAACTGCAATACAACGCAAAAACGTAGAGCCTGGTTTTTTTCCAGAACAGCAGCGGTGCACCGACGACGTGCAGCACGATGACGCCGTAGGAGGCGAATGCAATCGCCCAGGGCTGCGCAAAGATCGGCCCGATGATGGGCAAGCCGGTATCGTTGGCCAGCCACATAGTCAGCGGCTGCAGCTGCAGCCAGTCTGGCGTGATCTTCACGATGCCGGCGTACAACAGCACGATTTCCAGCTGAATGAGTGCGGCAAACAGCGTCCAGCCGGGGATGGTCTGCGACCGGATTTTCGGGCGCAACCAGGCGTCGACCGAGAATGCGCGATGTGCCGGAACAAAGCACATCAGCAATGCCAGCAGAATGACGAAATAGAAGTGATTCAGATAACGGGCCTGGTCGAGCAGGAACACGTAGCTGAACCCAAGCAGGAACAGCACGGTGGCAACACGATAGGCCGCGCCGACCATGATCATGAAGCCGAGGATTCCAAGGCCTATGAAATGCCAGGTCATGCCATTGCCCGGCCAGGCCTGCACCCAGCCAAAGCCGTAGTACTTGAACATGAAGTCCGGTTCTATGTAGAACAGGCGGACCCAGTCGTACTTCATATAGCGCCAGACTTCGTACATCATGATGAAGCCGAAGCCGATACGGAATACGACCATCGAAGCGATGTCGACGGGGGTATAGAGTTTCCTGCGAAGTTTTTCGAGCATGACCTTCAGACGGGTTCGATTTGTTATTGAATACCGCCGTCTGATTCTAGTCAGCCGGCACCGCGCTCGGCAAGAACCTCGCTACCGCATAGAACATAATTGGTTCAGATACGCAAAAAAATCGGGCCTCGCGGGCCCGATTTTCTGTTTCACTGGCTTCCGGCTCAGATCTTTTCCTTGATACGCGCCGATTTACCCGACCGTTCACGCAGGTAATAAAGCTTCGCCCGACGTACGTCGCCACGTCGCTTAACCTTGATCGATTCGATCGCCGGGCTGTAGGTCTGGAACACCCGCTCGACACCTTCGCCATGGGAAACCTTGCGTACGGTGAATGCAGAGTTGAGGCCGCGGTTGCGTTTTGCAATGACAACGCCCTCATAAGCCTGGAGGCGCTCGCGTGTGCCCTCCTTGACCTTTACCTGCACGATAACGGTATCACCCGGATTGAATTCCGGGATGTCCTGCGTCATCTGCTCTTTTTCTATCTGATCAATGATCTTGCTCATTACGATCACCTGGTCCTGATGTATTCCTCGAGCAGCTCACGCTGCTCGCTCGTCAATTCAATGTCTTCCAGCAACTCTGGCCGCCGTTCCCACGTCCGGCCGAGCGAACTCTGCAAACGCCAGCGCCGGATTGCCTCGTGGTCGCCGCTCAGCAGCACCTCGGGCACCCGCCGCCCTTCATAAACTTCCGGCCGCGTGTAGTGCGGACAGTCCAGCAATCCGTCGCTGAAAGAGTCCTGGGCTGCCGAATCCGGGTCGCCCAGCACGCCCGGCACCAGCCGGGCCACGCAGTCTGCCACAACCATGGCCGCCAATTCACCACCGCTGACGACAAAATCGCCAATTGAGACCTCGCGGTCGATCTCCGCGCCCACCAGGCGCTCGTCGATTCCCTCGTACCGGCCGGCCACCAGCACCAGCCCGGGCAACGCCGCAAACTCCCTCGCCAGTGGCTGGCAAAAGCGCTCGCCCTGCGGGCTCAGGTAGACCACCGGACTGTCCGGCGGGACCTGCTCGCGCGCTGCGGCAATGGCTCGGGCCAGCGGTTCGGCCTTCATGACCATGCCGGGGCCACCGCCGTAGGGCCGGTCATCCACCGTCCGGTGCGCGTCGTCGGTAAAATCCCGCGGATTACCCAGGCCCAGCCTGAGCGTCCCGTCGCGTACCGCCCGGCCGAATACACCGTGCCCGGCCCAGTCGCTAACCATCTCCGGAAACAGCGTAACCACGTGCAGGTGCATTGCTGCTTCCCTCAAAACTCCGGATCCCAGCGCACCGTGATGACCCCGGCGTCGAGGTCCACGTCCTCGATCACGTCACCGTGTATCCAGGGGATCAGCCGTTCCCGGTCTCCCTGCACGACGAGGACGTCGTTGGCGCCTGTCTCGAACAACCGCTCCACCCGGCCCAGCTCCGAACCGTCCGCCGTTCTCACCGTCAGACCGACCAGGTCGGCCCAGTAAAACTCTCCCGGCTTCGGGGCGGGCATCGCCGCACGATCGACCGCAATCTTCGCACCGACCAGTGCTGCGGCAGTGTCGCGATCATCGACACCGTCCACATGCGCTATCAGCGTACGCCCATTGCGTCGTGCATCGAGCACCGCAACCTCGCGGCCGTTTAAAATCCAGGAACGGTATTCAAAAACATTCTCCGGCGGCCGGGTGTAACTGAATATCTTGACCCAGCCCCGAACGCCGTGCAGCCCGGAGACGTAACCGAGCTCTACCGTTTCGCGCCGCGCCGGCACGCGCGGTCCGCCGGTCAGGCGCTGGCTGCGGCCCGCTGCAGTTTCAGCAGGTGCGCAACGCGATCGGACGGCTTTGCACCCTGCGAGATCCAGTAGTCGGCACGCTCGAGGTCAAGCCGCAGTTTTTCTTCCGAAGGCTTCGCAACCGGGTTAAAAAACCCGAGTCGTTCGATGGCCCGGCCATCGCGTCGGTTGCGGCTGTCGGTCACAACGATGTGATAGAAGGGCCGCTTCTTGGCGCCGCCTCGGGACAGACGGATAGTCACCATCTAGTTAATCCTCTTTTCAATAGGCCGGAGCCACCTGCGTGACCGGCGAAACCGCGCATTTTACGGGGATTCGACGCCCAGAGTCCAGCCTCAGGAGAAACCGGGCGGGAGGCGGCCTTTCATGGCCCGCATCATGGCCCCGGGTCCGCCTTTGGACATCTTTTTCATCATCTTCTGCATCTGGGCGTGTTGCTTGACCAGCCGGTTGACGTCCTGGACGGCCAGCCCAGCCCCGGCCGCGATCCGGCGCTTGCGAGAGCCGTTGATGATCCTGGGATGGCGTCGTTCGCCGGGTGTCATGGAGTTGATGATGGCGATCTGGCGCCGGATCTGGCCGTCATCGGCCTGCTGGCGCACCGCCTCCGGCACCTGGCCCATCCCCGGCAGCTTGTCCAGCAGACCGGACATCCCGCCCATCTGCAGCATCTGTTCAAGCTGGTCGCGCAGATCGACCATGTTGAAGCCCTTGCCTTTTTTCAGCTTGCGCGCGAGTTTCTCGGTCTTGGCTCGATCGGTTTTTTCCTGGACCTGCTCGACCAGCGTCAGCACGTCGCCCATCCCCAGGATCCGCGAGGCGATGCGCTCGGGGTGAAATAGCTCGATCGCCTCCACCTTCTCGCCAGTACCGATGAACTTGATTGGCTTGCCGGTGATGTGGCGGGCCGACAGCGCCGCTCCACCGCGGGCATCGCCGTCGGTCTTGGTCAGCACGATCCCGGTGAGCGGCAACGCCTCGTCAAATGCCTGTGCCGCCCTGACGGCATCCTGCCCGGCCATGCTGTCGAGCACGAACAGTGTCTCGACCGGCTCGGCGGCGGCATGCACGTCGCGAACTTCCTGCATCATCTGCTCATCGATATGCAGACGTCCGGCCGTATCCAGCAGCAGGACATCGGCCAGCTGCCTGCGCGCCTCCGCCAGCGCCCGCCGCGCGATGTCGACCGGATCGTCCTTTTCGGAACTGGGCATGAAACCGGCACCGATCGTTCCGGCCAGGGTTTCAAGCTGCAGGATCGCAGCGGGCCGGTAGATATCGGCGCTGGCGACGATGACCTTTTTCTTTTCCCGCTCGATCAGCCAGCGGGCCAGCTTCGCGACGGTCGTCGTTTTACCCGAACCCTGGAGGCCGGCCACCATGATGACCGCCGGCGGCTGGGCCCGCAGGTCCAGGCCCTCGGCACGGGTGCCCATGACACTGACCAGCTCCTCGTGGACCACACGGATCAACGCCTGGCCCGGGCTGAGGCTCTTGAGAACTTCCTCTCCGACCGCGCGTTCACGCACATGGCTGATGAATTCGCGTACCACCGGTAATGCCACGTCCGCCTCGAGCAGCGCCATGCGCACCTGGCGCAGGGTGTCGCGAATGTTGTCCTCGGTCAGCCGGCCACGGCCACGCAGTGAATTGACGGCGCCGGACAGGCGTTCGCTGAGGTTTTCAAACATGGATCGGCCCGATGGGTTTGCGGGCGGCGATTATAGCTCGAAGACGGTTCCCGACTGCAGGCAGTTGACCGGGGTATCAGGCAGGACCTCCTGGACCTCGGCGAAAATGGCGTCTTCCTCGCCCGGCTTCATGGCCGTAACCCAGATTGCCGGCTTGTGGTCCAGGAGCTCGAGGTCGGCCGCAAAGGTCGAGGGCGTGTAGTGACCGGATTCCCGCGCCAGTTCGGCCAGCCGGTCGGGAAACGACACCTCGATGACCAGCACGTCGAGGCGGTCGTAATCGTTGAGCACCGGCCAGAGCGTGCGGTTGGTGGTGGTGTCACCGCTGAAGGCGAACACCTTTTCGCCATTGGCAACACAGTAGCCAAGGGTTGGCACCGCGTGCTGAACATCGATTGCGCGCAGCGATCGATTGCCAATGTCGACGATGTCACCGGGCTGAATCTCGACAAATTCGAGAACCGGGCTGTCCGCGGTCGGCAAAATCGTGAAGTCCGGCCAGATGACGTCGTTGAAGATATGCTCATGCAACGCTGCAATGGTCTGGGCGTTGGCGTAGACCTTCAGCGGTTCGTCGACGAGTTGTTCGAAGATATTATCGACCAGCATCGGAAGGGAAACGATGTGATCGAGGTGCGAATGGGTAATGAACACGTGGCGAATGCCGGACAAATCGTCCAGGCTCAGGTCACCGACACCGGTTCCGGCATCGATCAGGATGTCACGGTCGACCAGGATTGAGGTTGTCCTCAACCCCTGGCCGATGCCGCCACTGCATCCCAGGATTTTGACCCGCATCGTGACCCCTTCCACTCGATAGCGCCGGTTTCAGCTCCCGGCTTCTCAACCAGCGCACAGTGTGCGATGATTCACAAACATTGATTAACCTACGGTAATATCGGCATTTTTTCTGTGCCTGAGATCACAGTTTTCGGCGCCTACGTGGCCGCCGCCCTCCTCCTTGCCGGACCGGGACGCAGCCGCACCGACAGCACCGCCGCGAAACTCGGCCCGCTCGTTGCCGGTCTCGCGCTGGCGGCTCACGGGTGGCTCCTGTGGCGTTCCGCGCTGGGTGCCGCCGGCACCGACCTGAGCCTCGGCAACACGGTGTCATTGAGCGGCTGGCTGGTTGCCCTCCTGGTCGCGGTATATACGCTGAGACCACACTATCGCGGGCTGGCGGGGCTGTTTCTTGCCGGCTCGGGACTGGCCGCATTGATGACCAGCGCCGGTGGTGTCGGCGCGGGGCCGTCCGGCAGTCAGCCGTCATGGCAATTTATCAGTCACGCGGTAATGGCGACACTGGCCTACAGCCTGCTGGCCGTAGCGGCCACACTCGCCGTGACCTCGGCGCTGAAAGACCGCAAGCTTCGTGATGCCGGCGGAGCCGGCTGGACGTCATTCCTGCCGGCGCTCGACGACATGGAGCGCCACATGTTCGGCGCCATCGTTGCCGGGTTTGTCCTGCTGTCGCTGGCGATGTTCAGCGGCCTGGTATTTGTTCGCGACCTGATGGCCCAACACCTGGCGCACAAGACGGTGCTGACCTCGGTCGCCTGGCTGGTGTTCGGCATCCTGCTGGTGGGGCGCTGGCAGTTTGGCTGGCGCGGCCGGAAGGCTATCAATCTCACCCTGGCCGGTTTCGTGCTGCTGGTGCTGGCCTATTTCGGCAGCCGTATCGTGCTCGAGCTCGTGCTCGGCCGGGAGTGGGGATGAACGGCGGGATGTCGACACAGTGGCTGCTGGGCTTCCTGGTGGGTCTGCTGGTGTTATCCGCGTTTTTCTCCAGCACCGAGACGGCGCTGATGAGCATCAACCGCTACCGCCTGCGGCATCGCGCCCGGGCCGGTCATCGCGGCGCCCAGTTAACTGAAAAACTGCTGCAAAAACCGGATCGCCTTATCGGCCTGATACTGCTCGGCAATAACCTGGTCAATCTGTCGGCCTCGGCTATCGCCACCCTGATTGCCGCCCGGATCGGTGGCGCGGCGGTGGCACTGTCGGTCGTTATCCTGACGCTGGTGGTGCTGATCTTCGCGGAGCTAGCCCCCAAGACCCTGGCGATCCGCAAGCCGTCGCGGGTCGCCATTCCGTCGGCCTATATCTATTACCCGTTGTTAAAAGTGACTTACCCCATCGTGTGGGCGGTCAACCTGATCGCCAACGGGCTGTTGCGGCTGATAGGCGTAAGACCCGACGACAATTCGGGACATACGCTGAGCACCGAAGAACTTCGCACCGTCGTGAATGAGGCTGCCGTCATGGTTCCCCGGCGGCACAGGCAGATGTTGACGGCGATCCTGGACCTGGAAAAGGCGACCGTCGATGAAATCATGATCCCGCGCCAGGATATCGTCGGCATTGACCTCGAAGACGACTGGAGCGCTATCTCGAACCAGCTCTATGGCAGCGCACACACGCGACTGCCGTTGTTCGAGGAATCGTTGGACAATATCGCGGGCATGCTCCACCTGCGCAAGATTATCGGCCGGGTGGAAAAAGGCGAACTCGACCACGATGCCCTGCGCGAATTGACGGACGAAACCTATTTTATCCCCGAAGGGACATCGCTGAATCGCCAGCTGCTCAATTTCCAGGCCTCGGGCGAACGCATCGGGCTGGTGATCGATGAGTACGGCGACATCCAGGGCCTGGTTACCCTGGCTGACATCCTCGAGGAAATCGTGGGCGAATTTACTTCTGACCACACCGCGGACTTTGCCAGCGAAGTCATCGAGGACGAGGACGGCCGTTTCATCGTCCAGGGCAGTGCCAACGTACGCGTGCTGAATCGCACCATGGGCTGGAACCTGCCCACCGAAGGCGCCAAGACGGTCAATGGCATGATCACGGAGTTCCTGGAAACCATTCCCGAACCCGGGACGGCACTGCGCTTTGGCGACTATGCCGTCGAGATCGTTCATACGGGCGATAACGTCATCAAGACGGTGCGTATCCACCAGGCCGACTAGTTCCCGGCAACAGCCGGCTGGCGTTCCTCCGTAAGAGCCGCTTCGGCCGCGATCGCCGATCAGTCGTCAGGCCCTGTTCGAAATACCCTTCCGACGCCAGCCGAAAACGCCAATGAGCGCCGAACCGAACAGCCAGAACGCGGCGGGCAACGGCACTTCGTTGATCGAGATTTCCACGCCCAGGGACTTTTTCTGGATAAAGGCATTCTCACCGAACGCTGCGGTGTTGGCCGCCAGGATATTCTGGATCGTCAGCCGGACCTGACCGTCAGTGCCTAACCAGCCGACCGACGAATCAACGGTGGCTTCGCCGAGCCAGTTCTCGGGAATTCCACTGCCACCGGCGTCCTGGAAAAAGAACGAGTCATGGAACTCGTCGAGCGGGGAATTCTCTGCACGTACGCGCATCTCGCCGTAGGCGGAAACTTCCGCTCCTGCGCCATCCAGTACGTAGTCACCCGTCTCCCGCATGAAAAAACTGTCGAAGGTAAAGCCGCTGGTGGTAGGAGTGAGCAGCAGGTTCAGCGTATCGGTCACGAGCGGGCCGTTGTCGCCATTCATCGATTCAGCAAAAAACTGGTCGGGCAGGAAAAAGATCGTGTTGTTGCTCAGCATCACTTCGCCAAACAGTCCGACCTCGTCCGAGTTGTAGCTGACGGAGAAATCCGAGTTACCGTCGGACACCGTGCACTGGTTGCCGTTACACGTCGTGGTGCTGGCCGCCAGCTCGGCAGCGGGGAGCATCATGGCGAGCATAGCCGCCATTACGCGAAATACATTGATCATCTGCCTGTCCCTGTCTGGATTAGATGCAGACTAATCGACAGCCAACAGGGGGGATGCCCGGGAAAACCCTCAGCGGCGCAGCTAACTTCTCCCAGCCTTAACAATTCGCCAAAAAAAACCCTAAAATACGGCGTGCAGTGCCTGCCCGACCCGCTGCACGCCCAGCACCTCGAGCCCGTCGATTGCCTGTCGCGGCACGTTGGCAACCGGGACCACGGCCTGCGTGAAACCGTGCTTGGCGGCTTCCTGCAGCCGTTCTTCGCCAAACGGCACCGGCCTGATCTCGCCGGCCAGCCCGACCTCACCAAAACACACCAGGTCCTTGGCGATGGGGCTGTCACGCAAGCTGGATACTGCCGCGAGTAACGCCGGCAGGTCCGCGGCGGTCTCGCCGACCCGCACGCCACCGACCACGTTGACAAAAACATCCTGTCCGGCCATCGAGACGCCGCCGTGACGATGCGCGACCGCGAGCAGCAGCGCGAGACGGTTTTGCTCGAGACCAACCGACAATCGCCGCACGTGGCCGGACTGCCCGTCGTCGACCAGGGCCTGCACTTCGACCAAAAGGGGCCGGGTGCCCTCTCGCGCAACCATCACCACGCTGCCCGCCACGGCCTCGGCATGGCGTGAAATAAAGATCGCCGAGGGATTGGGTACCTCGCGCAGCCCCTCGCCGGTCATCGCAAAAACACCGATTTCATTAGCGGCACCGAACCGGTTCTTGACCGCGCGTATCAGCCGCAGACGGCTGCCGGCGTCGCTCTCGAAATAGAGCACGGTATCGACCATGTGCTCGAGCACCCGCGGTCCGGCGATGTTGCCTTCCTTAGTAACGTGTCCGACGAGGATCACCGCAACGCCACTCTGCTTGGCCAGCCGTACCAGCTGAGCGGCACACTCGCGGACCTGGGACACCGTACCTGCGGCGGATGACAGGTCGCCGGACATCATCGTCTGGATGGAATCGACGATGAGCGCCCTGTTTTGCCCCACCCCGGCGACCACCTGCTCGACCTGGGTTTCGGCCAACACCTCGACCGGCGCGTCGTGCACACCCAGCCGGCGGGCCCGCAGAGTGAGCTGGCGGAGGGATTCCTCGCCGGTGACATAGAGCACCGCCTGCTCACGGCCGAGCCTTGCGGCCGCCTGCATGAGAAGCGTCGATTTGCCAATCCCCGGATCGCCACCGATCAGGGTGACCGAACCGGGTACCAGGCCCCCGCCCAGAACGCGGTCGAGCTCGGCGATGCCGATTGAAATGCGCTGCTCAGGCTCTTCGCTGATCTCGTCGAGCCGCCTCGCGCCGCTCGGCGCGGCCGTTCGCCTGCCCTTCGTGGCCCGTACCTGGCGTTGCTCGGCAAACGAGTTCCAGGCGCCACAGTCATCGCACTGGCCCTGCCACTGCAGGCATTGTGCGCCACAGGCATCACAAACGTAGACAATCTTGGGTTTGGCCATGGCTGGCGATAGTAGCAGTCCGGGGCCTGGCCAACGCCGCCCGCCAGTGCCCGAAAAGGCCTCCGGCCCCGATCCGGCCGTTTTGATCCTTCAAAACGCGCACTACGTCACAGAATAACAGCTGATTTTACAAGCCCTTATCTTTTATACTGCATTCGACATAATGACAGGTGCAAATGTCTAGCAAAACCCGAAATTTCTGGGCTACGGACTGGTTTACTGGCGTGGTCTTCACGATCGTTTTTCTCCTGGCGGTTTTCCAGTTTGCCAGGGGCTTTTTCTATGACGTGGAGACTTCGGTTTACGACCGTGCGATGGCCATGTCGACGCTGCCGCCCAGCGACCGGGTAACCGTCGTCGACATCGACGATGAAAGCATTGCGAACATCGGCCGCTGGCCATGGTCTCGCGATATTCTCGGTAGCGTCATCGAACGTCTGGCTCAGGGTGGCGCGAGACTGATCGCCGTACCGATCATCCTCTCCGAACCACAGATCGATCCCGGCGTTGCCGAGATTGAGTCAATGGCGGGTTTTTTCGACGATTCATCGCTGTCGTCCGCGGCGACCAATACTGACGAAGTCGGACGCGACCTCGGTTCACTGCGCGAACGTATGAACGAATCGGTGGCCCGGCTCAACTACGACATTGCACTGGCGCAGAACATCGGCGATGCCGGCAACGTCATTCTGCCGCTGGAAATACAGCCTGGTTATCCCGTCGGCGAGGCGCCGGAAAACCTGCCGGACTTTGTGCTGAACAGTGCGCTCACCGATATCGACAAGGCCGCAGACAGCGTGCCGCCACTACAAAGCGTCGCGCTGTTGCCACCGGTCTCCACGCTCGGTGAGCAGGCGGCCGGCACCGGTGTACTGACGGTCCTGCTCGATCGCGATGGTGCAGTCCGCTACGACCCGCTGGTGGTCGACCATTACGGCACGTACCTGCCTTCGCTGGCGCTAACCGTGGCATCGCAGTTTCTCAAGGTTAAGCCCGGCGATATCAAGGTGGAACTCGGCCGCGGTATCCGTTTTGGCAATATTTTTATCGATACCAGCGACGACCTGAAGCTCTACACCAGTTTCCACGCCAGCGAGAACGGGCAGTCGCCGTTCATTCGCGACTCCTTCTTCGATGTATTTACCGGCCTGGTGCCGGTCGACAAGTTCCGCGACAAGATCGTACTGATCGGCCCGTCGGCCCGCGGCGTTGGCGACAGCCTGGCCACCCCGGTTGCCGAAGCCGAAGCGCCGGTCATGGTGCTGGCCAACACGATTTCCAGCCTGCTGCAGCGCGACTACTACAAGCGCCCGGGCTGGGCCGGCACCGCTGAACTGGTCCTGATGCTGCTGCTGGCAGCCTACCTGGTCGCTGTTCTGCCCCGGCTGCGCGTCGGAACGGCGGCGCTGGCCACCCTGGGGCTGCTCGTGCTGCTGATGGGAGGCGAGTTCCTGATGCTGCTCGGCGAAGGGATCTGGCTGCAGCTGGCGGCCCCGGCACTGTTCCTGGCGCTGGGCCACGTCGTTATGACGGTCAAGCTGTCGCGTGTCACCGAGCGGCTCAAGCTGCACTCGGACGCCGACAGCGCGGAAAGTAACCGCATGCTGGGGCTGGCATTTCAGGGCCAGGGCCAGCTGGACCTGGCTTTCGAGAAGTTCCGCAAGTGCCCGATGGACGACAGCATGACCGAGGTGCTGTACAACCTGGCACTCGACTATGAGCGCAAGCGCCAGTTCAGCAAAGCCGGTGCGGCCTACCAGATGATTCACGAGTACGACTCCGACTACCGTGATGTCGATGCCCGAATCAAGCGCAGCCAGAACATGGACAACACCGTGATGCTGGGCATCGGTACCGGCTCCCGTCCGCCCAGTATGTTGCTGTCGCAGGACGGTGTGACCAACCCGATGCTGGGCCGCTACGTGGTCGAAAAGGAAATTGGCAAGGGCGCGATGGGCACGGTCTACCTTGGCCGCGACCCGAAGATCAATCGCGTCGTTGCGATCAAGACGATTGCGTTGTCGGAGGAGTTCGACGACGATGAACTGCAGGCCGCGAAAGACCGCTTTTTCCGCGAGGCTGAATCAGCCGGCCGCCTGAACCATCCGGATATCGTCACCGTCTACGACGCGGGCGAGGAACATGACCTCGCGTACATTGCCATGGAGTTCCTCAAGGGCGA
>JAHEKH010000113.1 GCA_024638445.1 Gammaproteobacteria bacterium | reverse complement strand
CTTCCACAGAGCGGGCGCGCCGAGCCAGGGCACGCTGGCGCTGAGTTCAGGTTCGTGCAGCTGCATACGCCGAACCTGTACGACACCGGGCAGGTTACGTAGCGACTCGCCCTGGCGCAGCGTTGCGCGCACCCTGAACCCGTTAACCGCAATGCGAAAGCGTGCGTCGACACGCTGGCTGCGAGCGCTAACGGCCGGCAGCAGCCGGTCCTGCTGCCGCTCCACTGCCGCAGCATAAAACTGTTGCAGGCGGCGGTCGGGCTCGGCCCCGCGGCGTTCGCGTTGCCGGGCAACGAAAACAGCCACCGGCGGCTGCTCCAGTTCGACGAGAAAGGAATAGGTCCTATCGCTGCCGGGGGCCTGGCCGACGGGAATGCCGAGCCGCAACGGAGCCTCGTTCGCCGCGACGCCGGCCGCAAAGGCGGCACAAAGCGTTGCAGCGAAGAAGACCGGCAGTTTCAAGTCTTGTAGCCCTCGACTTCCTCGGTGGAAAAGCTGACGCCGAGGCCAAGCGCTATGCGATTAACGAAGTTGAAGTAGGCCGTGACGAGGTTGGCGTCGAGGATATCGCTGTCGCTCAACCCCGCCTCGCGCAGCTCGACGATGTCTCTCTCGGACACCGCTTCCGGGGTGCGGGTGAGCTTGACCGCGTAACTCAGCAGCCGCGACGTGCGGTCGGGCAGCTCCAGGAAACGCAGCCCGCGGATCATCTCGCTGATCTCATCGTTCTTTTCATAGCGTGCCAGGGCTTCGGCGTGATGCGAAGCGCAATAGGCGCAGTTGTTGGCGGCTGATACCACCACGGCGATGGCCTCGCGGTCAGAGCGCGATAACCCTGATTTCGCAAACAACAGGTGCATGTAAAGATCGAGGTGCTTTTGCATCGCACCCGGATTGAGGCTGTGCACCTTCATGATGTTCGACAGCTTCCCCCGCTGCCGGACCAGGTCCTCGTAAATGGCATTGAGCTCTCCGGTCGCCTCGGCTTCTTCGATTTCTTCGATCCAGGCCATGCCCCTACTCCTGCGTGCTAAAAATCCGGGACGGGTCAGAAAATGCCTTGAATTCCAAGGCATTACCACTCGGATCACGGATGAAAAACGTCGCCTGTTCTCCCTCGCGCCCGGCGAATCGCACCTGTGGGCGGATAAGAAATTCGACACCGGCGGCCTCGAGCCGTTCAGCCAGCGACCGCCAGCCGGGCATGTCCAGGATGGCCCCGAAATGCCGCACCGGCACCGCTTCGCCGTCGACCGGGTTGGTTGGCGCTGCACCGGTACCCCGCGACAGGTGCGCGGTGATCTGGTGCCCGAAGAAATTGAAATCGATCCAGCGGCCGGACTCGCGCCCGACAGTGCATCCCAGCAGCTCCTGGTAAAACGCGCGCGCCTCGTCGAGATCATGTACCGGGAATGCCAGGTGAAATGGCGGCATCGGTTCAGTCTGCCAGCCAGTCCCGTGCCGGCAGGAATTCGCTATACAGGGCGGCTTCAGCGCTGCCGGGTTCCGGTTCGTAGTCGTATTCCCAGCGAACCAGTGGCGGCAGGCTCATCAGGATCGATTCAGTGCGTCCACCGGACTGCAGGCCAAACAGGGTGCCGCGATCGTAGATAAGATTGAACTCGACGTAGCGGCCGCGGCGGTAGAGCTGGAACTGGCGTTCGCGTTCGCCATAGTCCTGCCCCCGGCGCTTCTCGACTATCGGCGCGTAGGCGGTCAGGAAGCTTTCGCCCACTGCACGGGTGAGGCCAAACGCACCGTCAAAATCGGGTTTGTTCCAGTCATCGAAGAACAGGCCGCCCACGCCCCGGGCTTCGTTTCGGTGCTTCAGGAAAAAGTAGTCGTCGCACCATTTCTTGAGACGCGGATAAACGTCGTCGCCAAAGGGCGCACAGGCACCGTGTGCGGTTGAGTGCCAGTGACGCGCGTCTTCCGCAAAACCGTAATACGGCGTCAGGTCGTAGCCGCCGCCAAACCACCACACCGGGTCTTCGCCGGGCTTCTCGGCAATGAAAAACCGCACGTTGGCGTGCGAAGTCGGCACGTAAGGATTCGCCGGATGCAGCACCAGCGACACACCCATGGCCTGGAAGCTGCGCCCCGCCAGCACCGGGCGCTGGGCCGTTGCGGAAGCGGGCAGCGCATCGCCGGCCACGCGGGAAAAATTGATGCCGCCTTTCTCGAACACCGCGCCGTCGGTCAGCACCCGGCTGTCACCGCCGCCACCGCCGCCATCGCGGGACCAGCGGTCACGCCGGAAGCGTCCGCGGCCGTCGAGTGTTTCGAGGTCTTCGGTAATGTCGTCGTGCAGCTTACGCAGCCAGGCGTCGACGGCAGGGATATCGGGTGCGCTCATGATGGTCGGTCAGGCCCTGATGATGTCTCCGCTTACGAGATCCCGTATCGGCGTTGGCCGGGCGAGGCTGCCGACCGGGCCGCTGAGTATATAGTCCAATTCATCGCCTAGCATACGGCGCACGGTCAGCGCGTCCCGGGCCGGCGGATAGCTACTGCGATTGGCGCTGGTCGAGACCAGCCCGTGACCAAGCCGGCGGCACAACGCGCGTGCCACCGGGTGATCGGTCACCCGCACAGCCAGCGTGTTATGGCGCCCGGTCAGCCAGTCCGGCGTGCCGGCTGCCGCCGGTATCAGCCAGGTCTGTGGGCCGGGCCAGGTTTTCTTCAGCCGCTTGCGCTCACGTTTGCCGATTGGTTCGAGATATTGCTCGACCTGCACCAGGCCGGCGGCAATGACGATCAGTCCCTGCTCACGCGGTCGTTGCTTGATTTCCAGCAGGCGTTCGACGGCATTCTCGTCGGCCGGGTCGCAACCCAGTCCGTAGACGGCTTCCGTCGGATAGGCGATTACACCGCCCGAACGGACGATGTCCGTTGCGCGTCGAATATGAAAGGCGCTGGGCACGGCCCCCGCTGCGACTAGCTGTCGTCCGCTTTGGCCGCGGTCTTTTTCTTCGCGGCTTTCTTACCGGCCGTTTTCTTACTGGCAGCAGTTTTTTTCTTCGCGGTTTTCTTGGCGGTCGTCTTTTTCTTTGCCGTCTTCTTTGCTTTTTTCTTCCTGGTCTTTTTCTTGGCCGCTTTTTTCCGGGTGACCTTCTTGGCGGCCTGTTTCAGCTCGGTTTCCGGCGCCGCGGTTTTCTTGGTGGTCTTTTTCTTTTTCTTCTTGCGGCCGCGTACCGGAGCTTTCTCCAGCAGCTCCTGGCATTCGGCCAGGGTCAGGCTTTCCGGCTCGCGGTCCTTGGGCACCCGGGCGTTCTTTTCCTTGTTCGTAATGTAGGGTCCGTAGCGGCCGCGCAGGATCTGGATGCCCTCGTCGGGGAAATCCCTGATCAGCCGGTTGGCGTCCTCGATCTTTTTCTCCACGATCAGTTCGAGTGCACGGTCCAGCTGAATCGTGTAGGGATCGTCTTCGCCGCGTATCGACACGAACTTGTTGCCATAGCGGACGTAGGGTCCGTAGCGGCCTATCGAAGCCGAGACCGGTTCACCGTCTTCCGTCTCGCCGAGCTTGCGTGGCAGCTTGAACAGGTCGAGCGCTTCTTCCAGCGTGATCGTGTCCATACGCTGACCGGGTCGCAGGCCTGCAAACTTCGGCTTGTCTTCGTCGTCACGTGTGCCGATCTGCACGAACGGTCCGTAACGGCCCATCCGGACCGAGATGGGTTTGCCGCTTTTCTTGTCGGTGCCCAGTTCCCTGGCGTTGACCGCCTGGTCGCGGGATACATTCTCTTCAGTGTGCTCGACCAGCTTGGAAAACGGCTGCCAGAAGCGCTCCAGCACCGGCAGCCAGTCCTCTTCGCCACGCGATACGGCATCGAGCTCGTCTTCGAGGTTCGCAGTAAAGTCGTAGTCGACGTACTGGGTGAAGAAGTTGGTCAGAAAGTTGTTGACCACCCGGCCGATGTCGGTAGGCGTAAAGCGCTTCCTGTCGAGCTCGACGTATTCGCGGTTCACGAGCGTCGAGATGATGCTGGCATAGGTTGACGGACGCCCGATGCCGAACTCCTCGAGTGCCTTGACCAGACTGGCCTCGGTAAAGCGGGGCGGGGGCTCGGTGAAGTGCTGGTCCGGCAGGACTTCCAGGAGTTTTACCGAATCGCCTTCTTCCATCGGCGGCAGGATCCGGTCGTTGTTGTCACTGGTGTCTTCCGGCGTGTCGTCCTGGCCCTCCTGGTAGACGCTCATGAAGCCGGGTTCCACCAGCACCGAGCCATTGGCCCGGAACCGGTGCCGCTTCGGTCCGTCAGGGCCGGCCAGCAGATCGACGGCAACGGTATCGAAGATTGCGCTGGTCATCTGGCACGCCATGGTGCGCTTCCAGATCAGGTCATACAGGCGCAGCTGGTCGCGGTCGAGCGCGCCCTTGAGCGATTCCGGCGTGCGTTCGACCGACGTCGGGCGAATCGCCTCATGGGCCTCCTGGGCGTTCTTGGCCTTGGTCTTGTAGGTGCGCGGCTCGTCCGGCAGATTTTTCTTGCCGTAACGGTCGACGATGACGCTGCGGATTTCCTCGATAGCATCGGCTGCCAGGGTTACCGAGTCGGTACGCATGTAGGTGATCAGGCCAACCGGCCCCGAGCCTGTGTCGAGGCCTTCGTATAGTTTCTGCGCGGTCCGCATCGTGCGCTGAGCGCCGAAACCGAGTTTGCGCGATGCTTCCTGTTGCAGCGTCGATGTGGTGAAAGGCGCGGTCGGGTTGCGCCGCCGTTTCTTCTTCGAAACCTTGGCAACCTGCAGCTCGCCGCCGGCTGCGTCGTTCAGCGTCTTTTCGACCCGCCGGGCATGGTCCTCGTCCCCGATCGTGAACTGCTCGAGCTTCTCGCCGTCAAACTCGGCCAGCCGGGCATTAAACGTGACCTTTTCTTTCTGCGCTTTCGCGTCAACCGTCCAGTATTCGCGTGGCTTGAAGGCCTCGATCTCCAGCTCGCGTTCGACGATCAGTCGCAGGGCAGGGCTCTGGACCCGCCCGGCGGAAAGGCCACGCCGGATCTTCTTCCACAGCAGCGGCGAGAGATTGAAACCCACCAGGTAGTCCAGCGCCCGGCGTGCCTGCTGGGCGTTGACGAGGTCGTCGGACAAATCCTTGGGATTCTCGATCGCCTCGCGGACGGCTTTTTTCGTGATCTCGTAGAACACGACGCGAAATACCGACTTGCCGTTCAGCGCCTTTCGCTCACGCAACAGCTCGGCAAGATGCCAGGAGATTGCTTCACCCTCGCGATCCGGGTCAGTCGCCAGGTAGAGGGCATCGGCTTTTTTCAGCGCCCGCGCGATCGCGTCGACATGCTTGCTGTTCTTGTCGATGACGTCGTACTTCATCGCGAAGCCGTTGTCGGGATCGACCGCGCCTTCTTTCGGGATGAGGTCACGCACGTGACCGTACGACGCCAGCACCTCGAAATCCTTGCCGAGGTACTTCTCGATAGTTTTCGCCTTGGCAGGCGACTCCACGATGACGAGGTTCTTACTCATTATATATGTAACGACGGGGATTCAACGGCGACGGGGTGGCCGAAGGCCGGCACAGACTCAGTGCAGGACTGTCGGGTTGTCGTCGAAAACCAGGTTCTCCATGCGGGCATATTCTTCATGCTGATCGGACTGACTGTAAAGAACTATCAGCACGATCCACTTGATTTGGTCCATGTCGATGTCGCTGTCACCCAGCGCCATCAGGCGGTCAAGCACCACCTCCAGCTGTGCCGCGGACAGGATGCCGATGTGCTGCAGGTGCATCAGGTATCCCACCGCATCGACGCCCAGCCGCGCCGACTCCCGTTCCGAGAATACCCGCAGTGCGTCGCGCTGCGGGTCGGCGCCGGGGTTGTCGTGATCATTGAGTTCGTCGAGCCAGCGAAAGGCGCGTTCTACATTCGGTTCCTCGAAACCGGCGCGCAGCAGTTCGCCTCGCAGCACGCTGCGATCGGGTTCCGGATCGGTGTCGGCGTCGGCGAACGCTTCAAACAGATACATCAGAACGTCGAGAACGCTTTCTTTCATTTATGTTGGTCTCTTGCTTGTCCGGTAAAAACCGCCGCCTGGCGCCTGACTGACGAATTCCCGGAGCTCCAAAATCAGGAGCATGGAGGAAACGGCATGCGCCGTCAATCCACTCCGGGTGACGATCGTGTCGACTTGCGTTGGCTCAAAACCAATACATTCCAACAGCTTGGCGTATTCCACATCGAGTTTTTCAACAACTGTATCGGGAGGGGCGGGGTTTTCGGGCAGGTCGGCGGCCGCCCGGAAAACCGGAGCCAGTTCGCTGAGAATATCTTCGGCCGATTCAACCAGTTTTGCGCCTTCCCGGATCAGCCGGTGACAGCCACGGGCCAGCGGATTGTGAATCGATCCGGGAATGGCAAAAACCTCGCGACCGAACTCGATTGCGCGATGCGCCGTGATCAATGAGCCGCTGCGCCAGGCCGCCTCGACAACCAGCGTGCCGATGGCCAGGCCGGCGATAATGCGGTTACGTTGGGGAAAGTTGGCCCGTCGTGGCGGTGTTCGTGGCGGGAACTCACTGACCAGCGCGCCTTTTTCCCGGATTGCACCAGCCAGCGCAGCAGACGAGGCCGGGTAGATCTCATCGAGGCCGGTGCCGCAGACAGCCAGCGTCGAACCGAGCTGGCCGACGGCGCCGGCGTGTGCAGCGGAGTCGATTCCGGTGGCCAGGCCACTGGTAATCGTGAGGCCGCAGCCGGCCAGGTGGGCAGCAAACGCGCGCGCATTGTCGCGACCGGTTTCTGTCGGCGTGCGGCTGCCGACGATGGCCAGCTGCGGCTGGGCGAGGAAGGCCGGGTCGCCGTCGACGAACAGGGCCAGCGGCGCGCCGGGCGTGGTGCCGAGCAATGGGGGATAGTGGGGGTCGTGGCGGCTCACGAGGTGGTGCCCGGGCGCTGCCAGCCATTCGAGGTCAGCATCGATCTGCTTTTCATCAGGACGAAGCAGGGCCTCGATCGCCGGTGTTGGCAGGCCGTGCTGTTCCAGCGCACCGCGACCGGAAGCAATGACGGCTGCCGCATCACCATACTGGTCCAGCAACGTCTCGGCCGTGGCGTGGCTCAGCTGGGGCGCACGCAGCAGGATGAGCCAGTGACGTAATTCGTCCATCCCATCATGCTGGCAGGATTCACGGGGGCGTCAACCGCCATACGCAGCTCTTGTTCCGAGATTGCGCGAGCGATCTGCCGGCACCTATCTGTGCTGCCGAGGATCTGACGTCATCAAAGAAAGGCACCGGCAGCTCTCTCGCTGAGGCCATTGTGATTACCGCCGGCGCGGGAGCGGCTGTCAGCCGCGATCCCTTGGGCTTTTTTCCGAGATTGCGCGAGCGATCTGCCGGCACCTCTCTTTGGTGCCGAGGATCTGACGTCATCAAAGAAAGGCACCGGCAGCTCTCTCGCTGAGGCCATTGTGATTACCGCCGGCGCGGCTGTCAGCCGCGATCCCTTGGGCTTTTTTCCGAGATTGCGCGAGCGATCTGCCGGCACCTTTCTTTGCTGCCGAGGATCTGACGTCATCAAAGAAAGGCACCGGCAGCTCTCTCGCTGAGGCCATCGTGATTACGACCGGCGCGGGAGCGGCTTGCAGCCGGGCACCGGCAGTTCTGGCGCAATCTTGGGGCAGACCCTGGGGGAATTGCGGGCAAGCCGCTGCTGCAGGCGCACCTGCAGGCGCAG
>JAHEKH010000024.1 GCA_024638445.1 Gammaproteobacteria bacterium | reverse complement strand
CCCAATGAGCATCGCCTGCCTGGTCAGCCTCGGCTGGCTGGCTGCCGCCGGGCTACTCTAGTTACTCAGCCGCCAGCGCCTGGGACTTCAGTGACTCGATGCGCGCCAGCAGTGAATCGGCCGGCAGGTAGCCTGAAATCAGGTCGCCGGTTTCAGTCACGATGGCCGGTGTGCCACGCAATCCCACCATCTGGCCCATCTGGTACTGGTCGAGGACCGGTGCTTCTTCGCAAGCCTCGGTGTCGAGTTTTTCACCACGCTTGGCGCGGGTGAGCGCATCATTGCGGTCATCCGAGCACCAAACTTCCTGGGCCTTAACCCACGAAGGCGAGTTCGGGCCGCTGCGCGGGAAAAACAGGTACTGCACGGAAATGCCCTTGGTGTTGAGCGTATTGATCTCCTGGTGCAGCTTGCGGCAGTAGCCACAATCGATATCGGTAAATACGGTAATCGTGTGTTTCACCTCTTCAGGAGCGAACACGATCATTTCGGACTCGTCCAGGTCCTGCAGTACGCGGGCCCGCGCGCTGGCGCGCCGCTTGTCCGTAATGTTGGTGTTGGACACGATTTCGATGATGTCGCCGCGCAACAGGTAGTTGGCGTCCGGGGTGACGTAGACAATCTGCGGGCCGATGGCGATTTCGCAAACGCCGTCGATCGGTGTCGACATGACGCTTTTCGGATCCACACCCGGCAGGCGCTCGCGGATGGCTTCCGCATCGCAGGTCGTCGCGGCCACTGAGAGGTTGGCAGCCAGCAGCAGGGCCACGGCGGCAATTATTTTGTTAAACATGTTTTCAAAACCCTGTATCTGGGGAGGACGGCGTTTTCGACCGCCGGCCGGGGTGTTGGTTCAGCGAGGGGCGGAATTGTAGCAGATCGCATCCCGGCGCCGGCAAGGCCCTGGATGCCGCAAAAACTGTGAATTTTCGTCCAGTCCGCCGGGTTCAGCCGCGTGGGTGATGGCGGGAATGGAGGTCTTTCAATCGCTCGCGCGCGACATGCGTGTAGATCTGCGTCGTGGACAGGTCAGAGTGCCCCAGCAGCATCTGCACCACTCGCAGGTCCGCGCCGTGATTGAGCAGGTGCGTTGCGAAAGCGTGACGCAGGGTGTGCGGCGAAAGCTCTTTGTCGATCTGTGCTTTCGAAGCATAGCGCTTGATGATGTGCCAGAAAGCCTGGCGGGTCATCTTGTCGCCACGACGGGTCGGGAAAAGGTAGTCGGTCTGTCGCTCGAGCAAAATCTCGCTGCGACTGCCGGCGATGAAACGCTGGATCCAGTCCTGGCAGACCTCGCCGAGCGGGATAAGACGCTCACGATCGCCCTTGCCGACAATACGCAGTACGCCCTGGTTGAGGTTGATCTGGCTCAGCTGCAGCGTAATCAACTCGGAAACGCGCAGGCCGGTCGCATACAGCACTTCCAGCATAGTCCGGTCGCGGAATCCCAGCGGATCATTGATTTCCGGAGCCGCAAGCAGCGATTCCACTTCTTTCTCGGTCAGCGATTTCGGCAGCGTCCGGCCGATCTTCGGCATCTGGATCTGCGCGGTCGGGTCTTCCGAGATGTTGCCTTCGCGGAGCAGCCAGCGGAAAAACCGGCGGAAACTCGAAAGCTGGCGCGCCGTCGAGCGCGGACGGGCACCGCCCTGCACTCGCGAGGCGATAAATGCCAGGAGATCGGCCTTGGTAGCGTCGGCGGTGAGCGTGTCACGCTCGGCAAGCCAGCGTGTCAGCGCCATGAGATCCGCGCGATAGGCCGCAAGAGTGTTCTTGGAAAGCCCTCGTTCGGTCCAGATTGCGTCCAGGAAAAAGTCGATAGTCCCTTCGGATACCGAGGTGTCTTTGTCGCTGGTTTTTCCGGGGGGATTGGTCATTGCCACGCTCACGATAAACTAGTCCTCACACACAACCGGGCCGTTTTGAACGCCCCTGCCAGTACTTGCGCGGCGTTCCGCGCGGATCCGGTACGGGGCCTTTGGGGCCCTGCCGTCGCCCGCCCATCCGGGCTTCGGCATGCGAAGAAGTATGCTTGGCACCCCTCCTGGAGGCCGTGATGGCTGTCACAAAAAGAATCACGCAATTAACATAAAGGAGAACTGGTTCACATTAATGGTTTGACAATTGAATTATCACTCCCGGAAACGAGAACTGCGTCACAGGTTTTACACCGGTGAAAAGGAGTCAGGGTGCGTCGCGTCCTGATGATTGGCTACGGGCTTTACGCCTGGTTGTTGCTGGTGCTGACGGTTCTGGTTACGACCGCACTGCTCCTCATTGTGCCCGGCCTGCGTCGGCGACGGCATATTGCCCGAACGGCGGCGCGGTTACTTTTTCGCCTGACCGGTATTCCGATCACGCTGCAGGGAGAGAGCCTGACCGACATTGACTCCAGCGTGGTCGTTTCCAATCACTGCAGCTATCTCGACGGCATCATTCTGACCGCCATCCTGCCACCTGAGTTCAGTTTCATGGTCAAACGCGAAATGAACGCTTTTCCGGTAGCCAACTGGATGCTGCGACGGCTGGGCACCGAGTTCGTGGAACGATTCGACTCGCGACGCGGCGCCAGGGATGCCCGCCGGGTCATTCGCGTCGCCGCACGCGGCCAGGGTATCGCCGCCTTTCCCGAAGGCACATTTCGCAGCGAACCGGGACTTGGCGAATTCTATTCCGGGGCATTCAGTGCCGCGGTTCGCAGTGGAATGACGGTGGTACCGCTGACGATCCGGGGGTCCCGTGAAATCCTGCCGGCCGACCGCCTGCTCCCCCGACCCGGCAAGCTGGGGATTATCGTTCATCCCGGCATCGAACCCGATGTTGACGCCAGGCGCGGCGAGATGCTGCGGATCAAGGCCCTCGCCCGCGAAAGCATACTGTCGGCACTCGACGAGCCGGCGCTGGATTTCAGGCTGGCGCGGCAGACCGCCGCGAACGACTGACGGTCAGGGCGAAGCGGCGGCGGAGCTGCTGGCTGCAGTAGCGCTTGCGCTGGCGTTACCCTTGATCTGCATCCGGTCGTTGACGAACTGGATCCAGCCTTCGGCCTGCCGGCTGATGTTGCCACCGAACTTCTTGGCCTCGGTCAGCGAATCGATCGCGTCGCGGAAGCGGCCCAGTTCGGCCTCGGCCATGCCTTTGAGTATCCAGGGATCGCCAGGCTTCTTCAGGCCACCACGCGCGATTGCCTGTTCGGCAGCCGGAACGACCTCTGCCCAATCCGTACGCTCAGCATAAAGCTGGGCCTTCTGCAGGTAATATTCACCGTCGCCGGTCATCGGCGCCAGCTGATCAATCACCCCGATCGCCTTTTCAAATTCCTTGGCGGCCGTCCAGGCGCTCAGCAGCAGCTCGAGATTCTTCTGCGTGCGCTCGATCCGGCCGGCGCTCATCTCCTTCTCGATCATCACGGCGCCCTGGTAGGGGTCCTCGACGAACATGCTCATCCGCGCCAGGTTCAGCAGCTTGCTCTCGCTGTCGCTGAGCAGGCCCTTGCGGTAGGCCAGCCGCATTGCTGCCGCTGCTTCGACGTCGTCACCCAGCTGCTGGTAGGCACCCGACAGCATTTCCCAGTAGCTGAGCTTGTCGGGCCAGTAGCCAGCCATCTTGCGCAGCGCGCCTGCCGCTGACCGGTAACTCTTGTTCTCGAAATGAATCGCGACGAGCAGCTGGTACCAGCTTTCCTTTGGCTCGGGCGCTTTGGCGATGGCCTTCTCGACCCACGGCAGAGCCTCGTTGTAGCGCTGAAGCTGCGAATAGGCTGCCGCCAGCATAATCAACGCATCACCGGACGGATCCGGCTCGTTGGGCAGCCAGCGCAGCATGGTGTCGATCGTTTTCTGGTACCGGGCCTCGGCCGAGTAAAGGCCGGCGAGCGAAAACAACATGCCCTGCTGCGCGGTATCAGGCAGTGACTCGAGACTCAGGCAGCGCTCGAAATACTCGATGGCCCGGCCGTACTGCGCCTGGTCGGCATACAGGAAGCCATAGGTCTGGTACATCAGGGCGCGCTCGTAATCATTGAGGTTGAGCTGCTCCATCTGCTTCAGCTTGGTGAGCACCTCTTCGTAGTTCTTTTCGCCCAGGGCAGCGTGCGCCTGCTCGAGACGCTTGTACGCGCGCTCGGTGATGGTCTGCTGCTTCTTTTCCTTCTTTTCTTCTTCCTGGGCCACCACGGGGGTCGCCAGCAGGGAGGCCGCGATGAAGGCTGCGGCAAAGTAACGAAAAAGCATGCTGAACTGGTTCATGGCTCTATCCTGAATTGAAGCACCGATGACGCACGCCGGGAGACGGCGGCACCCCCGGAAACACTGGGTTCGCAGCGCCAGCGATTGACGGCCCGCAGCACGGCACGGTCGAAAACCCGCGGCGGGTCCGAGTCGACGACGACGGCATCAGTCACCCTGCCATCGGGCAACACGGTGAACTGCACCTCGACAAAACCTTCGACACCGGCAGCCCGCTGCGCCGTAGGGTATTGCGGTGCAACACGAATGCTGCAGGCAACATCGCGGTCCGGTCCCGTGTTTCGACCCGGGGGCGGGAAATAAGTGCCGCCATCCGGGCCGGGTATCGCGGGAATCTGCATGTCCGGAAAGTCCGGCACGGATTGAGGTGTCGGCGCAGTAATGGACGCCTGCACCAGCCGAGGCGGCTGGTCGGGCGGCGGGTCGGGCTTGTGGCGTTCCTTGAGCCGCGGCTCTTCCTCGGGCGGCGGTTCCCGCACCGGGAGTTCCCATCGATCGACTATGGGCGATTGCGGCAGCGGACGATCGTCGTTGACCAGGTAGTGCATTACCAGGAACAGCGCCAGGGCGCAGACGATCCCGGTCAACGATGAAACGACGGTCCTCATGCCAGTTCCCGCCTGCCTCCCCTGTTCACGCCTGGTCCAGCTTGAACTCGATCACCTGCGACGCCCGGCGCTTGACCGCGACACCTTCGACGACGCGCGGCTTGAACTTCCACCGCATGATCGCCCTCAGCGCGGCCCGGTTGAATATCCGCTTGGGCTGCGCGCTCAACACGGTCGGATCGGCAACCGTGCCATCCTCGTTGATGGTGAACTCGACTTCGACCCAGCCCTCGATCCCTTCGATCAGGGCTTCACGTGGATACTGCGGCTGAATCCGCACGATCGGTATGACGTCGCCTTCGGCAGCCGGGTCACCCGGATTGTAGGCACCGAGGTAGGGCCCGCCTCCGGTCGATGGCGACACCGAGATATCCGGTGTCTGGATCTGCAGCGGCTGCGGTGGCGGCTTGTTTTGCTTGGACACCGTCATCTTCGGCGGCGGCGGCGGTTTCTTTGGCGGTGGCGGCTTTTTCGGCTTTTGCCTTTCCTTTTGCCTGGCTATTTCATCGGGCGCCACGCGAATGAAGTCGACCAACTGGCCATCCACGTCTGATTGCGGAGGACCACCGCCACCCGAAATCAGCCCGTGCATCAGGAGGAACAGGGCCAGCGCCATGACAACACCGACAACGATAGAGACCGCGTAGCGCATAGTCAGTTGCCCTCCTCGGCCGCGACCGAGATGCTGCTAACGCCACCCAGCCGCACCTGGTCCATCAGGTCAATCAGAAGGCCTGTCTGAGCCTCGGTATCGGCAATAATGATGGCGCTGCTTTCCGGTGTTTCCTTGCGCGCCGACTCGACCATGCCGCGCACGTCGACCAGTTCGACCCGTCGCTTGTGCATCCAGATCTGCCCGGTATCGGAGACGGCGATGAGAATGTTGCCGCGCGCCTGCGATTCTGCGGTTTCCGCCTTGGGCCGGATCACGTCAATACCCGTTTCCTTGACGAACGAAGTAGTGACAATAAAGAAAATCAACATGATAAAAACGATGTCGAGCATCGGCGTGATGTTGATCTCCGTTTCTTCGTCGGACGTTGCATGTTTACGGGCCATGGTTCAGGTTGCCTCCGCGGCAATCGAGACTTTTTCCGCGCCCGCCACCCGTGCCTGGTCGATGACCCGGACGAGCAAGCCGGCATCGGCATCGCGGCTGGCGATCACCACCACGCTGGCCTCAGGCTTCGCCGCCAGCGATGTCTCGATGTTGGCACGCACCGCGCGGATGTCGATCACGCGTTGCTGCACCGAGATCTCGCCGGTAGCGGATATCCGTATGGCAATCACCTCGGAAAGCTTTTCTTCTTTCTGGGGCTGGTTCGACGGCCGGCTGACATCCACCGAAACCTCTTTCACAAAAGACGTGGTCACGATGAAAAAAATCAGCATGATGAATACGATGTCGAGCATCGGCGTGATGTTGATCTCCGCCTGGTCCTCGTCGTTTCGCTTCTTTCGTCGCATGCCCTGCCCTCAGTGTGACAACAGGTCTTCGACCTGCGCGACGCTGTTGCTGGCCGTGCGGTCGAGCAGTGTCACGAAGTAAAGCCCGGACAGCGCTGCGACCAGCCCGGCCATCGTGGGGATAGTGGCCTGGGAAACGCCACCGGCCATGGCCCTGGCGTTACCCGTACCCATGACGGCCATCACGTCGAATACCTTGATCATACCCGTCACCGTGCCAAGCAGCCCGAGGAGCGGTAAGACCGCCATCAGAGCTTTTATTATCAGCAGGTTACGGTTCGCATCTACAGAAACACGTGAAACCATTGCCTCGCGCACGCGCCGCGCAAACCAGGAGATCTGGTCGTCGCGGTCGTGCCAGGCCTCTTCGACCGACTTGATCTTCTCCGGCATTTCCAGGAAGAAGAACCACATCCGCTCGATGATCAGCGTCCACATGACGATCGTGACCCCGAGGATGCCCCAGAGGACGTTGCCACCGGATTCGAAGAATTCCCGTATCGAAGTAAAGGCCTCGATGAAGAGTGTCATAGCTCCTTCTCTGCCTGTTCGGCAATGATTCCCGCGCTCTGCTCCTCGAGGATCTCGATGAGGTTCTTGCTGCGGCCGGCAACCATGCTGTGCAGCAGCACCATCGGGATGGCCACGAACAGTCCAAGCATGGTGGTGACCAGCGCCTGAGAGATACCGCCGGCCATGAGCTTCGGATCGCCGGTGCCGAACAGCGTGATCGACTGGAAAGTATGAATCATGCCGATAACGGTGCCGAGCAGCCCGAGCAGCGGCGCTACCGCGGCGATGACCTTCAGCGCCACCTGCCATTTTTCCAGCGCCGGCGTTTCTTTCATGATCGCCTCGTCGAGTTTCAGTTCGAGAGTCTCGGTGTCGGCATCCTTGTTCTTCGCATAAACACCGAGGATACGGCCGAGCGCATTGTTGTCTTTGGGTTCCTCAGACTTGAGCTGACTCCGAATCCGGGTACCGGCGCCAGCCAGGTACACCAGGCGGTAGAGACCCAGCAGCAATCCGAGTATGCCCAGTCCGATGATGATGTAGCCGACGGTGCCGCCCTGCTGAACGCGCTCGACCGTGGTGGCTGCCTGGATGAGCAGACCGAGCAGCGCACCGGCCGTAGGATCTACCGCCATTGGCGTCACCGGGCTCGAGGCATTGAACAGCGCCTCAGCGTCGGCACGGAAACGCGAAGCCGGCTGCCGCGGCAGCTCCTGGATGGTGTTCGTGCTCTGCTCGTAGCGCAGGAACTTGTCCCCGGTGATCAGGTTGAAGGTGCCGACACGGACAATCTCGGCGTCCGTTGGCTCGCCGGCCGCATTGACGATGCTCGTATTGAAACGAACGACCTCACCCGACTGGGTCATTTCCTGCAGCATCAGCACATGAAAAGCGTGCAGGTCCTCGGGTGACGGCACGTTCTTGGTTTCCGACAGGCGTCGCAACAGGTCCGTACGGGTGCCCAGCTGTGCTGACACCAGCGAGCTGTTGAGCGCACCTGTCGCGTCACCGGCATACTGCCGGACCACGCCGAACAGTTCGCCCATGTCACCGGTCTGGATGCGCAGGGTATCTTCCATTTCCTCGAGTTCGAGTTCGTTGGCATCGAACTGCGCGGTGAGCTGCTCGCTGCGCGCGTTGGCGGCAGCAAGCTCTGCCTGGACGTTACGCAGCAGCGCCTGCTGCTGGTCGCGCTGCTGGCGGAACTGGTTGAGACGTGCCTGCACTTCGGCACTGACCTGCTGCCGGCTCTGCTGCACTTCGTTGAGCAGGTCCTGCAGGGTTCCCTGGGCCAGCGCGGGCGCATTAATAAACAGCCCGGCTGCCAATGCGATGATTAGTTTCTTCATTGTGCCGCCTCCGGTGCCGGAACAGGCAGTTTCAACAGGGTGGGTGCCGCCTGCTTGCGGGCAATCCGCAACCCGTCCGCAACGAAATTACGATACTGGTCGGGAAGCGTCTCCCAGGCACGCGTGGTCGGGTTGAAGAATCCGGTCTCGGCGCGATCGTGCGTCTGGTAGGCTAGCACCAGGCGACCGACACGGAGAAAGTTCACTTCGCGGCGGGGTCCGTTGGCTTCCAGCCAGCCAGTGTATGCCTCAACGTCGCGACCAAAATTCATTTCGATCTGGTATGCGTCCATCACCTGCCGGAACTTCTCCGAGATCGTGATCTCGGCGCTGTCCATATTGTCGCGCAGACGCTGCACGCGGCCGCGACGTTCGTCCAGGTTAAACGGAAGGTCCAGCTCGACAAAACGATCGAGCGATTCGATCATGTTGTTCATCAGCGGAACGATTTCCTGCTTCGTACGCTGATAGTTTTCCAGCTTCTGTCCCATCTCGGATTTGGAACGCTCCTGGTCGTTGACCACTTCCTGGAGATGCTGGTTATAGATCTTGACCCTGTCGAGCTGTTGCAGGGCTACGCGATAGTCGCCCAGCAATTCTGCGGTTTGCTCGGAGAGCTGGTCAATCTGGGCCTGGGCGCGAATGCTGGTTTGTGACGTTTTTACCTCTTCGCCTATGGCTGAATTGACGATGCGCACCTGGGCGGTAGCGGCGCCAGCCATGACAAAGAACGTCAACCCCAGCAGCGCCGCACGATTAAGCGACGGGCTGTATCTCTGCATGAGTCTTATTCCCTTCCAACGATAAGGCCCCGGTATAGCGGGGAAAATCAAGCTATCAAATTAATTCTGCAAAAAAAAGCGGGAAACCCCTCAGGCGCCTGAACGCCTGCCTGCTCACATGTTGCGGCGGTAGCGGCCGCCGACTTCATAGAGCGCATTCGAGATCCGCCCCAACGAACAATACTTTACCGCTTTCATAAGGCCTGCGAAGACATTTTCGCCAACGGCGGCCATCGCCGCCAGTTCTGCCAGCACCGTCTGTCCGGCTTCGCTGTTGCGGTGCCAGAAATTCGCGGTATTGGTGACCTGCTGTTGTTTTTCAGCCTCGGTAGAACGGATCAATTCCGCGCCGGCAATCTCGGCGGAGTCGTCGGGCCCCAGGAACGTATTCACGCCCACGACCGGCAGGCTGCCATCATGCTTCAGCGACTCGTAGTGCAGGCTCTCCTCCTGGATCCGGCCGCGCTGGTACATGCTTTCCATGGCACCGAGTACGCCACCCCGTTCGGAAATCCGCTCGAATTCCCGGTAAACCGCTTCTTCTACCAGGTCAGTAAGCTCCTCGACGATAAACGAGCCCTGCAGCGGGTTCTGGTTCTTGTTCAGACCCAGTTCCTTGTTGATGATCAGCTGGATCGCCACGGCGCGACGCACCGATTCTTCGGTTGGCGTCGTGATGGCCTCGTCGTAGGCATTGGTGTGCAGGCTGTTGCAGTTATCGAACAACGCATAGAGCGCCTGCAGAGTCGTGCGAATGTCGTTGAACTGGATCTCTTTGGCGTGCAGGCTGCGCCCGGATGTCTGGATGTGATACTTCAGCATCTGGCTGCGGCGTCCGCCGCCGTAAATCTCGCTCATCGCGCGCGCCCAGATGCGCCGCGCAACCCGGCCGATCACCGCGTATTCCGGATCCATGCCGTTGCTGAAGAAAAAACTCAGGTTGGGTGCAAAATCGTCGATTGCCATGCCGCGGCTGAGGTAGTACTCGACGATCGTGAAACCGTTGGCCAGCGTGAATGCGAGCTGGGTGATCGGGTTGGCCCCGGCTTCGGCGATGTGATAGCCGCTAATGGAAACGCTGTAGAAATTTCGCACCCCGTGGTCGACGAACCAGGCCTGCACGTCGCCCATCATTCGCAACGCGAACTCGGTGGAAAAGATACAGGTATTCTGCGCCTGGTCTTCCTTGAGAATGTCCGCCTGCACGGTACCGCGCACGGTCTTCAGCGTATCGGACCGGATCTTGTCGTAAGTATCTGCGTCCAGCACCTGGTCGCCCGTCACGCCGAGCAACCCCAGGCCGAACCCGTCGTGCCCCTCGGGCAGCTGCCCGGAGTAATGCGGCCGTTCACCACCGGCAAAAATCGCATCGATCTTCTTCTCTGTTTCCTCCCAGCGGCCATTCTCGCGCAGGAATTTTTCGACCTGCTGGTCGATCGCGGTATTGAGAAACATCGCCAGCAGCATCGGCGCCGGACCGTTGATAGTCATCGATACCGAGGTCGTGGGCCGGCACAGGTCAAAGCCCGAATAGAGCTTTTTCATATCGTCGAGCGTAGCGATCGATACGCCCGAGTTACCGATCCGGCCATAAATGTCCGGCCGCGGGTCCGGGTCTTCGCCATACAGCGTTGTCGAATCGAAAGCGGTAGACAGGCGCGTCGATGCATGCCCGGCCGACAGGTAATGAAACCGCCGGTTGGTGCGTTCCGGAGTGCCCTCGCCGGCAAACTGACGGGTCGGATCCTCCTGCTCGCGCCGATAGGGGTACACGCCGGCGGTGTAGGGAAATCCGCCCGGCAGGTTTTCCTTCATCAGGAAGCGCAGCTGATCGCCCCAGTCGCTCAGCTGAGGTGTGGCGATCTTGCGGATTTTCGAACCGCTCAACGTCTCGGAGTAGTTGGCACCGGAAATCTCGCGCCCGCGAACGGTGTAGCTGTAACGCTCATCGGTAACGCCAGCGACCCGCGTCGGCCATTCCCTGAGTGCCGCCAGGGCCTCGGGGCCGGCACTTTCCAGCGCCTCGTTGTAGCTGCGGCGCAGCGTGGCAATGTGCTCGTCCGGCGCCGTCAGCGCCTTGCGGCCGTAGCTGTCGAAGACGGCTGGCAGCCCGGTATCGCCCAGCAACTCCAGCGCCCGGTAACAGGCCTGGGCAAGACTCATCGCGTTAGCCCGGGCTTCGATCGTCGCTGCTGCCGCCCGTCCGGCCTCGGCAATTTCGGCGAGATAGCGCGTTCGTTGCGGCGGAATGACGGACTGGCGCGGGCTGGCCACGCGGGACTCGGCGATCCGTTCCGGCCACCCGCCGGAGCGCGTATCGAGTGCCCGGCAAACTGCGTTGAACAGGTGATTGACGCCGGCGTCATTGAACTGGCTGGCAATGGTCGGAAAAACCGGCACTTCGTCATCCGGCGTATCGAATGCGGTGTGGTTGCGCTTCCACTGCTTGCGAATATCGCGCAAGGCATCCTCGGCACCGCGTTTCTCAAACTTGTTCAGCACCACCAGGTCGGCGAAATCGAGCATCTCGATTTTTTCCAGCTGGCTGGCTGCCCCGTAGTCGCTGGTCATTACGTAGATTGACAGGTCAACGAGATCGACGATTTCGCTGTCGCTCTGGCCGATCCCGGCGGTCTCCACGACCACCAGCCCGAAGCCGCACTGGCGCAGGAAGCTGACGCTGTCGGCCAGCACCGCACTGGTTGCCAGGTGCGCACGGCGCGTCGCCAGCGATCGCATGTAGATGCGCTCGTTGGCCAGACTGTTCATACGTATCCGGTCGCCCAGGAGCGCACCCCCGCTGCGACGGCGGGTGGGGTCCATGGCAATCACTGCAATCCGCTTGTCCGTGTACTGGCGAAGGAAACGCGCCAGCAGCTCATCGGTCAGGCTGCTCTTGCCTGCACCACCGGTGCCGGTAATGCCAATGACAGGCACTGAATCCGGATTCGAAACCCATTGTTCACGCCAGGCGGCAACCGGGTCGCCGTCTTCCGATTCCTCGAGCGCGGTGAGCACTGCGGCTACCGCCTGCGGGTCGTCGGCGCCCGCAGCCGGATCCGGGCTGGTGTCGGGTGTCGCCCACGCATTTACCCGGGCGAAAACATCCTCGATCATGCCTTTGAGGCCGAACCGCAGACCATCTTCCGGTGTGTAGATTTTCTCGACGCCGTACGCTTCGAGCTCGGTAATTTCCTGCGGCGCAATCGTGCCGCCACCACCAACGATTACCCGGACGTGCTCCGCACCACGCTCGCGCAGCATGTCCACCATGTAGCGAAAATACTCGTTGTGCCCGCCCTGGTATGAACTGCAGGCGATTGCATCGGCGTCTTCCTGAATGGCGGCGCTTACAATTTCCGCAACGCTGCGGTTGTGCCCGAGGTGAATAACTTCGGCGCCCTGTGCCTGGATCAGCCGCCGGATTATGTTTATCGCGGCGTCATGACCGTCGAAAAGCGAGGCGGCGGTAACGAAACGCAGAGGGCTGCGCCTGTTGCCGGGGTGTCGCTCGATTTCAGTTGCAGCGGTACTCATGGAACCGGCGATTATAGCCGTGATTTCAGAATAAAATGATGCAGAGCAGTAAAAACGGCTTCAGCTTGCGGTGAACCGGGCTATAATCCCGCCGCCGCAACATTCACGGCGGGGCTAATCTGCCCTGATCTAACACCGGAGACTATACGGGCTCGTTCCCGGGTGCCCGGTGCAGCACGCTACGAGTAGCGCGCATCAAAAACTTTGCCGATGGCATCACAAAAATCGGAGTGATCTATGAACGTATTTGAAACGATTGGCGACCGCGGTCATGAGCAGGTTGTGTTTTTCAATCACGCCGCTACCGGACTGAAAGCCATCGTTGCAATACACAATACCGTTCTCGGGCCGGCGCTGGGCGGCCTGCGCATGTGGCCCTACGCCAATGAACAGGAGGCACTGACCGACGTGCTTCGGCTGTCACGAGGAATGACCTACAAGGCAGCGGTGTCCGGCCTCAATCTCGGCGGCGGCAAGGCGGTGCTGATCGGCGATCCAAAAACTGACAAAAGCGAGGCGCTGTTCCGGGCGTTCGGTCGCTTCATCGGTTCGCTGGGCATGCGCTATATCACCGCCGAAGACGTCGGCACGACGGTCGAGGACATGGAGTACATCTTCCAGGAAACTGACCGCGTGGTCGGTGTGCATCCCGTGCACGGCGGCAGCGGCGATCCGTCGCCCTTCACCGCATTTGGCACCGTCCAGGGCATCAAGGCCTGCCTCAACAAGCACTACGGCTCGCCCAACATCGGCGGCATCAGCTTTGCTGTCCAGGGTACCGGCAGCGTCGGCGGCAATATCGTAAAGATGCTCGCCAAGGAAGGCGCCGGCAAGATCTTTGTTTGCGACATCAATGAGGACCGGGTCGCGAAGGCCGTCGATGAGTACGGCGCCGAACCGGTGCCGCTCGATGAAATTTACGACGTCGATGCAAAAGTATTCGTGCCCTGCGCACTGGGCGCGGTCATCAACAACGACACATTGCCCCGTCTGCGTTGCGACATTATTGCCGGCAGCGCCAACAACCAGCTGGAATCGGAAGAGACCGGCACCCTGGTGGAAGAACGCGGTATTCTTTATGCGCCGGACTATGTCATCAACGCCGGCGGCCTGATCAACGTTGCAATCGAGCTGCAGGGCTATAACCGCGAACGTGCTTACCAGGCGGTCAGCATGATCTACACCAACATCGAAAACCTGTTCCGAATCGCCGAGCGCGACAGCATCCCGACCTGGCAGGCAGCCAACCGCATGGGTGAGGAACGCATCCGCGCGATTGGCAACGTAAGATTGCCGTATTCGAAACGCTTCAAAGACCGCCTGTCGGGGCGGGCGCCGAAGCAGTCCCACCACTGAGAGTTATTTTGAGCGACTTCAACACCCGCCTGAACGACGACGTCGATATGCTGCGCGAAGCGACGCGTCGTTTCGTCGAAACGGAAATCGCGCCGATCGCGCACAAGGTCGACGAAGAGAATCTCTTTCCGCACGAGATGTGGCAGAAACTCGGCGACATGGGTCTGCTTGGTCTTACGATACCCGAGCAATACGGTGGCTCCGACATGGGCTACCTCGCGCACCTGGTGGCAATGGAAGAAATATCGCGCGGATCTGCGTCGATCGGTCTGTCGTATGGCGCCCATTCCAACCTGTGCCTCAATAACCTGTACCTCAACGGCAACGAGCAACAGCGCCAGCGTTTCGTGCCTAAACTGGTGTCAGGTGAATACGTGGGTGCACTGGCGATGTCCGAGCCGGGCGCCGGATCGGACGTCGTGGGCTCGATGAGTTGCCGCGCCGAACGCCGTGGCGACCGCTGGATTGCCAACGGTTCAAAGATGTGGATCACCAATGGCCCCGAGGCTAACGTGGTTCTCGTCTATATGCGCACCGCACCGGCGGACGCGGGGTCGCGGGCCATGACCGCATTCCTGGTCGAGAAAGGGATGCCGGGTTTCAGCACCGCCCAGAAGCTGGACAAGCTCGGCATGCGCGGCTCCAACACCTGCGAACTGGTTTTCGAGGATTGCGAAATACCCGACGAGAACCGCCTGAGCGAAGTCGATCGCGGCGTATACATCCTGATGAACGGGCTCGATTCGGAGCGCCTGGTGCTGTCCGGCGGGCCCATCGGCATCATGCAGGCCTGCATGGACACCGTCCTGCCCTATGTGCAGGAGCGCAAGCAGTTTGGCCGCCCGATCGGCAGCTTCGGGCTGATGCAGGGCAAGCTGGCGGACATGTATACCGCCCTGCAGGCGTCACGTGCGTTCGCTTACCGAACCGCCGAGCAATTCGATCGCGGCGAACCTACGCGGCAGGATGCGGCGGCGGTGTTACTGCTGGCATCCCAGTCTGCCGTGCAGCTGGCGCTGGAGGCCATCCAGTGCCTGGGCGGAAACGGCTACATCAACGAATACTCTACCGGCCGGCTGTTGCGCGACGCCAAGCTTTACGAGATCGGCGCCGGTACGAGCGAAATCCGGCGAATGCTGATTGGCCGCGAACTGTTTCGCGGCAGCACCGGCGACAGTTGACCGCCGGATAGAAGCCGGCATCATTCGCGGTACAGGCCCGGCGGGCGGGCCGGCTACCATCGACAGTGAGGATCACTCATGAGTGACGACAAAATCGTCATCGCCAGTGCGAAACGAACCCCTATCGGCGCATTCCAGGGCGCGCTGGCCGACGTGGCCGCAACCGAACTGGGCGCCCAGGCCATCGCGGCGGCACTCGAGGCGTGCAACGTCGGTGGCACCGAGGTCAGCGAGGTCATCATGGGCTGCGTGCTGCCGGCCGGCCTCGGCCAGGCCCCGGCACGGCAGGCGGCGCTGGGCGCGGGTATTCCCGACAGCGTTGGCTGCACGACGATTAACAAGGTCTGCGGTTCCGGCACCAAGGCCATTGCGCTGGCGCACGACCTGGTGCGCGCGGGTTCCGCGGAAATTGTCGTCGCCGGCGGCATGGAATCCATGAGCCGCGCCCCCTACCTCCTGCCCACCGCCCGCGCCGGCATGCGCATGGGCCACCAGCAGGCGCTCGATCACATGTTTTACGACGGGCTGCAGGATCCCTACAGCGGCGAGATGATGGGGCACTTCGCGGAAGCGACGGCTGACAAGTACGGTTTTGGCCGCGAGCAGCAGGATGAGTTTGCAACCCGCTCGGTGCTTCGAGCCCGCCAGGCCAGCGAATCGGATGCCTTCGCCGACGAGATCGTGCCGGTAACGGTCAAGACCCGTCGGGGCGAAACGGTCGTCGACACCGACGAGGAACCTTACCGCTGTGACGTGGAAAAAATTCCCGGCATGCGACCGGCCTTCCGTCGCGACGGCGGAACCGTAACGGCGGCCAGCTCATCGTCCATCTCGGATGGCGCGGCGGCGGTAGTTGTAATGAGCCAAATGACGGCAGTCAAACGCGGTATTACGCCGCTGGCGACGATTAGCGGGCACAACACATTTGCCCAGGCGCCGGAGTGGTTTACCACGGCGCCACAACATTCCATTGCGGGTCTTTACGAAAAGCTCAACTGGGCACCCGGCAGCGTCGACCTGTACGAAATCAACGAAGCTTTTGCGGTTGTCACGATGGGCGCGATGCACGATCTCGGCCTGAACATCGACCGGGTCAACGTCAACGGTGGCGCCTGCGCCCTCGGTCATCCGATCGGAGCCACGGGAGCGCGCCTGGTAACGACCCTGGTCCACGCAATGCAGCAGCGGCATGCCGGTCGAGGTATCGCCTCGCTGTGTATCGGCGGCGGCGAAGGCCTCGCGGTGGGCCTGGCCCGCCGGGACGACTGACCATGCCGGTGCTGACCAGCAGCGTCGACCCGCGCTCGGCCGAGTTCAGGAGCAACGCAGAAAACATGCGGGCCCTGGTCGAAGACCTCGGTGCGCAAGTCAGCCAGGCCGCCCTGGGCGGCGGCGAACGTGCCCGCGAAAAGCATCTTTCACGCGGCAAGCTGTTGCCACGCGACCGGATCGAGGCGCTGCTGGACCCGGGCAGTCCCTTTCTGGAATTTTCCTCACTGGCGGCGCACGGACTCTACGACGATCAGGCCCCCAGCGCAGGCGTTATCACGGGTATCGGCCGCGTCGACGGCCGCGAAGTCATGGTGGTAGCCAACGATGCCACGGTCAAGGGTGGCACCTATTTCCCCGTCACCGTGAAAAAGCACCTGCGAGCGCAGGAAATTGCCCTGGAAAACCGCCTGCCCTGCATTTACCTCGTCGACTCGGGCGGGGCATTCCTGCCGCTGCAGGACGAAGTATTTCCCGACCGTGACCACTTCGGCCGGATCTTCTACAACCAGGCCCGGCTGTCATCCGAAGGTATCGCACAGATAGCCGTCGTGATGGGTTCGTGCACCGCGGGTGGCGCCTACGTGCCGGCGATGTGTGACGAAGCGGTGATCGTACGTAACCAGGGCACCATTTTTCTGGGCGGACCGCCGCTGGTCAAAGCGGCAACGGGCGAAGTCGTGGATGCCGAGACGCTCGGGGGTGGTGACGTACATTGCCGTACCTCCGGCGTAACCGACCATCTGGCCGACGACGATGCCCACGCGCTGAAGATTGCCCGCGACATCTGTGCCAGCCTGGCCCGGCCGCCTGCCCCCGAAGCCCCGCATCCGGCGCGTCCGCCGGTGCTGGACCCCGCCGGAATTTATGGCGTCGTGCCGACCGATACGCGCTACCCGTTCGAGATCCGTGAAATCATCGGCCGTATCGTCGACGGTTCCGAGTTCCAGGAGTTTAAACCGCTGTACGGCAAATCGCTGGTCTGTGGATTCGCGCGCATATTCGGATTCCCGGTCGGTATCGTTGCCAACAACGGAATCCTGTTCTCGGAATCCGCACTGAAAGGCGCCCACTTCGTCCAGCTGTGCAACAGCCGCAGGATTCCGCTGGTGTTCCTGCAGAACATCACCGGTTTCATGGTCGGGCGGAAATACGAAAACGCCGGTATCGCCAAGGATGGCGCCAAGATGGTCAACGCGGTCGCCTGCAGCAACGTGCCCAAGTTCACGGTAATCATTGGCGGGTCATTCGGCGCCGGCAACTACGCCATGTGTGGCCGCGCCTACGGCGGTCGCTTCCTGTGGATGTGGCCCAATGCCCGCATTTCCGTGATGGGTGGCGAACAGGCGGCGTCCGTCCTGGCAACCGTCAAGCGCGACAATCTCGAAGCCCGTGACGAGACCTGGTCTAAGGACGACGAGGACACTTATCGCGAGACCATTCGTGAGCGATACGAGCTGCAGGGGCATCCCTACTACGCTACCGCCCGGCTCTGGGACGACGGCCTGATCGATCCCATTGATACGAGACGGGTTCTCGGGCTCGGTATCGCTGCGGCCAGCAATGCGGCTGATCCGGGCACCCCCAAATATGGCGTTTTCCGCATGTGATTCGGAAAGACCAAGCTATACTGAAAAAAACCGATCGAGAGGCCAGCATGGCCGAGTCTGTACTGCAAAATCTGGATGCTGACGGTGTCCTGACGTTGACGCTGAACCGCCCCGAGGTTCGCAATGCGTTCGACGACACCCAGATTGCCCTGCTCACCGGGATCGTGCTCAAGGCCGAACGGAACCAGGCAGTGCGCGTTATCGTCCTGACCGGCAGCGGCGATACGTTTTGTGCCGGCGGCGATATCGGCTGGATGAAAAAAACCTCCGGCCTGGACAAGGGCCAGAACTACGAAGACGCCCTGCGCCTGGCCGAACTGATGTCCGTGCTCAACGCCATCGGTAAACCGACGATCGCCCGGGTTAACGGACCGGCCTTCGGCGGCGGTGTCGGTCTGATCGCCTGCTGCGATATTGCCATTGCCAGCGAAGCCGCCGCGTTCGCACTCAGCGAAGTCCGTCTGGGGCTCGTGCCCGCCGTCATTTCACCCTACGTCATTGCCGCCCTGGGTGTCCGCCAGTCGCGCCGCTACATGCTCACCGGTGAACGGTTCGACGCCGCGCGGGCGGCGCATCTCGGCCTGATCCATGAAGCGGTTTCGGCCGATGCGCTCGACGACCACGTAGCGCACATCGTTGCAATGCTGCTCAAGGGCGGGCCGATGGCCTTGCGCGAAAGCAAGGAACTGATCGCACTGGTCAGCCACACAGACCGCAGCTCCAACCAGACTATTTCCCGGCGCACCGCCGAAATCATCGCCCAGATTCGGGTGTCGCCCGAAGGCCAGGAAGGGCTCGGCGCGTTCCTCGAGAAGCGCAAACCCAGCTGGGAACATTGACCCGACCGCCGGTTCGTTGGACTCTAGTGGTCCGGACCGGCCCTGACACCTCCCGGTTCCGGTCTTCACGACTATGTTCGACAGAATACTAATTGCCAATCGTGGTGAGATCGCGTGCCGCGTCATCGCCACCTGCCGACGTCTCGGCATCGCCACCGTGGGGGTTTACTCCGACGCCGATGCAGGTGCGCGCCATGTACGTCTTGCCGATGAGGCGATACACATCGGCGCGGCAGCGCCGTCGAAATCCTATCTTTCCATCGCCACGCTGATCGACGCCGCCCGCAGCAGCGGGGCGCAGGCGGTTCATCCCGGCTATGGCTTCCTCTCGGAGAACGCGTCCTTCGCCGAAGCCTGCGCGGATGCGGGACTGGCGTTCATCGGGCCGGAGCCCTCGACCATCGCCCGGATGGGCTCCAAGGCCGCGGCAAAGAATCTGATGCAGTCCGCCGGTGTGCCGGTGATTCCCGGTTACCACGGCGACGACCAGTCGGCGGCTGCGCTGGCTGACGCGGCAGCCCGGGTCGGTCTTCCGTTGCTGGTCAAGGCCAGCGCCGGCGGTGGCGGCAAGGGCATGCGTATCGTGAGGGAGGAACAGGAACTCGGGGATGCAATAGCGGGCGCCCGCCGCGAGGCGGCCAGTGCCTTCGGTGACGATCGCTTGCTGCTGGAGAAATACCTGGAGTCGCCACGCCATATCGAATTCCAGGTGTTCGGGGACAGCCACGGCAACGTCGTGCACCTGTTCGAACGCGAGTGCTCGATCCAGCGCCGCTACCAGAAGATCATCGAAGAAAGCCCGTCACCGTTTCTCGACGACGATCTCCGCGGCCGGATGGCGGCCGCCGCCACAGCGGCCGCGAAAGCGGTCGACTACCGCAACGCCGGCACAGTGGAATTCATCGTCGATGCGAACCGGCAATTCTACTTCCTGGAGATGAACACCCGGCTCCAGGTCGAACACCCCGTGACCGAACTGACGACCGGGCTCGACCTGGTCGAGTGGCAGCTGCGTGTTGCTGCTGGTGAACCACTGCCCACGCCGCAGGATGCCATTACCAGCCGCGGTCATGCGATCGAGGCGCGGCTCTACGCGGAAAACCCGGTGCAGGATTTCCTGCCATCAACGGGCCGTATTCACCGGTTTGCCCACCCGGTCGACGACGGCATTCGCCTCGATACCGGCTACGAGGACGGCGATACAGTCAGCATTCACTATGACCCGATGATCGCCAAGCTGATCGTGTCCGGCGAAGACCGGCAGGCCGCGCTGACCCGGCTGCGCCAGGCGCTGGCGCACACCGAAATATTCGGGCCGGCAAGCAATCTCGTGTTGCTGCGCCGAATCGCCGCCGATGCGGTGTTTGCCGCCGGCGAGGCCGACACCGGCTACCTCGATGCCAACCTGGAACAACTGAACCGTCCGCTACCGCCTGACCCGGTTGCGCTGGCCGCGGCCGCGCTCTCCGAGATGCATGCGCGCGAGACCCGCTCGGGTTTTGCCCGCAGCCCATGGGATATCGCCGACGGCTGGCAGGCTAACGGTCGCAGCCGTAACCGCCTGCTGCTTACCGTCCAGGGCTTCGAGCCGCAGCAGGTTGACGTTGCCGGTGGCGGCGGCACCTACCTGCTCCACTCCAACGGCACCGGCCACCGCGTACGCTCACAGTCCGCAGGGGCAGAACGACTGACGATCGAAACCGAAAACGGCAATGCCGTGGTCAGCGTACTGCGCAACGGCAACCGCCTTCTGGTGGCTAACGGCGACCGGGCTACCGTGGTCGAGCTTGGCGATCCGTACGCCGCGGGTGAAGCGGGCACGGACGAGGCGGCGCATCCCGGCTCGCCGATGCCCGGGCGCATCGTTGCCATCAAGGTGGCACCCGGCGACGAGGTCGCCGAGGGGCAGCCGCTGGTAGTACTCGAAGGCATGAAGATGGAGTTCACGGTCAAGGCACGTTCGTCAGGCACGGTGGAAAAAGTATTTTTCAGCGAGGGTGACATGGTCGATGCCGAAGTCCCGCTGGTTGATATCGCCGTGCCGCAGGACGGCGCCGGGTGAGCTTTAGCCTGACATTGCCCGACCGGGTCAAAGTGGTCGAGGTAGGCGCGCGTGACGGGCTGCAAAACGAGCCGGACCCGGTGCCGGCACCGACCAAGGTCGAATTCATCGATCGATTGTCCGGAACCGGCCTGGCCTGCATCGAAGCCACCAGTTTCGTCAGCCCCACCTGGATCCCGCAGCTGGCCGATGCCGGCGAAGTATTCCGGGCAATTACCAGGAAACCCGGTGTCAGCTACCCCGTGCTGGTACCGAACGAGCGCGGCATGGAACGGGCGCTGGAGGCCGGGGCCGACACAATCGCCATCTTCAATGCCGCGTCGGACTCGTTCAATCGCAAGAACATCAATGCATCCATCGACGATGCCTTCAAGCGCCTGGCCCGGGTGGCCGAAATAGCGCAGGCCGAGAACGTGGCAATCCGCGGCTACGTGTCCTGCGTGCTGGGCTGCCCTTACGAAGGCGAGATCGACTACGGCGTCGTTGCCAGGGTTGCCGCAACGATGGATGCCATGGGCTGTTACGAGATTTCGCTCGGCGACACCATCGGTGTCGGCACACCGCTGCGCGCCTGCCGCATGCTCGAAGCTGTGGTCCGCGACGTCAGCCTGGACAAGCTGGCGGTGCATTTCCACGACACCCGGGGCCAGGCCCTGGCCAACGTCCTTGCCAGCCTGGAGTTCGGTGTGCGGACGGTCGACGCATCGGTTGCGGGGCTCGGTGGGTGCCCCTACGCCGAGGGCGCCAGCGGCAATCTGGCGACGGAAGACCTGGTTTATATGCTTCACGGCATGGAGATCGACACCGGGATCGATCTCGAGGCCCTGATTGCCGCGGGCCGGTATATCACCGGCCAGATGGGCCGGGCGCCCGCCAGCCGGCTGGGCCGGCTGCCCGAGGGCCGGCGCCGGCACCGCTACACCACCTGAGGCGGAACTGACCCGCTTTGCGCTAAACTGTCCCGTCTTTTTTCGGGGAACTCAATGATTCTGGAAAGTGCCAAGGCCCTCGTCAGCGGGGGCGCATCCGGTCTCGGGCTGGCGGTTGCGCGACGGGTGATAGATACCGGTGGCCAGGCCACCCTGCTCGACGTCAACGAAGAACAAGGCGAGGCGGCTGCCGCAAAACTCGGCGACCGCGCTTTCTTTGTAAAGACAGACGTCAGCAACGAATCGCAGGTGGAAGCCGCGGTCGCCGCGGCCGCCGAAAAATTCGGCGGGGTAACGCTGGCCGTTAGCTGCGCCGGCATCCTCGGTGCGGCCCGGGTGCTCGGTCGCGACGGCCCCATGCCCGGCGACCTTTTCGCCAAGGTAATCTCGGTGAACCTGGTCGGCACCTTTCTGCTCGGAAAAGCAGCCGCCCAGGCCATGGCGGACAACCCTGAGAACCCCAACGGTGAACGCGGCGTTATCATCAATACCGCCTCGGTTGCAGCATTCGAAGGCCAGATCGGCCAGGCAGCCTACTCGGCCTCGAAAGGCGGCGTCGTCGGCATGACGTTACCGATGGCGCGTGAATTTGCCCGCCTCGGCATCCGAGTGGTCACCATAGCGCCGGGAATCTTCCACACGCCGATGATGGACGGCATGCCTGAACACGTACGCGATTCGCTCGGCGCGCAGGTGCCGTTCCCTTCGCGTCTCGGGAAGCCTGACGAATTTGCCCAGCTGGTTGCCTCGGTCTACGCCAACCCGATGATCAACGGCACCACGATCCGTCTCGACGGCGCGATCAGGATGCAGCCAAAATAGCGGCAACTATGAGCGAACGCGATGTCATGGAATACGACGTGGTGATAGTCGGCGCCGGCCCGGCCGGGCTGGCGTGCGCGATACGCCTGAGGCAACGCGACGATTCACTCAACGTTTGTGTCCTGGAGAAAGCCAGCGAGGTCGGCCAGCATGCGATCTCCGGCGCGATAGTCGAACCGCAAGTGCTCGACGAACTGGTGCCGCAGTGGCGCGACAAGCCGCCGGAAATCTTCGTGCCGGCCGCGAAAGACGAGTTCAGCTTCCTGACCAGGAAGCGCTCGATCCGATTTATGACCCCACCGCAGATGCACAACAAGGGTAACGTGATCCTTTCGCTCGGCGGGCTGTGCCGGCGCCTGGCGGAGTTTGCGGAAGAACTCGGAGTTGATGTTTTTCCGGGTTTTCCCGGCGCCGGCGTGCTGTACGACGACAACAACACCGTCATTGGCATTCGCTGCGGCGACATGGGCGTCGAACACGACGGCACCCACGGACCTAACTACACCCCGGGCGTCGATATTCATGCTCGCCACACGATTCTCGCCGAGGGCTGCCGTGGCAACCTGTCGAAAGAGCTGATCGCGCGTTACCGGCTCGACGAGGGCAAGTCGCCGCAAACTTACGGCATCGGTTTCAAGGAACTGTGGCGTCTGCCCGAGGGGCGCGTCAGCCCGGGCCTCATTCGGCACACGATCGGCTGGCCGCTGGACCGGCGGACATACGGCGGCAGCTTCCAGTACCACCTCGATGAAGACCGGGTTTACGTCGGTTTCATATCCGGACTGGATTACGCCGATCCGCATTTCTCGCCCTTCGAGGCGTTCCAGCAATACAAGCACCACCCGTCGGTACACTCGCTGCTGGAGGGCGGTGAAATCCTGTCGGCGGGCACCCGCTCGATCGTCGAAGGGGGCATACAGGCCCTGCCGAGAATGGAAATGCCGGGCGCGATGCTGATCGGCGACGCCGGCGGCACCCTCAATGTGCCAAAGATCAAGGGTGTGCACATGGCGCTCGGCAGCGGCGTCATTGCGGCTGACCACCTCGCCGATAACGGCACGACCGCGGGCTTCGACGCCGCGTTCCGGGATTCGGCGCGCGGCCGCGAATTGCGCAAGGTCAGGAACATCCGCCCCGGATTCAAAGCCGGGTTGTGGCCGGGGCTGGCCAATGCCGCGCTGGAGACGGTCACCTTCGGCAGGCTGCCATGGACCCTCGACAATCACGCCGACTGGTCGAGCCTGAATACGACTGCCAACGCAAAGCAACCGGATCGAAACTGGGTGGAACGTGACCTGCCGCCACGAGACCGGCTGGCGTCGGTGTATTACTCGACTATCGCGCATGACGAGAACCAGCCGGTGCACCTCAAGGTGCGCGATACGTCGATCTGCGCTACCCGCTGCGCGCAGGAATACGACAATCCCTGCACCCGCTTTTGTCCGGCCAGCGTCTACGAAATGGTGGACGATGGCGCAGGCGGCAAGAAGCTGCAGATAAACGCCGCAAACTGCCTGCACTGTAAAGTTTGCGACATCAAGGACCCTTACGAAATCATTGACTGGGTGCCGCCCGAGGGCGGCTCCGGGCCAAACTACCAGAACCTTTAAACCGGAATATCATTGCTCATGAAGATACTTGTCTGTATCAAGCGCGTGATTGACTACAACGTGCGCGTCCAGATCAATCGCGAAGGCGACGGCGTCGTAACCGACGGCGTCAAGATGTCGGTGAATCCTTTCGACGAGATTGCTGTCGAAGAGGCACTGCGGATCAGGGAACGCGGCGAGGCCGAAGAGATCGTGGTTGCCAGCATCGGCACCAGCGCCTCCCAGCAACAGCTGCGCACCGCGCTGGCGATGGGTGCGGACCGGGCCATCCTGGTCGAAACCGACGAATCGCTGCAGCCGCTGGCTTCCGCGCGGGTGCTGCACAAGCTGGTCGAAAAAGAACAGCCGGGACTCGTGCTGGCCGGCAAACAGGCAATTGACGATGACTCGAACCAGACCGGGCAAATGCTCAGTGCACTGTGGGGCCGGCCACAGGCGACGTTTGCCTCGAAAGTGGCTCTCGATGGCGGCAAGGCGACCGTCACCCGCGAAGTAGACGCCGGCCTGGAGACCATCGAAGTGGATCTCCCTGCTGTGGTAACGACCGACCTGCGGCTCAACGAGCCTCGTTTCGTGAAAATGCCCGATATCATGAAGGCCAAGCGCAAGCCCCTGGAGACTATCGCGCTGGCCGATCTCGACGTGGAGATGCCGCCGGCCCTGGAGGTCGGCGCGCACATGCCGCCACCGCAACGCCAGGCGGGCATCATGATCGAGAGCGTCGATGAACTGGTTAACGCCCTCAAAGAAAAGGGGGTGCTGTAATGACCCGCGTACTGCTGATTGCAGAGCACGACGGTGCGATGCTCAACCTGTCGACCGCAAAAGCGCTGAGCTGCGCCACCGCGATCGGTCCGACCGATATCGCCGTGTTCGGAAACGACGCCGGCGATGTCTGTGCCGCTGCAGCCGCTCTTTCCGGCGTGGAAAAGGTGCTGAATGTCTCCCGGCCGGAGAATGCCGCTCCCCTGGCGGCGGTCCTGGCACCGCAGATCGCGGAGCTGGCCGGCGATTACACCCACGTGCTGGCGCCTTCCACCACCTTTGGCAAAGACGTGATGCCGCGGGCCGCAGCTCTGCTGGGTGTGCCACAGGTCAGCGATATCATGACGGTCGAGGGTGAACGCAAGTTCCAGAGGCCGATTTACGCCGGCAACGTGGTGACCGAAGTATCGGTGCCCGCCGGATGCATCGTGGCAGGAACGGTCCGGACCGCCTCGTTCCGTGCCGCATCGAACAGTGGCAGCGCTGAAATCACCGAGGTTTCGACCGGCGCCGGGTTGCCGGATCACAGCCGTTATATCGGCCTGGAAGCTCAGGCGAGTGAACGGCCGGACCTGCAGTCCGCGTCGAAAGTCGTATCGGGCGGCCGCGGTGTCGGCAGTGCAGAAAACTTCGCACTGATTTACAGCCTGGCGGACAAGCTCGGCGCTGCCGCGGGTGCCTCCCGGGCTGCGGTCGATGCCGGGTATGTGCCTAACGACATGCAGGTGGGCCAGACCGGCAAGATCATCGCTCCGGACCTGTACATCGCGATTGGAATATCCGGCGCAATCCAGCATGTCACCGGGATCAAGGATGCCGGCACGATCGTCGCAATCAACAAGGACGCCGAAGCACCGATATTCGAGATTGCCGACATCGGCCTGGTCGGCGATCTGTTCAGTCTCGTCCCGGAGCTGGAAGCCAGGCTGGGTTGAGCGATGGCGGGCGCGATCTACACGCCCTCCGCCGAGCGGATCGCCGCCGCGCGGATTACCGCTTTCAGGGCCGCCGCCTCGGCGGATACCGGTCGCGACCTGCCCGACTACGCCGCGCTGTGGCGCTGGTCCACCCGCCATCCGGAGGAATTCTGGCCGGCGGTGTGGCGGTTTTGCGAAGTGCGTGCACAACGCGACTGCGATCGCGTGCTCGACCACCCCGAACGCATGCCCGGCGCGCAGTGGTTTGCCGGCAGCCGCCTGAACTTCGCAGAAAACCTGCTGCATCACCGCGGTCCGCAGCCGGCCATCGTGTTTCGCGACGAGTCGGGCTCTCGCCGGGTGCTCTCGCGCGACGAGCTCTATAACCAGGTTGCGGGCCTGTCCGCTGCGCTGCGCGAGGCCGGGGTGGAAAGCGGCGACCGGGTCGCCGCCTACCTGCCCAATATCCCGGAAACGATCGTTGCGATGCTGGGGGCAAGCAGCGTCGGCGCAACTTTCTCGTCGTGCTCACCGGATTTCGGAGTCAACGGCGTTCTCGACCGTTTTGGCCAGATAGCGCCGAAGGTCCTGTTCGCTGCCGACGGCTACCGCTACAACGGCAAGCGAATCTCGCTGCTGCCACGCCTCCGGGAGCTGCTGCCACGGCTTCCGGAAATCGAGCGCGTGGTGATCGTGCCGTTCCTCGACGAGCAACCCGATCTCGACGGAATCCCCTGCGCGGTGCTGCTGGACGATTTCGCCCGGCCGCGCGAGACAATCGACTTTGCCGCCCTGCCCTTCGATCATCCGCTGTACATCCTGTATTCGTCGGGTACGACCGGTTCGCCAAAATGCATCATTCACGGCGCCGGCGGCACCCTGCTGCAGCACCTGAAAGAACACGTGCTGCACACCGATCTCCACGCGGGCGACCGGATGTTCTATTTCACGACCTGCGGCTGGATGATGTGGAACTGGCTCGCCAGCGGGCTGGCGACCGGCGCAACCATCGTGCTGTACGACGGCTCGCCGTTTCATCCCGACCCGGCGGTATTGTGGCGGCTCGCCGATGAAGAAAAGTTGACGGTATTCGGCACCAGCGCAAAATACCTGTCGGCGCTGGAAAAATCCGGTCTGCGTCCCGGCGATGAATTCGATCTCTCCAGCCTGCGCTGCGTATTGTCGACGGGGTCGCCGCTGGCACCGGAAAGTTATGATTTTGTTTACACCGGCATCAGTTCCGGCGTGCAGCTCTCATCGATATCCGGTGGCACCGATATCATTTCATGCTTCGCACTGGGCAACCCCGTGCTGCCGGTATACCGCGGTGAGCTGCAGTGCCGCGGGCTCGGAATGGCGGTCGAGATTTTCGATGACCAGGGCCGGCCCGTGACGGGCGAAAAAGGCGAGCTCGTGTGCACCCGCCCATTTCCGAGCATGCCGCTGGGATTCTGGAACGACCCCGACGGCAGCCGGTACCGGACCGCTTACTTCGACCGCTATGCCGACACCTGGTGCCATGGTGATTACGCCATGCTCACCGGGCACGGGGGAATCGTGATCTACGGCCGCTCGGACGCCGTCCTCAATCCAGGCGGTGTGCGTATCGGCACCGCCGAGATCTATCGCCAGGTGGAGAAACTCGACGAGGTGCTGGAATCGATTGCGGTAGGCCAGGACTGGGACAACGACCAGCGGGTCATCCTGTTTGTCAGGCTGCGTGAAGGCGTGGTGCTCGACGACGTCATGCGCCAGCGTATCCGAAAAGTCATTCGGGACAACACGACACCCCGCCACGTGCCGGCAAAGATCATCGCTGTACCCGACATACCGCGCACCATCAGCGGCAAGATCGTCGAGCTGGCCGTTCAGCGCGTCATTCACGGGCGCGACATTACCAACACTGACGCGATGGCCAACCCGGATGCGCTCGAGCATTTCCGCGATCTGCCGGAGCTGGGCGCGGACTGAATGAGCGGCGGCGGCTTCGGCTTCATGGCGCGATACCGTCGCGACCTCGGTGAACGGGGTTTCAGGCGCGATCCTGCGCAGGATGCGGCTGTCGAGGCGCTCGACAACATTGGCGCCCGGCTCGTAGCCCGCAGTCGCGGTGGCGCCTTCGATCGCCTGACGCTGCGGCTGCGGCGCCGGCGCCGGGCGGTTCGCGGTCTCTACCTGTGGGGTGGAGTCGGCCGGGGCAAGACCTACCTGATGGACCTGTTCTACGACGCCCTGCCCTTCGAGCAAAAACGCCGCAGTCATTTCCACCGCTTCATGCAGGACACCCACGAACAGCTCGGAGCGCTGGGTGACACCCGGGATCCACTGCCGCTGGTTGCGCGTCGTATCGCGGAGCAGACCCGGGTTCTTTGCTTCGACGAGTTCTACGTGTCCGATATCGGCGACGCCATGATCCTCGGCACGCTGCTGTCCGCCCTGTTCGAGCAGGGTGTCACCCTCATTGCCACATCCAACGTGCCGCCGCGGGAACTCTATGCCGACGGGCTGCAGCGACAACGCTTCCTGCCGGCGATCGACCTGCTCGAAGCCCACACGACGGTGATGGAAATGGGGGCCGGCGACGACTACCGGCTGCGGATACTCGAATCGGCGGAGATCTACCATCATCCGCTGGACCAGGCCGCCGAAGAAAACCTGGCGCGATATTTCAGCGGCATCGTGCCGGACCGGCCCCGCAGCGGCGCGATGCTGCAGATTGCCGGCCGCCTGATCGCGGCACGCCACAGTGGCGACGGCATCGCCTGGTTCGATTTCAACGAACTGTGCACCGCACCACGCAGCCCGATGGATTACCTCGAGCTGGCACGGCTCTATCACACCGTGCTGGTTTCGGGGGTGCCGGTCATGGACGAGCGCCGGGACGACGATATGCGGCGCTTTATCGGGCTGGTCGACGTCTTCTACGATCGGCGGGTCAAGCTGATCCTGTCGGCCGAGACGGCGCCGGAGCGGCTCTACCAGGGCGAGCAGCTGGCCTTCGAGTTCCGCCGAACCCGCAGCCGCCTGCGCGAAATGCAGCAGCGCGCCTACCTTGCACAGCCTCATCTCCCGTGAGCGCAACGAATCACGCAACTCGTTTAAACTTTTTGCGCCGTTCGTCGCTCTAACGGCCAATACACGCCAATACTCCGATAATGAAACACACCAACCTCCTGCTCCTTTTGCTCTTGTTCGTCTTCTGCGTGGCCAGCGCGAGAGCCGGAGAGGAATGCCTGAGCAATCTCGCAATGGAAGACACGCATGGCGGCGGCCTGCGGCACATCCCGCGCGTCGATGGCCGGATCAAGGTGGACGGTGTCATCGATGAATCCCTGTGGTCCGAGGCACTGGCCGTCAGCCTGGATATCGAGACCCGCCCGGGCGAGAACGTCGAACCACCCACCGAGACCATCGTCCACGTCGCGGAGAATGGTTCTCACCTGCTGGTCGCTTTCGATGCAAAGGATCCGGACCCTGCGCGGATCCGCGCCTACCTGCGCGATCGCGACCGGGCCTGGAAAGACGACATGGTGGGTATCACCGTCGATACCTTCAACGACGAGCGATTTGCCTTCGAGTTTTTTTCGAACCCGCTTGGCGCCGACGAGGTGGCCGCGATCGAGTCGTTCGCCGGTTGAACGTGCATTGGCGGCGTCCCTGAGTACGTGGGCAGAGCGGACGTGCTCTCGACCCGGAGCTTTCGATTGCCTTCAACTGCGGGCTTTCGTATCCTTCTAGCGAGATTTCCCGGAAACAAGAAGCGGACATATTCTATGGACGTGATTGAAGCCTATCGAGATCGCGGGGTTCTGCGGTTGTTCCTCTGCGTGGTGGTCGCGTCGGCCGTTGGCCTTGCGCTGTCTTTCAATGCAGTGCCCATCCTGGCCCACCATACGATCGCGGCCAAGTTCGACCCGGATCGATCCCTCAGCCTGACCGGTTACGTCACCAAGGTCGACTGGCTGAATCCTCACGTACACATCTTTATTGATGTCGAAGACAACC
>JAHEKH010000112.1 GCA_024638445.1 Gammaproteobacteria bacterium | reverse complement strand
GACGGCTTGCCCGGACCCGAAGGCCCGCCGGGACCGCCCGGCGCAGACGGCGTGCCCGGACCCGAAGGCCCGCCCGGACCGCCCGGCGCAGACGGCTTGCCCGGACCCGAAGGCCCGCCGGGCTCCGATGGATTACCCGGACCGCAAGGTCCTCCTGGCCCCGATGGCCCACCGGGAGCCGACGGACCGCCGGGACCTGAAGGGCCGCCCGGAGCACCGGGGGCCGACGGGGTTGGATGCACACTGACTGCGTGTGCCGATACCGGGAGTGGTGGCGAAGCCACGCTGACCTGTGGCGCCTCTACCGTCATCGTTCCCTGTGTCGTGTCACCCGCGGCCGTGCTGTTTCGCGCCTGGAGCGTAGACGCGACCGGTGCCGAGCGGCTGATCGCACAGCTCGAAGACACCAACGGCGACGGCGCACCGACAGTGGGCGACACGGTCCGCTGGGAAGAGTATCCGCTGGACACCACCGGCAATGCGTATGCCGACCTGCTCGCGGGACCCACCGCAACGGTGACAGCCATTACGGACTGGAACCCGACCTACGTCTTCGTAGTGGCAGGCGGCGTCAATTATTTCTGGGGCCGCTCGACCTCGGAATACTTTTATGCATTCGAAGATGGTGGTCCGTTTCGACCCTGCGAAGCCCTCGATTACATCGACGGCACAAACGGTGTACAGCGACTTACGTGGCAAGCCAGCTGCCCGATGAACCCGGCTTCTCCGTATGACGAAAACCTGCCGGTGGACGGGGCTGACCAGGACTACGTCAACGTGTCCATCACGCCAGGCCCCTGAGGACCAATGTCCTGAGAGATTGCGCCTGAGCGGCAGAAACCGATTAGGTTTCTGCCGCTCTTGATCGCAATCCTCGGTGCAGCCGACCCAGCCACGCATCCGCGCTTGCGAGTAACCGCACGCGCCGGAGCCCCATTTGGTTTAAGTAAAACCGCCGTCTGCAGAACGTCGGAGGGCCTTACACAAGGTGCATTCGTGTTATGCCCGGAAGTCTCCAGCCCGATGATTGATAACAGGTTACTGCCCGGTGGCATCGAACTTGCTCTATCCATCGAAGGCGAAGATGGTGGAGATTCCCGAAATGACAAGAAAAAGACTCACGTTTGCTGCGGCGCTGATGCTGCTGTCGCTCGAAACCCTGGCTACGCCAGTCGTTGTTGGCGACAACGAGTGGCGCCAGCTGACTGAAACGACCGGTTTCAGCTGGAATGAGATTGCCACCGTATGTGACCCCGATAGCGGAGCCTGCAACGGTGTGCTCGGCGAAGTGGATTTCAGCAGTTGGACCTGGGCCAGCACGTACGACGTACTCGACAACCTGCTCTCGCCACTTACCCCGCTGACCTACAGCTACGGCACCTTCGACCACGAGTCCGGTGAAACGGCGTGGGCTACGGAATTTACAACGCTGTTCAACCCGACACTCGGCAACAGTTCGTTTGCCGGAGTCATCGGCGCACTGCGCACGACGATCGACCACGGAAGCTACGTTGCAGGCCAAAACGCTTATCTTTACGACTATTTCGACAACTCGAATACCCGTGATCGTGTCAGCACTTATGGCTGGAGCTTGTTCGACTATGCAACCGAATTTCGCGGTGTGTGGCTGTATCGCACGGCCACGCCCGTCGCTGAGCCGCCGGTGCTGCTGCTGATCGGTATCGGCCTGCTGTCACTGGCAATCAGACGCCGTGCCGGCGCTGCTGGTCAGGTCTGAACGAGGCCAGGCCGGCTAACGCCGGAACCAGGCCAGAACCAGTAACGCGGTCACCCAGAGCAGCACACCGTTGGCGACAAACGCGGCGGGTTGCGAGACATGCTCATACACGTAGCCCCCGGCCAGGGGGCCTAACGCCGCGCCCAGACCCGCGGCGCCCTCTTTGGCGCCGATTACGGTGCCGCGCAGGGCATCGGGCGCCAGGTCGGCAACCAGCGCCTCTTCGGCCGGGCTGGCCATTGCCCAGCCCACGGCAAACACAATGTAGGACGCGGCCACGAACACGATCGCCGGCCAGAACGGCAGCGTCATCGACACGAGTCCGGCCAGCACGATGCCGGTTGCAATCACCGGGCCACGGCCGTAGCGATCCGACCAGGCCCCGGCGTACCGCGGCACAAAGGCAAACACGAGCCCGGCCGGTAGGAACGCCAACGCCAGCAACCGGGTGTCCAGCAAAAACTTGTTCTTGAGAAATAGCAGGTAAATCGGTTCGATCAGCGCGGCGGCAAAAGCCGACAGGAATACGACGAACATGACCCGGCGCAGCTTGCTGTCCCAGTTTATTTGCGCGTGCTCAAACCCGCTCTCTTCCCGACGTGTTTCGTGCACCCGGCCCAGCGACCATGCCAGGCCCGCCAGCGCACACAGCGCATATCCACCGAAACCCCAGGACCACGCGGCCTGCATCGGCAGAAAGCCGAGCAAGGTGAAACCATAAATGGCCCCGATCATGCTGCCGCGCACCGATGTGGTGGTCAGCCGCCCCATGGCCATGCCACGCTCACTGGCCGCGTGCAGATCGGCAATCATCGTGCGCGCCGAGACCCACATCAGCGACGCCCCGATCCCCTGCAGGAAGCGCGCCAGGTAAAAATCCACGATGCCGGTGCTGGTCGCGAACTGGGTCATCGCGGCCGCGTAGAACAGGAATGCAGTCGAGAAAAACCAGCGCCGCCCGAAACGATCCAGGCAATAGCCGACTACCGGCCGCAGCAGCAGCATCGTGCCGGTGAACACCGCATACATCCCGCCGATGCCCACGGCGTCGATGCCCAGGTCGTCTGCGCGCACCGGCAAACCAAAATTGAGGAACACAAATGCGGTGGAGCCGAAGAAAACCGGGGTGAGATAAGGGCCAGCAGAATTGTTTTCGGCCTTCATGAACGAGTTGGAACAACCCCCTGTTGCGCGTGTCTCACTATACCGGGATTCCCCGCAAACCCATGACGTGGAATACTTTTGTCTGCAATCTGACTAGGCTGAGATCCGATGCGTATTGCAATGACACGCCGGCGTTTCCTGGAGCTGGCTGCAGCCGGAGCGGCAACTGCACTCAGTGGCTGCGCAACGACGCTGACCCGCAAGAATGAGCCAAAAAGAATCCTGGTACTCGGCGGCACCAATTTTGTCGGGCCGGCCATCGTCGAGCGCGCCATGCAGCGCGGTCACGCAGTAACCCTGTTCAACCGCGGTATCACCCGCCCGGAACTGTTTCCCACGCTCGAAAAGCTCCGCGGATTACGGGCCGGCAACGGTGGCGACCTGTCTGCGCTGCGCAATGACCGTCGCTGGGATGCCGTGATTGACGTGTGGCCGGCAGAATCCGCGCTGGTGGAGCACACCGCCTCCCTGCTGGCCGACCGCACCGACTATTACTTTTTTGTATCCAGCATTGCGGTCTACCGTAACTTCAGCGCCGCAGGTCTCACCGAGCAATCGCCCCTGCACGTAGACGATCCCGGCTGGTACGGCGGCGAAAAGGTGCTTGCTGAACAAATCGTCGAAAAGCACTTCCCGGGCCGCGCCGGTGTCGCGCGTTGCCACGCCATCCTCGGACCGCGTGACGATGGGCATGCCTACCATTACTGGCTGCACCGGCTGGCGAACTATCCCCGCGTTCTCGCCCCGGGCAGCGGCCGGGACCCGGTACAGTACATTGACGTGCGTGACGCAGCCCGCTGGATCGTCGACTGCGTCGAGACCCGGCGCAACGGGCCCTACAACCTGGTGGGCCCGTCCGAACCGGTACGATTCCGGTCTTTCCTGGAAACGAGCAGGAACGCCATCGATAGCCGGGCGGAGCTCGTCTGGGTCGATGCCGACCCGCTGCGGCAGACTCACGGTGTGCATTCGTTCTCGGACATGCCGCTATGGGCACCGCTGGATGAAGACGCAGGCTTTTACCAGGTCGACGGCCGCCGTGCCGTGACGGCGGGAATCGTCTACCGGCCGCTGGCCGACACTGCCCGCGACGCGTGGCGCTGGTACCAGTCTCATTTCTTCCGCGACACAATTTTCCCCGTCGGCGGTCTGGGGCTGTCGCGCGACCGTGAACTGGAAATCATCGGACCCGTCGGATAGCCCGGATCCAAGGGGCTGGTCCCCATCCAGACCCCGGTTGCGCTTGACCGGTGGCGCAGCGTGGCCGCATGACGGCCAGGCAATCACCGGACTCGACGGGCAGAAACTCATTTGGGTACCTGCCCTTTTTTTCGGGCATCCAGCCCCGGAGACCGGGTCTGGCAGCCGGCTGGAAAACGCGGAAAATCCGGCTACCCTCATGATTGAGAGGAAAGCTGTTGGATGCTTTGCATGACAGAGATCGATTTGAATTGAGTTTTTTGTTTTTAATTCATGTGGTTACAAAAACACACCACTACGTTCTGTCAATTGGACAATAATCGTATTGATAATCATTCGCATCTGGGCTAACTTTCGGGAAAAGAAGGGGGACGCTGCTTTGTTCGTTTGTATCTGTAAACAAGTCACCGAATCTCAGGTGCAGGCCGCGATCCGCGACGGCCACGAAAGCGTCGAATCGCTCGGCGAATGTCTCGGTGTGGGCACCGGTTGTGGCTCCTGCCTCGAGTACACCCGCGATTTCCTCAGCGACGACCCTGCCAAAGGCGACAGCCTGTCGCACGCCCGCTCCTGATCTCTGTCCCTGTTTCACACTAGAATAACGATCTGCCAGCCGGCCTGACCGGCTTCGCCCTGCCATCGCACCGGAGATTTCACGTGAAAGGGAACGAGAAGACGATCGAGTGGCTCAATGTCGTGCTCATGAACGAACTGACCGCCATCAACCAGTACTTTCTGCATTCGCGCATGCTGAAAGACTGGGGTATGGCACGCATCGCCGAGTACGAATACCAGGAGTCGGTCGACGAGATGAAACATGCCGATACGCTGATCGAGCGGATCCTGTTTCTGGAAGGTCTTCCGAACCTGCAGCAACTCGGCAAGCTGTTTGTCGGAGAATCCCTGGCCGACATCCTGGCGTGCGACATGAAAATGGAGCAAAAGGCCATTCCCGATCTTCGGGGTGCGATTCAGCATTGCGAAGAAGTGCGTGACTACGTCAGTCGCGAAATCTTCGAGCGCATACTCGAAAACGAAGAAGAACATGTCGACTGGCTGGAAACCCAGCTCGGGCTGATCGACAAGATGGGCGTCAAGAACTACACCCAGCTCCAGTCCGGTCCGGCCGACTGAGTCGCCGGCGGACGACGCCGACGCGCACGACGGGTCGGTCCATCGCGCCGACTAAGGCGCCGACTAAGGGGCCGGACCATCGATTAGCCTGGTCTGACAGGCGCAAAATCTATAAAACCGGATCCTGACGGCTTTATTTTCTTTTTTTGGCCTCATAAAACGAATCTGACGCGGGTCGGCTGTTAATGCGCCCTGAAACGCCGCATCTTATGGCAGCGGGTTGCTAAGAATGCATTTTTGGGGCTTGAATTGCTTTTTGAAGGCCTGAAAATGCCGGTCTAAGGGTTTCGGCACTGTATTTAATGTGTAAAGCGTGGTCCGACCCCGATGTCTGACGCTTGTTCGACGGGTCGGCAACCCCGGCTTTGTGCTAGTCTGTGACGGAATGAGCCGGTGACGCCAACCAGGGCGATCGGGCGCTAATAACTAGAGTCGGCCAAACGGTCGAAGCTTTTTCCACGAGGGGATATCAATGATCAAGTCACTTCGAACGCTATCTTTGACAGCGCTGTCACTCCTGCTGCTGGCCGGTACAGCCAATGCGGGGATGACAGAGCTGACCACCAACGGAGACTTTGAGCTGGGCGACACCAGCGGCTGGGTAAGCTTTCCGAGCCCCAACTCCGTTTTCTCGATCACCGGGACGAACCCGTCGAGCGGCAGCTTCGCCGGTAATGTCTTTAACCCTGACGAAGCCGCAGCCGCGGTGGTCAAGCAGGCCAACCTTGGAATCGGCCTGGTCAACCCGGGCGACACCGTCTACATCCAGTTCGATGCCCGCGGCAGCCTTGGCGTGGGCGGCGTGCTCTTTGCCGAGTTCTTCAGCGAAATCGACGGAGGCGGCACTTCGAGCGCCGAGCTTCTGGGCGGCGCCCCGGTGGGGATTACCGACCAGTGGCAGACCTTCGTCTACACGGCGATTGCCGGGCCTGACGTGAGTGCCGGCATAACGCTGCAGTTTGCCGCTGTCACCGGCGCCATCTCCGGCAGTTTTGCTGACGTCTATCTCGACAATGTGTCGGTCATGATCGATGCAGCAGTAGTGCCGGTCCCGGCGGCCCTTTGGCTGTTCGTCTCCGCTCTCGGGTTCCTGGGCTGGAGCAAACGCCGCACCGCCTGACCCGCGTCCCGCGATTAAAAAAACCCGGCCGTGTGCCGGGTTTTTTGTATCTGCCGCCGGGGTGCATTTGCCAGACCGCTACCCGCTTGACCACCGGCCTGCAATGAATGCGTAATGGGCCGCCCTGACGCGCTACGAACACGGTAATCACTTTGCAGCTTCAATTCAGTCGACGGACCATGACCGAACTGTTGCGGCTGGCCCTGCCGATGGTCGTGTCGCAGGGCACCTTTGCGGTGCTGATTTTTACCGATCGCTATTTCATGTCGCAGATCGACCCGGTGCACATGGCCGCAGCACTTGGCGGCGGCGTGGCCTCATTCTTTTCGTTCTGCTTTTTCGTTGGCCTGCTGTCTTACTCCAATGCCATGGCCGCACAGTATCTCGGTGCGGGCGAACCGGAAAAATGCCCGAAAGTCGTCAGCCAGGGCATGGTCATGCTGGTCATGAGCCTGCCGGTCCTGTCATTGATCACATTGCTTGTAGCCGGCATCTTCGAGGCCATGGGGCACCCGCCGGAACAGGTCAGCCTCGAGCGCACCTACTACCTGATCCTGATGTCTGGCGCTCTCATAACGCTGGCCAAGGTATGCATGGCGTCGTACTTCGCCGGCATCGGCCGGACCCGTGTGGTGATGATCTGCGATATTTTCACGCTGATCGTCAACGTGCCGCTGTCCTACATCATGGTATTCGGCAAGCTGGGTTTTCCGGCGCTGGGTATCGTCGGCGCCGGGGTTTCCACCGTAGTCTCGACAATCCTGGGTTTCCTGTTGTTCCTGGTCTACTACTTTGGCAAGGAGCATCGCGAGACCTTTGCCGTGATGCGTTCGTTCATCCTCGACATCAGGATCTTGCGGCGCTTCTGGCGACTTGGCTTTCCTTCCGGCCTGGAGCTGTTCCTGAACGTCGCCGCCTTCAACCTGTTCCTGCTGATGTTCCAGTCTTACGGCATCGCCGAGGGCGCCGCCGCGGCCATTGTGTTCAACTGGGACATCCTGTCATTCGTGCCCATGATCGGGCTCAACGTGGCGGTAATCAGCCTGATCGGCCGGTTTGTGGGCGCACGCGACCTGGCGCGGGTCGACGAAGTGATGACGGCTGCGTTCGCGAGCGGCCTGCTCTACTCCGGTTTGCTCGCGCTCACCTATATTATTTTCCGTTATCCACTGGTCGAGGTTTTTGCGCCACCAGAGGGCGACTTCACCGCGATCCGGGAGCTGTCGGCTTTCATGATGGTGGGGTTGTCCAGCTACGTGATGGCCGACGCGATCCTGCTGGTTGCCGGCGGCATCCTGCGGGGGGCCGGCGACACCCGCTGGCTCATGGTGGCGTCAGTCTCGCTGCACTGGCTGATGCTCGTGGCGCAGTTCTTCATCATCAAAGTGTTCGGGCTGGGTCCGAAGATCTCGTGGCTCACCTTTTGTGCCCTGGTCCTCGCCATAGCGCTGGTCTATTCGCTGCGCCTGAAAGGCGGCCGCTGGCGCGACCCCGATGCTCTCGAACTGGTCATGGCGGAATAGGCTGTCGAAAAGGAAAACCTGCCCTGGGTCAGGCGCAGGATCGGGCTATCCATCCCGGTTGCCCTTCCGTGAATAAACCG
>JAHEKH010000111.1 GCA_024638445.1 Gammaproteobacteria bacterium | reverse complement strand
GCCCGGCGATCGCCTGATGGTCAACGACGGGCGTATAGAGCTGGATGTCGTGGCTACCGAGGGCAGCCGGGTGGTAGGCCGGGTAATTGTCGGCGGGCCCCTGTCCAACCACAAGGGCATCAATCGCAAGGGCGGTGGGCTGTCGGCCTCGGCGCTGACCGACAAAGACAAGAAAGACATCATCACCGCAGCCGACCAGGACATGGACTACGTCGCCATTTCCTTCCCGCGTGGCGCCGAAGACGTGCAGGACGCACGCCGCCTGCTTCGCGCTGCCGGTGGCGAAGGCATGCTGGTCGCCAAGATCGAGCGGGCCGAGGCGGTGGAAAACATCGATTCGATCCTGCAGGTATCCGACGCCGTGATGGTCGCGCGCGGCGATCTCGGGGTGGAGATCGGCGACGCCGAGCTGCCGGGCGTGCAAAAAGACCTGATAAGCCGGGCGCGCGACATGAATCGCACGGTGATTACCGCTACGCAAATGATGGAGTCGATGGTTGAAAGCCCGATACCGACCCGCGCCGAGGTGCTCGACGTCGCCAACGCGGTAATCGACGGTACCGACGCGGTGATGCTGTCGCAGGAGACGGCCATCGGCAAGCACCCGGTCAAGGTGATCGAGGCGGTTACCCGGGTGTGCCTGGGCGCCGAGCGCCGCCGGGAAACGCAGGTGTCGGGACATCGCATCGATGCCAAGTTCGAACGCACCGACGAGGCGATCGCGATGGCGACGATGTATTGCGCCAATCATCTCGACGTCCAGGCAATATTTGCGCTTACTGAATCCGGTTCCACCGCGCTGTGGATGTCGCGTATCCGCTCGGGAATTCCAATCTTTGCGCTGACCCGGCACGAGGGCACGCGCCGGCGCGCCACGCTGTATCGCGGCGTTTACCCGGTCGATTTCGACGTGCTGCAGGCCGAGCCCGGCCGGGTCGGCGAATACGTGTTGAGTCAGATGGTCAGGGCGGGCGTGATCGACAAGGGTGACCGGGTGATTTTTACTCGTGGCGACCTGTCCGGTATCGCCGGTGGCACCAACACCATGAAAATCTCCGTGGCCTGATGAGCCGCTGGCGGCTCGACGGCAAAAACGCACTGGTGACCGGGGGCACCCTGGGTATCGGCCAGGCCGCTGTTATGGAACTGCTCGACCTCGGTGCCAGCGTCACGGTCGTGGCGCGCAATCAGCAGCGCCTGGATGATTGCGTAAACGAGTGGCGCAGTGAGGGCCACGCCGCCACAGGCGTCGCTGCGGACGTCGCCGACCCGGCGGGGCGCGAGCGGGTCGTTGATGCAGTGCCTGGCGGTGGGCTGGACATTCTCGTCAATAACGTCGGCACGAATATCCGCAAGGCGACGGTGGACTATAACGATGACGAGTACCGGCGCATCATCGATACCAATATGACCAGCGCCTGGGCGCTCACCCGCGACCTGCACCCGGCGCTGTGCGCCGCCGGCACGGCCAGCGTGGTTTTTGTCGGCTCGGTGGCCGGACAGGTCCATATGCGCACCGGCACACCTTACGGGATGACGAAGGCAGCGCTCGATCAGCTGGCGCGCAATCTCGCGGTGGAGTGGGCCGGTGACGGCATCCGCACCAACACCGTAGCTCCGTGGTATATCAATACACCGCTGGCGCAACAGGTGCTGGCCGATTCGGCTTATCGCGACGAAGTGCTGGCTCGTACGCCGGCCGGACGGGTAGGCGAACCGCGCGAAGTCGCCGCGGCGGTCGCGTTCCTGTGTCTGCCCGCATCCAGCTTCATCACCGGCCAGACGCTGGCGGTGGACGGCGGATTCACGGCTTTGGGTTTCTAAGGCAGTGACGACCGACAATCGAAACCGGACGGCGCCGGCGAACGACGACCACCCGGTGCCGTGTCTTCAAAAGCCGGCGGACGGTCGTGCGACGCCCGATGGTCACTAACCAGCAGGTGCGTGAGCTGGCGCTGGCGTTGCCCGGCGCGTCGGAGCAGGGCCACTTCGGTAAGCCCTCGTTCCGGGTCGGAAAAAAGATATTTGCCACGCTGCACGAAGACGATCGTCGCGCGGTACTAAAATTTCCGGTACCAGACCAGCAGGCACTGGTGGCCATGGAGCCGGAGGTTTACGAGACGGGCGGCTGGGCCCACCAGGGCTGGACCTTGGTCAACCTGAAACGCGTGCGCAAGGCACGCTTCGTCGATCAACTCGAGCTGGCGTGGTCGCAGGTCGCGTCGAAGAAATTGCGTGCGGATCGCGGCTGAGCCGCTTCCACAACGGCATGCAGCGCTGTTGCGGGCATGGCTGTGCAGGAGCACCCTTCCACGCGCGATGTTGCCCCGGATTGCGGCCTGAGCTGCGATTCCTGCCTGGCGATCAGGTCAGCGACCGCTGCCCGGTAACGCCACCACCTGGACATTGAAGCTGATCCCCACCCGGTCCTGCCCGCTGCGGTTCGGCTGTACCCCGTGCTCCAGCCAGGCGGGAAAAACGTAGAGCCGCCCGGGTTCGGGCTTCATCGCGCTCTCAGTGGCCGTAATCTCCGTAGCCTGCGCCAGCGGCGGAGGCGCCATCAGGCTCATCGCCCGGGGGTCGCGAAAATAGATCGAGCCGCTGTCGGGTGTCGCGGCAATGTAATACACCCCGCTCAGGTGACAGTTAGGGTGGATATGCGGGTTATTGAAAGCACCGGGCGGATTTACGTTGGCCCAGGCCTGGTAACGCAACTCCGCCTCCCGCGCGAAACCGGCCGATGCACCGATCTCGCGGCACACGTTGACGATGCGACCGTTAATCTCCGCGAATTCATTGTGCGTCTGCAGCGTATTGCGGCTTTGCCAGCCGTTCACGTTGGTGTTGTGTACGCCGTCAGCGTCATGTTCACGCAACCGCTGAACCGACTCCAGCAGGCGGTGGTTCAGATCCTGGTAATCGTCAAACCGCGTGCTCCAGATGACGGTCGGGAACAACGCGCGTGCCACCACTTCCATTGCCAGGTCCTGTTGCCAGCGTTAACGGATTATCGGCGACCGCACTGGACGCTGTCTATCGCTGCACTGGCGAAAGCATTCCCCGTTCACCCGGCCAGGCTCAGAATCCGCGGGTTTGTCGAGAGGGAACTCTTTATTCCCGCGGCGTATACTGGTTTGTTATGCGAGCGTTGAAGATCGTCCTTGTCTTGCTGGCCACCATTCTCGTTGCTGCAGCAGCAGCCCTGTACCTGTCGCTGCGGGGCAGCTTGCCGCAGCTGGACGGTGCGCTGGCTATCGACGCGCTGCGTCACGAGGTGACGATCGAGCGCGATGCGCTGGGCGTGGTGACTCTCACCGCGCAGGATCGTCTCGATGCCGCTTTCGCCACCGGCTTCGTGCACGCTCAGGAGCGTTTCTTCCAGATGGATCTGCAGCGCAGGGCCGCTGCCGGGGAACTCGCGGCCCTGTTCGGTTCCGTTGCGCTCAATGTCGACCGCGCCAACCGGGTGCACCGGCTTCGCCACCGGGCGCAGCAGCTGGTCGCGCAGCTGCCCGCCGACGAAGCGGCGCTGTATCGCGCCTACACCGAGGGCGTGAACACAGGCATTGACGCGCTGGCCACCGCGCCGTTCGAATACCTGTTGTTGCGACAGGAGCCGGTGCCGTGGAGGGCCGAGGACATCGCGCTGACGGTATACAGCATGTATTTCGAGCTGACCGACGAGACCGCTGCGCGCGAGTCCGAGCTTGGGTTCCTGGCCGACGTACTGCACCCCGATGCCTATCGCTGGATCGTGCAATCCGGCACGGACTGGGATGCGCCGCTGCGCGGGGAGGCAATGCCCGCAGCGCCACTGCCGGGCCCGGACGCCCTGGACCTGCGGGGGCTGCCTGCGGCGGCGGGTCTGCGCGATGCGGCAGCTTCAGATTCTTCCAGGCTTTTGCCTGGGTTGCCGGGTGCAGGCGTCGGCTACGAGACTCACGCGCCGGGCAGCAACAGCTGGGCGGTGAGTGCAGCGCGCAGCGCCACCGGCCGGGCCATCGTCGCCGGCGACATGCATCTCGGTCATGGCGTGCCGAACATCTGGTTCCGCGGCCGCATCGTCGTGCCCGACGAGGGGCTGGATATCAACGGCGTCACCCTGCCGGGCACACCCCTTGTCGTCGCCGGCAGCAACGGCCACGTGGCCTGGGCGTTCACCAACAGCTACGGCGACTGGTCGGATCTCATCGAGCTGGAGCTCAAGCCCGGCAATCCAGATAGCTACCGTGTGCCGGGCGGCTGGCGCGATTTCGAGCAGGTCAGCGAAGCAATCGAGATTGCCGGTGGCGAAACAGAAACGCTGCGAATTCGGGAAACCGCCTGGGGTCCGGTCATCGACGAAGACCATCGCGGCCGGTTGCGCGCATTGCGCTGGCTGCCGCACCTGGTCGAGGCGACCAATATCGGCATCGCCGGATTCGAAACCGCGCGCAACCTGGAAGGGGCGATGGCGGCGGCCAACCGAACCGGTGCACCGCCACAGAATTTTGTCGTAGCCGACAGCAGTGGCCGTATCGGCTGGACGATCATGGGACAGATTCCCCGCCGCGTCGGCTATGACCCGGCGCGGCCCTCGTCCTGGGCCAATGGCGCAGGCTGGCAGGGCTGGACCGATCCGGCCGACTACCCGCGGATCGTCGATCCGCCGGCCGGCGTGCTGTGGACCGCCAATGCACGTACCGTCGACGGCGAGTGGCTCGCCCTGCTCGGGGAAGGCAATCATCCGAACGGCGCACGCGCCCGTCAGATTCGCGATCGTCTGCAGGACAAGCCGGAACATGGTATCGACGACATGCTGGCGCTGCAGCTCGACGACCGTGCGCTGTTTTTGAACCACTGGCGCGAACTGCTGCTCGACACTGTGCTGACCGATGATGTTGTGGCTGATCACCCGCAGCGTGCCGAGTTCCGCCGGCTTGTCGCAGACTGGGGCGCCCGGGCGGCGGTGGACTCGGCCGGATACCGGCTGGTGCGCGCTTATCGCCTGGAGACGCTCCGTCTCGTGATGGACGGCCTGCTGAGCCCGGTGCGCGAAATCCAACCCGGTTTCGTCTTGCGATGGCATAGCCAGCTGGAAAGGCCCGTCTGGCAGGCGATTAACGAGCGGCCCGCGCACCTGCTCAATCCGGCCTTTGCCAGCTGGGATGCACTACTGCTGGCTGCCGTCGCCGAGACGATTGCCGAATACGACTTTTATGACGGTGACCTGTCGGCACGCACCTGGGGTGAACGTAACACCGCGGCCATACGTCACCCGTTGAGCCGCGCGGTGCCGGCGCTCTCGCGCTTTCTCGACATGCCGGGCGAGCCATTGCCGGGGGACTCCAACATGCCGCGGGTGCAGAGCCCGACTTTTGGCGCCTCGCAGCGTATGGCGGTATCGCCCGGTGACGAGGCCAATGGCTATTTCCACATGCCCGGCGGCCAGAGCGGTCACCCGCTGTCGCCGTTCTATGGTTCCGGTCACGGCGACTGGGCCGAAGGCCGGCCGACGCCTTTCCTGCCCGGCCCCACCCAACACCGGCTGGTGCTCCAGCCCGCCCGCTGAGAGAAAAGCGAGGAGGTTCAGGTCATGAAAATCGGAACGTTGCTGGCCATCGTGCTGCTGTCGCTGGTGTCCATCGGCCACCTGTTGCGGTATGCGCTCAAGGTCCCGGTCACCATCGAGACCTGGCTGGTGCCGCAGTGGATCAGTCTCGTGGGGATCGTTGTGCCCGCCGCAATTGCCTTGCTCCTCTACCGCGAGTCACGTCAGCCCCGATGACTGGGTTCCTGGCTGCCCGACGCGGTTAGTGCTGGCCCCGGCCATCACGGGCGGTTAACACAGGATTAAATTGAGCCATAAAAATCAGCGGGTTGCAGTTGAATTTGACTTTACCCTGTGTGCCACATAGTATGCAATACATAGGTTGTGGCGCACAGGTTAAATCGTGGACGAACAGGCCCGGGAAAAACTGACGCTCGAGTTGCGCCGCGGGGGAATCGTCCTGGCGGTGCTCGGTCGCCTGCGTGAGGAGCACTACGGCTACTCGCTGCGCAAGGCGCTGAACGAAGCCGGGGTGCGGATCGACGAGAGCACGCTCTACCCGCTGGTTCGCCGCCTGGAAAAACAGGGCCTGCTGACCAGCGAGTGGCGCGAGGAGGACAAGCGTCGCAAGCGCTTTTACCGGTTGTCCGAAGCAGGGCACCAGGTACTGGAAGAACTGATCGTGGAATGGCGTGCGCTGAACGACGGTATTCGCGCCATCGTGGAGGACTGAACATGCAATGGGTAGACAGCTACCTTTCCGAAGTGAGCCGCTTCCTGCCGGCGGAAACGCGCGACGACATCCTAGGTGAGTTACGCGCATCGATCGAGGAACAGGTCATCGAACATGCCCGGGCGCGCGGCAGCGAGCCGGACGCCAGCGACGAAAAAGCCGTGCTGAGCGAATTCGGCCACCCGCTGAAAGTGGCAAGTGGCTATGGCGAACAGCAATACCTGGTCGGACCGGGAATCTACCCGGCGTTCGTCCAGACGCTCAGACTGCTGTTGATCCTGGTGCTGTCCCTGCAGGTTGTGGTCGCGTTAATCGCGTCAGTCACCGCCGGGAATACGCTCTCGATTTCCGGCCTGTTGAGCAACACGCTGGAAACAGCGCTGCTGGTTACCGGCATCGTGGTGGCATCGTTCGTGTTGCTCGAACGTTCCGGGGAGCGGCTCAACTGGTACGACCGGTGGCAGCCGGGAACGCTGCGGCCGGGATCCGTGGCGTTGACCGATCGTGGCGACGTCATTACCAACCTGGTCACCGAGGGCGTGTTTCTGCTGTGGTGGAACGGCGCCCTGGCCTTTCCCGACGTTCTTACGGCCATCGGAGGGCCGGAGATCGTAGCCACCAGTATCTGGTCCGAGCTGTACTGGCCGATCAACCTCGTGGTTGCCGGCTGGTTCGTAACCCACATCACCGTTCTGCTCCGCGGCCTGTGGACACGCCCGGCGCTGTTTGCCGAGATCGCGTTCTGCGTCGCGGCGCTGGTGCTGGTAGGGCTGCTGCTGAGGCAGACCGCGCTGGTCACGGTCAGCGAAGAATTCCTGGCAGAGTTTAGCGGTAACCTGCAGCTCACAGTCCGCATTGCCGTCCTGGTCATCGGTGGCTTCATTGCCTGGGACCTGGTCGCGGCGGTTCGCCGACTGCGAGCCAGGCCGCCCGCCTGATCTGTTCATCAGCCTGGTGTTTATCGATCGGTTTTTTCGTCGGCCAGGCCCGTGATGTCTGCCGGGAGCATTGCGCCGGAAATCAGGCGTGGGGTTTGAGTCCGTTCTTTCGCAGGCGGGCATTGGCCTCTTTGACGATGCGCCGGCATTCGCCGCAGCCAAACTCGTTGTCGCAATGCGCCTCGATATACTCGCGCATCACCAGCATTTCCCGCAGCAGGTGGAAAGTGTGGTTGTCGCCGTAACCGACATGAACGTGAGTTTCCTGGATGACAGCACGAACGTGATCGGGCCGGGACAGGTCGACACCTGCGGCAATGGACAGTCGCTCGATGCGCTGCTCCAGCGCATAGATCTCGGAGATATAGTCTTCCAGTTCGCTCATCGCCCAGGAATTTTTGCTCGGGAATTTTCTGCATTCTAGTGCATGGCAGCCTCGCAAGGGTAATTTGCCGGCATTTATGGCTCTTTTAACCGCATTTTTTGGCAATGCAGCATCAAGACGTACAATGGGGATATGAGCAAGCGATTTTCCGGGACTGAGACATACGTTGCCGATGACGACCTGGCGATGGCGGTGAATGCGGCGGTGACGTTGCAACGGCCGCTGCTGGTGAAGGGCGAGCCGGGGACGGGCAAGACACAGCTGGCGCAGGAGATTGCGCGATCGCTGGAGATGCCGCTGTACGAGTGGCACATCAAGTCGACCACCAAGGCCCGGCAGGGGTTGTACGAGTACGACGCCGTGGCGCGGCTGCGGGATTCGCAGCTGGGCGATGACCGGGTAAAGGACATCGGC
>JAHEKH010000023.1:4751-30620 GCA_024638445.1 Gammaproteobacteria bacterium | reverse complement strand
GTTCTGCCAGCAGCAAGGTGCAGGCCAGCGTGATCAGAAGCATCGGCTTGACGAAACCTCCGAGGCTTTCACGCACGTGCTCGTGACGCCGGACGAGGTAGCCGGAGATATACATCAGCAATAGCAGCCGCGCCGGTTCCGATACCTGCAGCTTGACCGGGCCCAGCGGCAGCCAGCGGGTCGAACCGTTCACGGTGTGACCGACCCCGGGCAGCAGCACGATGGCGAGCATCGCCAGTGCGGCGATCAGCGCCACCACGCTAAGCCGTTCCCACAGGCGGGTCGGGATCACCAGCGCGACCAGGCCGCCGGCCAGCCCCATCCCGAGAAATACCATCTGCCGGTTGAGGTAATAGAACGGCGACGACAAGTCACGGTCGGCAATGGCCACCGAGGAGCTCGCCACCATGACCAGCCCCAGCAGCACCAGGGCCGCGGCCAGCGAACCGAGCACCGGGTCGACGCTGATCCGCCATGGCGAAGTGACTGCAGCAGCACGGCTCACTGGATGTGTCTCCGGATCGCCGCGACAAAGGCATCACCGCGGGATTCGAAACTGGCGTACATGTCGAGACTCGAACAACCCGGCGACAGCAGCACCGTGTCTCCGGCTTCGGCGAGTTCCGCGGCCGCAATCACGGCTTCATCCATGCTGGCGACGCGCCTGACCGGGCACCGCTGCCCGAACAGTTCCGCAAGCGGGTCCGCATCCTTGCCCAGCAGGACAACGGCGCGCGCCTTGCGGTGGAGCGCCTCTGCCATCGGTGCAAAGTCGGCACCCTTGCCATCGCCACCGGCAACCAGCACCAGCCGGCCGCGGATGCTGCCGATCGCGGCCACCGCGGCACCGACATTGGTTCCCTTGGAATCGTTGACCCACTGCAGGCCGCCGGCATCGGATACCCACTGCGTGCGATGCGGCAGGCCGCGAAATTCCTGCGCGGCTGCGAGCATCGCGTCGCGGGGAAGGCCCGCACCCTCGCCCACCGCCATCGCCGCCAGGACGTTGGCGACGTTGTGGTCGCCGTTCACACGCAGCGAACGAATCGGCATCAGCAGACGCGAACCACGGGCAATCCAGCTGGTGTTGCGCCGATTAATCACCCCGTACTGACCGACCGCGGGAGCGTCCAGCCCGAAACTGATTGACGCCGGCTGGCCTTCGACCATCGCGACAACGCGGGAATCGTCGCGGTTGTAAACGGCGACGCCACAGTTGCGGTAAACCCTGGCCTTCGCCGCCGCGTAGGCCTCGAGACTGCCATGGCGATCGAGGTGATCGGCGGTCACGTTCAGAACGGTGCCGACACTGGCCGCCAGTTTGCTGCTGCAGTCGAGCTGGAAGCTCGACAGCTCGAGCACGTAGTAATCGGGCACGGGCTGCTTGAGCAGGTCGAGCGCCGGCACGCCAATGTTCCCGCCACTGAGGACTTTTCTGCCGGCCTTGCGCATCATCGCTGCGACCAGGGTGGTTACCGTGCTCTTGCCGTTCGACCCGGTGACTGCAACGACCGGCGCATCCGCGGCGGCGGCGAACAGGTCAATATCGCCACTGATTGCGAGATTGCGGCGTATCGCCGCTGCGATAAACGGTTCGTCCAGCGACACGCCCGGTGACACCACCAGCCGGTCGGCCAGGCTGAGCAACGATTCTTCGAAGCCACCCAGGCGCATTTCGATGTCCGGCCGCACGCGCCGCAGTTCGCTCATCCCCGGCGGGCGTTCCCGGCTGTCGGTCACGATGACGCGGTCGCCCTGTTCGGCGAGATAGCGGGCGCAGGAGAGCCCGGTCTTGCCCAACCCCACGACGATGGTGGTGTGCTTCGCGAGCACGCTGTCGACTTCGATCTTCATCGCAGCTTCAGGGTCGACAGACCGACCAGAACGAGAATGAAAGTGATGATCCAGAAACGCACGATCACCTTGGGCTCGGCCCAGCCCTTGAGTTCATAGTGGTGATGCAGCGGCGCCATCAGGAAGACGCGTTTGCCCGTGCGCTTGTAGATTGCAACCTGGAGGATGACCGACACAGTTTCGACGACGAATACGCCACCCATGATCGCCAGCACCAGCTCCTGGCGGACGACCACCGCAATAATTCCCAGCGCGGCGCCGAGCGCCAGCGCGCCGATGTCGCCCATAAAGACCTGTGCCGGATACGTGTTGAACCACAGGAAGCCGAGACCCGAGCCAACCAGGGCGGCACACACCACCAGCATCTCGCCGACTCCATTGATGAATGGAATCTGCAGGTAGCTGGCAAAGTTGATGTTGCCCGTGGCGTAAGCGAACACGCCCAGCGCGCCGCCGACCAGGACCGTCGGCATGATCGCCAGGCCGTCGAGCCCGTCGGTCAGGTTGACCGCATTGGACGTCGCCACCACCACGAAGGCGCTGAAGGCGACGTAGAAGACGCCGAGCTGCAGGGCAAAGTTCTTGAAGAAGGGTACGATGAGCGAGGTTTCTACGGGATCGCGCGCGGTCCAGTACAACACCAGTGCGGCCGCCAGAGCCGCGAGACTCTGCCAGAAAATCTTGGCGCGTCCGTTCAATCCCTTGCTGTCGCGCAGCACCAGCTTCTTGTAGTCGTCGATAAAGCCGATCAGGCCGAATGCGACCAGCACTGCCAGCACGACCCAGACAAAACGATTGCCCAGGTCGGCCCACAGCAGGGTGCTGAGCGTGATGGCCACCAGGATCAGTGCGCCACCCATGGTCGGCGTCCCTGCCTTTGGCAGGTGCGACTCGGGACCGTCGTCCCGCACGGTCTGACCGATCTGGTAGGCGCTGAGTCGCCGGATCATGGCCGGCCCGACCACAAACGACAGCAGCAGCGCGGTCAGCGCGCTGAGAATGGCGCGCATGGTCAGGTAGCTGAAGACGTTGAACCCGGAGTGGTAACGCTCGAGAAACTCTGTCAGGTAAACCAGCACGATTCAGCCCCGCTCGTCGTCTGTACTGAGCGCATCGGTGACCTGCTCGAGGTGCATCGTTCGCGATGCCTTGACCAGGACATTGACGCCGTCGTGAAGCTGATCGCGCAATACGGCGATCAGCTCGTCCGGGTTGTGAAACCGCTCGGCACCCGGCCCGAAGCTGTCGGCCGCCGCCTCACTGAGCTCGCCGATCACAAACAGGCGCTCGACGCCCGCCTTGCGCGCCCGTTCGCCGATGTGGGCGTGCAGGGCCTGCGCGTTATCACCCAGCTCACCCATATCGCCCAGCACCAGCCAGGCCTTGCCAGGCTGAGCAGCGAGAAAATCAAGCGCAACCTGGAGAGAACCCGGGTTGGCGTTGTAGGTATCGTCGATCAGCCTGGCGCCACAGCCGATCCGCCGGATTGCCAGCCGCCCGGCGGTCGGCCTGACCTGCTGCAGGCCGGCAATGACGGATTCGAGGTCGGCGCCGGCCGCGCAGGCAGCGGCCGCGGCTGCCGCTGCATTGACCCCGTTATGCCGGCCGGGCAACGGCAGCTTAACGACACAATCGCCGTCGGGCGTTTCCAGCACGATACGCAACCCGTCGCCATGACCGTTCGTGTGCTGGATGACTTCGCGGGCACAAAAGTCGGCATCGGGATTGACTCCGAAGGTCAGGATCCGCCGGTCGCCCGCCATCCGCCGCCACAGCGGGGCATAGTCGTCGTCCAGGTTAATGACGGCGATACCGTTGTTGTCCATACCCTCGTAGAGCTCGCCCTTGGCGTTGGCGACACCCTCGATGCTGCCGAAGCCTTCCAGGTGGGCCGGTCCGGCGTTGGTGACCAGTCCGACCTGCGGCGCTGACATCGCGGTGAGCCGGGCGATTTCACCGGCGTGGTTCGCGCCCATCTCGATCACCGCGAATTCATGCCGTTCTTCCAGCGCCAGCAGCGTCAGCGGCACACCGATCTCGTTATTGAGATTCCCCTGCGTTGCATGCGTTCGGCCGACCCGGCGCAGGATCGATGCGACCATTTCCTTGACCGTCGTCTTGCCGTTGCTGCCGGTAATGCCGATAACGGCCGCATCGCGAGCGGTGCGCCAGCTGTGGGCGTAGACCGCCAGCGCGCTGAGGGTGTCATCGACGACGACCTGCGGAACGCGAACCGCCACCTCGCGACCGACCAGGGCACCTGCGGCGCCGCGATTGGCGGCCTGGGTGGCAAAGTCGTCGCCATTGAAGTTCGGGCCTTTCAGCGCAACAAAGAGTTCGCCTGCCTCGATATCGCGGGTATCTGTCGACACGCCGATGAACAAACCGTCACCGCCGACCAGCCGGCCGCCGACGATGTGCGCAAGCTCTTTCATGGAACCATGGCTCATTGGCGTTCTCCCACCAGGCGTCGCGCCTCTTCCCGGTCACTCAGGGAAAGACGCCGGTTTCCGACCAGCTGGTAATCCTCGTGACCCTTCCCTGCCACCAGCACGACATCACCAGGCCGCGCCTCGCCGATGGCGTAGGCGATCGCATCGCGCCTGCCGGGCAGCGACTCGATATGGTCGCCGCCGTTCACGCCTTCACGGATGTCCTCGATGATGGCCAGCGGGTCCTCGCCACGCGGGTTGTCATCGGTGATCACCACGCGATCGGCCAGCCGGGCCGCGATCTCTCCCATTTGCGGCCGCTTGCCCCGATCGCGTTCGCCGCCGCAGCCGAAGACGACCCACAGGTCGCGGTCGCAGTGCTTGCGCAACGCCCGCAGCGCGTTGTCCAGTGCGTCCGGCGTGTGGGCATAGTCGACGACCACCAGCGGCGCAGCACCGCCACCAAACGCCTCCATGCGCCCGCGGACGGCCTGTACACCGGCCAGTGCGGCGGCGCCTTCGTCTACCTCGAGGCCCCATCCGGTCAGCACCGCCAGGGCCAGCGCCAGGTTCGTCGCATTGAAGTCACCCAGCAGCGAGCTGTCGATGACCGCATCGCCCCACGGCGTGGTGAGGGCGACGCGCAGGCCGTTGGCTGACGTGTCGAGCTGGCGAATTCGCAATGCATCAAAACCGAGCACGGCGTCGCTCGCACCCACGGCCGTGACCGGCAGTACGCTCGCGATGTCTGTGGCCAGGGCGGCACCCGCAGGGTCGTCGACGTTGATAACGGCGTTACGCAATCCGGGCCACGAAAACAACGCCCGCTTGGCGTCGAGATACGACTGCATGTCGCCGTGATAATCGAGATGGTCACGACTCAGGTTGGTGAACGCGGCGGTATGGAACACCACGCCCTCGACCCGGTGCTGGTCGAGGGCGTGCGAGGAAACTTCCATCGCGACGTGGGTGGCACCCTGCTGACCGAGCCGCGCCAGGCGCTCCTGCATCACGACGGCGTCCGGGGTGGTCAGGTCCGCCGACTCCAGGTGACCCGGCCGCCCAAAACCCAGCGTGCCGCTCATGCCGCAGGCGAGACCCGCCGTTTCGGCGGCCTCGGCAATCAGCCTGGCGGTTGTCGTCTTGCCGTTCGTGCCGGTTATCCCCGCGATGCTGAGCCGTTGCGACGGTTCGCCGTAGAACCGGCCGGCAATGTGCCCCGCCTTTTCGCGCAAGCGTTCGATGGCGACATGCGGAACGGTTTGCGAAAATTCTTCGCTGACGCCTTCGCGCGGTTCGTAAAGCACGACAACCGCACCCGCTTCCACCGCGGCTGCCGCATAGTCCAGGCCATGACGGCGAGTGCCCGCACAGGCCAGGAAGGCATCGCCCGGACGAATCGATGAGCTGTCCAGGCTCAGTCCGCCGATCCCGATGTGACGACACGCCTCGGGCACGTCGTCAACGAGTTCGCCGAGCGTCACCGGCAGAGTCTCGACTGCCGACATCATTGCCGGCTCACCGCGGAATCGGTGGCCGCCTGCACGATCCCGCCGGCCGGCGCCGGCGTCAATCCGTCGGGCGGTACCGCCAGCAGGCGCAGCGCGCCGGACATGATGGCCGAAAAAACCGGTGCCGCGACGTCGCCGCCGTAATACAACCCGGCACGCGGCTCGTCGATGAACACCACGACCGCGAGACGGGGTGCGCTTACCGGGGCGATGCCGGCAAACACGGCGTGGTAGCGATCCTCCGAATAACCACCGGCCTCGGCCTTGCGCGCTGTGCCGGTTTTACCGGCGACCCTGAAACCGGGAACCGCAGCCAGCTCGCCGGTGCCCTGCGGCAATGTCACGGTCTCCAGCATCGTGATCAGCTGACCTGCCGCGCGCTCGCTGATGACCCGCTCGCTGTCGGGCCCGCGGCTGAGACGCTGGAAGGTGACGGGATGGCGAATACCGTCCGCGGCTATTGTCGCGAACGCCTGCGCGAGCTGCAGCGGTGTTACCGAGAGGCCGTAACCGTAAGCAATCGTTGCCTGGGTGATCGGCCGCCAGTGCACCGGGTCATTCAGCAGGCCGGCAGACTCGCCGGGAAAACCGCTCGCGGTCAGGTTACCCAGGCCGAACGACGACAGCGTGGCCCACAGCTCGCGCGCATCCAGCGACATGGCGATCTTCGTCGCCCCGACGTTGCTCGAGCGGCTGATGATCTCGGTGACATTGAGGCTGCCGAAGTCGTTGCGATCCTCGATCACCCAGCCGCCGACCCGGAGAAACCCCGGCGACGTTTCGATCACGGTATCCGGTCGGTACTTGTCGCCCTCCAGCGCGGCGGCGATGACTAACGCCTTCAGCGCCGAGCCGGGTTCGAAGATGTCGGTAACCGCACGGTTGCGATAGCGCCTGGGCTCGTAGTCGGCGCGGTTGTTGGGATTGAACGAAGGCTGGTTAGCCATCGCCAGCACTTCGCCGGTTTTCACGTCGAGCACAACGACCGAACCGGAAACCGCGCGGTGATCGCGGAACGCGCGCTTGAGTTCACGATAGGCCAGGTACTGGATACGCAGGTCGATCGAGGTGTGTAACGGCTGCCCGGGACTGGGCGCGCGAATACTCTCGACATCCTCGATGCTGCGACCGAGCCGGTCGCGCAGGACTCGCTTGGCGCCCGGCTGACCCTGCAGCCACTCGTCGTAGGCCAGCTCCAGCCCTTCCTGGCCGCGGTCGTCGATATCGGTAAACCCGACGACATGTCCGGCGACCTCGCCAGCCGGGTAGTAGCGGCGGTATTCGCGCTGCGTATAAACACCGGGCAGCCGTGCATTGAGCACGCGCGCCGCCTCGTCTGGCCGCATGTGGCGACGCAGGTAAACGAACTCACGCTCGACATTGCTGCTCAGGCGGCGCGCGAGCCAGTCCTGCTTCAGACCCGCGGCCGTCGCCAGCTCCGGGATCCGGTCGGCGGCAGCCGCGAATTCCCCCGGGTTGACCCACAGTGAATCGACCGGCGTGCTGACCGCCAGCGGGTCGCCGTTACGGTCGAGTATCGGGCCACGATGCGCGGCAAGCTTGTCGATCCGCAGGTGCCGCGCGTCGCCCTGCCCCGACAGAAAGCCATCGTCGAGCAGCTGCAGGTCCACCGCACGATAGACCAGCGCCAGCACCGCGCAGCCGAACACCGACAACACCAGCCAGCTGCGCCAGGGCATCGGTGCTGCGGCCGTATTTCGCTTGCGGGTGCTCATCGGCGCTCGAGGATGTTGATGTCGGCGGGCCCCGGTACCGACATGCCCATTTTTTCGTGAGCGATCTTTTCGATCTGGCCATGGGTAGCGTAAGCGCTCTGCTCGAGACGCAGCTGGCCCCACTCGATGTCCAGCTCGTCGCGCTCGTTCTGCAGCTGCTGCAGCTCGACGAAAAGCTTGCGTGCCTGGTGCCGTGCGTCAATGGTCATCAGCGCCACCGTCAGTACCGCACACCAGGCCAACGCCACCACCAGCGCCAGCATCCGCCCGGCGGTCACGAGCGCCGCTCCGCTACCCGCAGCACGGCACTGCGTGCCCGCGGGTTTGCTGCCGTTTCCTCCGCACCGGGCTTGATCGCCCGGGCGGGCCGACGAAAAAAGGCCTGTGCCTCGGCGGGGATGTCGGGCATGCCGCGCCACATCGGGTCCGGCTGTGCGTGCTGCCGCATGAAACGCTTCACCCTGCGGTCTTCGAGGGAATGAAAACTGATGACGCACAGGCGGCCGCCGGGGGCGAGCGCGTCGAGGCTGGCCTCGAGCGCACGATCGAGCTGACCCAGTTCGTCGTTGACATGGATACGCAGCGCCTGGAACACGCGCGTAGCCGGGTGCCGTCCGGGCTCACGCCGGGTCACCACAGCCGCAATGATTTCAGCCAGCTGAGTGGTGGTCTCGATCGGGCCGGCAGCACGCGCTTCGAGTATTGCAGCGACGATGCGCTTTGCATGACGCTCCTCGCCGTACAGCCGGAAGATCCGGTACAGCTCACCGGCCTCGGCACGGGCGATGAAATCGGCAGCGGATTCGCTGGCCGCCGGATCCATCCGCATATCGAGCGGTCCGTCGGTACGAAAGCTGAAACCGCGCGCCGGATCGTCGAGCTGGGGCGAGGAAACACCGATATCGAGCAGCAGGCCGTCGACCTGCCCCTGCCAGCCGGCACCGGCGAGTACGGCGCCCAGGTTGGCGAAGGCGCCGGCGACGACGGTGACACGGGAATCGCTGCCATGGGCAGCCTGTGCGGCGGCGACCGCCTCGGGATCCCGATCCAGGACCATCAGCCGGCCGCTCTTGCCGAGCCGCTGCACAATGGCCGCCGCATGTCCGCCGCGGCCATAGGTCGCATCGACGTAAGTGCCTTCCGGATTGACCGCGAGCGCGTCCAGCGTCTCATGAAGGAGCACCGGCCGGTGTTCCAACATCACGTCACCTACAACGACAGTGTTTCTAGATCGGCGGGAAGGCTGCCGGTTTCCGACTCTTCGTCGGTCAGCCAGACATCGCGCCGTTCGTTCCAACGTTCCTGGTCCCACAGTTCGAATTTGTTGCCTTGCCCGATGAGGATTGCCTGACGATCCAGTTGCGCGAAATCCCTTAACTCGCGCGGCAGGAGCACCCTGCCCTGGCCGTCCATTTCCAGCTCGCTCGCGTAACCGATCATGAGCCGCTGTAGTCGCCGTGCCTGGCGGTTGAGACTGGGCAAGCGAATGAGCTTGCGTTCGATCTCTTCCCAGGCCGGCAGTGGGTAAAGCAACAGGCAATAGTCGCGGTCCACCGTGGCCACGAGTGCGCCGCCCGACAACTCGGTCAGGCGTTCCCGATACCGGGTCGGAATGGAGACCCTCCCCTTGGAATCGAGCGTTATGCTGTTGGCGCCTCTGAACATGGTGATCTGTCAGGTTGCAACACTGACCCATTTTTTTCCACTTTTCCCCACTTCCGGGCACTATATACCCGTTCTACGGGCTGTCAACAGGAAAACGCTAAAAACTACCTTTAGGCACAATCACTTAGCCCGTGGAGGGGACACCCCGGACGGACGTCTGCTCATAAATCAGCAGGTTGCCAGTTTTTCTTAAATTTGGCGTGAGAATTCATTGATTTACAGGGACCTGCGGACTGTGCGCCCGCACAGCGCAAGATCAGGGAGGAAACGGGTGGATACGGGGGCCTGGCGCGCCGGACGCGCGCCCGAATTAAACGGTCACATTATGGTAAGCAGGCTGTTTTGCGGGGAGATTAGCCGATATACTGGTCCCGCAAATTAATGCCGATATAAAGCGGCAAAAGAATTAAAAAACATAAAGGACGGGATCAACGATGAACTGCAAACGTTCCGGTATTGCGGCTGTGGCCGTACTGATGGTGACTTTCTCGGCTACGGCTGACGCCGCCATGATGCGGGCTTTCTGGGCTGGCAACATTACCGACGCTATCGAGGGTAATGCTTACGACCTGGCGGTCGGCGACAAGATTCATGTCGAAATGATGTTCGACACGAACTGGTTAACCGCGCTGACGACCAACAGCTTCTCCGGCGAACCACTCGAGGTATCCGCCGATTTCCTGAACACGATGCCAAGCCAGCTGGGGCTTGCTGAGACAACACCATCTTTTACCGGCGTGATCCGGTTCCTCGACAACATGGGGTGGGAAGCCGTGTACGCAGGACAGGTCATCGCAACGGGCGACTGGTCGACTGATTCGATCAAGTTCTCACCGCGGGTTATTCCGGTACCGGCAGCCTTTCCGCTGCTCGTCGGCGCGCTGGGCATCCTCGGGATGATGCGTCGCCGCACCTGATCAGTAAGATCCAATCCTGAAAAAAGCCCTCGCAAGCGAGGGCTTTTTTTTGCTTGCGCGACCCAGCCTGCTAGAGTGCTCCACGGAGTCGGCCAGGCAGTCGCAGTGTGCAAGCACTGAGGAAAGTCCGGGCTCCACAGGGCAAGGTGCCAGGTAACGCCTGGGGGGCGCGAGCCCACGGAAAGTGCCACAGAAAACGAACCGCCTAAGCGCTTCGGCGCCGGTAAGGGTGAAAAGGTGCGGTAAGAGCGCACCGCGCGGGTGGCAACACACCGCGGCACGGTAAACCCCACCTGGAGCAAGACCAAATAGGAGAGCGTTCGCGTTGCCCGCGCGGCTCTCGGGTAGGTCGCATGAGGTGTGCGGTGACGCACATCCCAGATGAATGGCTGTCCGCGACAGAACCCGGCTTATCGGCCGGCTCCATTTCTTTTCCGGTCGCGGCTGGGAGCCGCGATCCCCCTGCACGTTGACCGGCCGACACCTGGATCGACCCCTGGGACCCCCCGTTCTCCACTCCTCTCCACCGGCCTTCGGCCGGACTGGTAAACTGGCCCGGTGACCCATCAAAGCGAACGGGCCGATCTCGCGGTAGTCGGCGGCAGTTTCGCCGGCCTGGCCTGCGCCCGGCGGGCGGCGCTACGCGGGCTCGATACGGTCGTACTCGACCGACGCACCACGCCAGGCGCACGCCCCCACACGACGGGCATCCTCGTACGCGAAGCGGCCGAGCTGTTGCCAGATTGCCCGGCCCGACTACTCCGGCAGATCGACGGCATTCGCCTGTACAGCCCGACCCAGCGCCCGCTCGACCTGCAGTCGCCCGACTACTACTTCCAGGCGACCGACACCGAAGGCCTGCTCGGCTGGATGGCCCGGCGGGCGTCCGAGGCCGGTGCCGATTGCAGGTTCGGCAGCAGGGTCCAGGAAATCAGCCGCAAGGATGACGGCTGGGCATTGCAGGAAAGCGGACTCGAAGCGAAATACCTCGTCGCCGCTGACGGGGCGCGGTCAACGACAGCCGCACAGCTGGGCCTGCCGTCGAACACCGAATTCCTGGTCGGCATCGAGTACGAATACGATGGCATCGACGGGCTCGACCCGGACCGGCTGCACGTGTTCCTCGATCACGACATTGCCCGCGGCTACATCGCCTGGATCGTGCCGGGCGTCGTCTCGGTACAGGTCGGGCTGGCCGCGCGTCAGCCACATCGCGCCGACATGCCGGGTTTTCTCTCGCGACTGGAAAAATTATTCGACCTGTCCAACGCCACACGCGTCAGTCAGCGTGGCGGACTCATCCCGTGCGGTGGACCACTGCGTCACTGGTCTACCGAAGGCGCCATGGCGCTGGGCGACTCAGCCGGCATGGTGTCGCCGCTGACCGCCGGGGGTATCCACCCGGCCCTGCAGCTGGGCCGCCTGGCCGGCGACTCGATTGCTGAATTCCTGCTGTCCAATGGACCCGACCCGGCCGTCCCTGTGCGGCAAGCCTGTCCACGCTATCGCACCAAGCGACTGCTGCGACATTTCAACGATCGCTGGTCGCCCTCCAACCAGACACTCGACCGGCTTTTCCACTGGCCGCTGTTCCGGGCGTTTGCCCAGGTCGTGTTCTTCCACAACCGCGGGCTGTTCTCGTCAGACGCCTGGCGCGAGCTGTTGCAGCTCTACCGCAAAGAAGCGCTGCGCGGCTGAATTAATTTTCGCCTTTCGGCTGGATTTGCTGCTGGAGTTCGACGGCACGCCGGTAGAGGATGTTGCGTGGCAGGCCGCTGATTTGCATTGCGAGACTGACCGCTGTTTTCAACGGCACCTCGTCGAGCAATATGCGAAGTAACTGGTCGGTCTCACCGGCGTCGGGTTTTGGCTCGGCACCACCGACGACAAGCACCATTTCGCCTTTTTGCATGGAGGCATCGCTGTGACACTGGTCGAGCAGTTCGGAAAGCGTGCCGGAGTAACCGGATTCGAAGTTCTTGGTCAGTTCGCGAGCGATAAAGGCTTTTCGCTCTGCGCCGAACACCTCGGCGGCTGCCTGCAGTTCGGCGGCCAGCCGGCGCGGCGTCACGAAAAAAATCAGCGTGCGGATCTCATCCGCCAGCCCGTCGAGACGCGTCCGGCGCGCACCGTCTTTCGCCGGCAGAAAGCCTTCGAAGGCAAAACGATCGCTGGGCAGCCCGGCGATGCTCAGCGCCGCCAGCGCGGCACTCGGGCCGGGCACGGCCCGCACCTCGATACCGGCGGTCCGTGCCTCGCGCACGAGACGGAATCCCGGGTCGCTGACCAACGGCGTGCCGGCATCGCTGATCAGGGCGATCGACTCGCCGGCCGCCAGTCGCGCGACGAGACTGGCACAGCGTTCGCGCTCGTTGTGTTCGTGCAGCGAGACCATGGGAGTGTCGATACCGGCGTGATCCAGCAGCCGTCGGCTGTGCCGGGTGTCCTCCGCGGCAATCAGATCGACGGCGCCCAGCGTGGCGACCGCGCGCGGGGACAAATCCCCCAGGTTGCCGATTGGCGTCGCCACCACATGCAGTATTCCGGTCTCATTTGACACGCTCTGCCCCACCCCAGACACTTTGCCGATGACCTCAGACCGTACCATCCTGCCCCGCCGCCGCCGGCTGCTTCAAGCGCTGCTGGCTGCCGCCGTGCTCGTGCTCGCCGCCTGCGAAACCCCCGGCCTGCGGGACGATCCGGCCGCGCTGGAAGACCGGGCCCGGGCCCAGCAGGAGGCGGGTAACTATCGCGCGGCGGCCCAGACCTACGAACGGCTGGCCAGCCGTGACCCGGACCGGCGTGACGGCTACCTGCTGGCCGCCGCAGAATCCTGGTACCTGCATGGCGAACGCAACCGGGCGATGTACAACATGCGCTCCGTCCGCCAGCCGTTTCCGGCGTCGATGAGCCTCGCACAGCAGGTCATGGCGGCAGCGATCGATGTCGAAGCTGGACGGCATAACGATGCCCTCGGCCGGCTGCGCTCACTGCCCCCGGATCCGCCGGGACTCATTGCTACTGACGCACTCGCCGTCGGCGCCCGGGCGTGGTTTGGTCTCGGCCAGCCGCGCCGCGCGGTCGAGGCACTGGTCGAGCGCGAAGGCTGGCTCGAGGGGCCCGATGAACGGCTGGCCAACCAGCGCCTGATCTGGGAAGGTCTGCGTGGTGCCGGGCAGGCCCCGGTTCCCGAAGACGCCGACCCGGTCATCGCCGGCTGGCTGGCGCTGGGTAACGCCGTGGCAGAAACCGCCGGCGATGCATTCGGTGAGCGCGCCGCCCTGCTCGGCTGGCGCACCGCCTGGCCGGATCACCCGGCTATCGATGTCCTTTTGTCCGACCTGCTCGAAGGGTCGAAAGCAATCCGGGTGCCGCAGCGCGTCGCCCTGCTGCTGCCGCTGAGCGGGCGGCTGGAGAGCGTCGGCGCTGCTTTGCGAGACGGCTTTATTGCCGCGTACTTCGACTATGGCGAAGCCGTCGCCGGTTCGGAGATCGTGTTTTACGACACGGTAGAGCGTGGCGCAGCGGCGGCCTATCGACAGGCCGTTGAGGGCGGCGCCGACTTTATCGTCGGGCCGTTGCTCAAGGACGATGTGGCCGAGATCACCCCCCTGGTTCCGGCCGGTCCGGTCACCCTGGCGCTCAATTACCTGCCCGACGACACCCAGGCACCGCGTAACCTGTTCCAGTTCGCCCTGGCGCCGGAACACGAAGCCGAGCGGGTGGCGCAGCGTGCCGTCGCCGAGGGCCAGCAGCGCGCGGTTGCGCTGGTTCCCGACAGCGACTGGGGTCGCCGCCTGCTGCAGGCATTCAACACCGAACTGGAGCGGCTCGGCGGACAGCTGCTGAGCTACGAGTTTTATCCCAACGGCGCGACCGATTTCGCCGCGGTCATCCAACCGGTGCTTCATCTCGACCGCAGCCACGCCCGGCGCCGGGCGATCGCGGCAGAAGTGGGTCAGTCGCTCGAGTTCGAACCCAGGCGCCGCCAGGATGTCGATTTCATTTTCATCGCCGCACAGCCTACCGAGGCGCGGCTGATTCGTCCGCAGCTGCGGTTTCACTACGCTTCCGACCTGCCGGTCTACGCCACCGCCGCGGCGTTTCGCGCCGATGAAGAACTCAACCGGGATGTCAACGGGCTGGTGTTCGCCGCCACCCCGTGGGAGATCGCACCGACCGAATCGGCGGCCGGCATGCTGGAGACGATCGACCGCTACTGGCCGGCCCGCGCGCAGCATCGCTCGCCGTTGTACGCGATGGGCTATGACGCCTGGCGGTTGGTGCCGCTGCTCGCGGCCCGCGACAACGACGCCCTGAACCTCCGCGGCATGACCGGGGAACTGAGCATGGAAAATGATGGCCGGGTCCGGCGTTTCCCGGCGCTGGGCCGAATCGAGAACGGCGTTGCCCTGCCGCTGGAGCGGCTGGAGCTCGCGGCTCCGGAAAACCCTGACGTTGAAACCGGCGCTGAACCGGTCCTGCCCGGGGGCAGCGGTTCCCCGTGAACCTGCGCGCCGTCCGCGGCGCCCGCTCGGAAACCATCGCGTGCCGCTGGCTCGAGCGTCGCGGTCTGACCACCGTTTATCGCAACTTCCGCTGCCGCTTTGGCGAACTGGATCTCGTCATGCTGGATTGCGACGAGTTGGTCGTCGTGGAAGTGCGATCACGCAGCAGCGGCCGCTTTGTCGATCCGGCAACCAGCATCGACCGGCGTAAGCAGGCAAGGATCGCTTTTTCTGCAGAATTGTTCCGGCAGCGATTCCCCCGCTATGCCGACAACGCGGTAAGATTCGATGTCGTTGCGTTGACCGGTGACGACAAGCCCGCCGTTGAGTGGATACGTGACGCGTTCACAATGGACTAGCCATGGAAAACACTGAAATCGTCAGCCGGCTCTTTGCCGCCAGCATCGCCACCAAGCGCGATGCCGGCGACGTCCTGGTCGAACCCATCGCCGAAGCAGCCGCGGCGATGACCCGCTGCCTGCTCGCCGATCACAAGATCCTGAGCTGCGGCAACGGCGGTTCCGCTGCCGACGCCCAGCATTTTTCCTCCGAGTTGCTCAACCGCTTCGATCGCGACCGCCCCGGTCTGCCGGGTATCGCGCTGACTACGGACAGCTCGACGCTGACATCCGTGTCGAACGACTACAGCTACGACGAGATTTTTTCCAAGCAGGTTGCCGCGCTGGGGCGCCGGGGCGACATGCTGCTGGCGATCTCGACTTCCGGTAATTCAGCCAACGTGAACCGTGCAATTGAGGCAGCCCATGACCGGGAGATGAACGTCGTCGCCCTGAGCGGCCGCGACGGCGGCGCAATGGCCGCACTGATGCGGCCCGGCGATATCGAGATACGCGTGCCGTCGGAGGTGACCGCCCGGGTCCAGGAAGTCCACCTGCTGACGATTCACTGCCTGTGTGAACTCATCGATCAGACCCTGATCGGGCCACGCGACGTCTGACGGTCATGCCGGCGGATCCCGCCATTGTCCTGCTGCGCGAACGCCTCGGTGCCGACGCGGTGCTTGATGACCAGGCAGAGTGCTGGCCTTATGGCTACGACAACAGCCGCCGTCACGCGGCACCGGTTGCGGTGGTGCGGCCCGACAGCGCGGCGGCTGTGCGCACCATCGTGGAAACCTGCAACGAGACCGGGCTCGCGTTGACCGCCCGTGGCTATGGTTCGGCGACCACGGGCGCGGCAGTACCGGTTGCCGGCGGCGTGGTGCTGTCCACCGAGCGGCTGCGCGCCATCCACGCCATCGATCGGGACAACCGGACCGCGGTGGTCGAAGCCGGCGTTACCAACGGCGAGATCCAGCGTGCTGCCGGAGAACAGGGTTTTTTCTGGGCACCCGACCCGACCTCAGCCGACTACTCGACCGTTGGCGGCAACCTTGCCTGTAACGCCGCAGGTCCACGAGCGGTTAAGTACGGCACCTGCCGGGAAAACACCCTCGGCCTGCGTGCGGTTGCCGGCTCCGGTGCGGAGCTTCGCACCGGCGTGTTCACCACCAAGGGCGTCGTCGGTTACGACCTGACCCGGCTGATCATTGGCTCCGAGGGTACTTTGGCGGTGATTTCCGAAGCGACCCTGCTGCTGCGGCCGCTGCCCGAAGCCGTGGCGACCCTGCGCGCGGTGTATACCGACGTCGCCGCTGCAGCTGCTGCGGTCGCCAGCATCATGGCGCAGCCGGTGATTCCGCGGGTGCTGGAATTCATGGACGAGACCGCGACGGATCTCATCCGGAACCGGGTCGACCTGCCTGACAACGGTCGGGCGCTGCTGTTAATCGAGATCGACGGTGCCGCGGCGCATCTCGACGATGCCGCCGACGCCATCGAGCAGGCCGGCGCCGCCGGGCTGGTGGCCTTCGATCGCGCAACCGTTGAAGCAGACCGTGAAAGCCTGTGGGCTGCGCGCCGCGCACTCTCGCCGGCGCTGCGCACGCTGGCGCCGAAGAAGATTAACGAAGATGTGGTGGTGCCGGTCTCGCGTCTCGCAGAGTTCATCGCCCGCCTGGAAGAACTTGCCAGCCGCCATGGTGTTGCCGTGGTCAATTTCGGTCACGCCGGCAACGGCAATATTCACGTCAACATTCTTGGCGAGAATGCCCAGCTGCCCGACATGCAGCACTGCCTGGCCAGCCTGATGAGCACGGTGCTCGAGATGGGCGGCACGCTGTCCGGCGAACATGGCGTCGGTCTCGACAAGATGGACTTCGTAGGCATGGAAATAGAACCCGCGACACTCGACCTGATGCGGGCCATCAAGCGACAGTTCGATCCGAACGGGATTCTCAATCCGGGAAAGCTGTTCCCGGCTACTTGACCACCTTGAGCGACGGCCGGTCCGGCGGAGTATTGTCGTCATCGGGCCCGTCGGTACCCGGCTCGGGTGGCGAATCGTCGGTTTCGTCGCTGGTGAAGATCATGCCCTCACCGGTCTCGCGCGCATAGATACCGAGCACGGCACTGCACGGCAACCGCACCGAGTGGATGGTGCCGCTGAAACGCGTGGCAAAGCTGATGGTTTCGTTTCCGAGGTGCAAGGCCTCAGTAGCGCGGCCCCCGATGTTGAGGATGATCTTGCCGTCCGTCACGTGATCACGCGGGACCGTCACGCCCTCCACACCGGCATCGATCACGATGTGCGGCGTGTAGTCGTTGTCGTTGATCCACTCGTGCATCGCGCGGATCAGGTAAGGCTTGCGGGAAGAGGACATCGAGCGAGGGTGCGAAACCTATTGCAGTTCGCGTTCCAGCTCCGTGAGGCTGGCCTGGAATGACGGACGGCCAAAGACGTTTTGCGCATACTTGTTGATCGGCCGCGCCTGCTCGCCCTGCAGCTCGATGCCGTAGTGCTCCAGGCGCCACAGGATCGGCGCGATCGTGGCGTCGACCAGCGAGAACTCGTCACTCAGGAAAAACGCCTTGGCGCCGAAGACTTCGGCACTGGCGAGAATGCTGTCGTGCAGGATCTTGCGTGCCTTGGAGGCCCGCTTGGTGCCCTTGTCGGAAGCACCCTCGAGATCGTCGACGAGGCCGTACCAGTCGCGCTCGATACGATACAGCGCCAGGCGGAACTGTGCCCGGGTGACCGGGTCCACCGGCATGAGCGGCGGGTGCGGGAAGCGCTCGTCGAGGTACTCGATAATCACCCGCGAGTCATACAGGACGAGGTCGCGGTCCACCAGCGTCGGCACGCTGTTGTAAGGATTCAGGTCGATCAGGTCCTCGGGCAGCGTCGAACTATCCACGTCGACTATTTCGACGTTGATATTCTTCTCGGCCAGTATGATCCGGACCCGGTGACTGTACGGGCACGTGGGACGCGAGAACAACGTCATCACGGATCGGCGGTTGGCCACTACTGCCATTTCTGTCTCCTAGATTGCTGAAAGCGCCGGCAGACCGGCGCCAGGGGCTCAGTGCACGTCTTTCCAGAATTCCTTCTTGAGCGCCAGAGCGAGCAGGAAGAATACCAGCAGATAGGCAATTACCCGAATACCGAGGCTCTGACGCTTGAGTTGCATCGGCTCGCCCATGTAATCGAGGAAGTTAACCAGGTCAGTTGCGAACTGGTCGAATTCCTCGGGAGACAGGCTGCCCTCCGTAAGCTGCCGGAATTCGACGAACTCTTCGTGCGAGTTACCCTCGTCATCGACGGTTTCCTCGAATACCGCCTCTTTTCTGCCTTCCAACTCCCACAGGACGTTGGGCATGCTGGCGCCCGGCAGCATGAGATTGTTGGCGCCAAAAACTGCGCTCTCATCAACGTAAAAGGTCATGAGGTAGGTGTAAAGCCAGTCGACGCCGCGGCTGCGGGCGATCAGCGACAGGTCAGGCGGCGTCCGGCCAAACCAGCGCGCGGCATCGTCCGCCGGCATCGCGACATCCATCGTCTCGTGCGGTTTCTCGGCCGTCCACATCAGGTACTTCGCAAGGTCTTCCTCGGAAATCCCCAGGTCCCTGGCTACCCGGTTGTAGCGCACAAACTTTGCCGAATGGCATCCGAGGCAATAGTTGACGAAGTTCCGCGCACCGCGCTGCAGGGATGCGATATTCCCGACATCGTTGTGCGACTCCATCACAATACCGCTGCCGCCACCGGCAGCAAACGCAGCTGGTATGAACAGGGCGAGCGCGAGAAATCCGATAAACCTATTCATGGTGATAAGTCACTCTGTCCGGGGCCGGTTTTGGTTTATCCCACCGGGAATAAAACGGCATCAGCACGAAGAACGCGAAGTACAGGAAAGTAAAGATTCGCGCCAGCAGCACGTAGGTGGGTGACGCCTCTTTCAGCCCAAGATAACCAAGCGCCAGGAAGCTGACCGCAAACACGGCAATTGCGGTCCTGAAGATCCAGCCCTTGTAGCGGATCGAGCGAACCGGGCTGCGATCCAGCCAGGGCAGCAGGAACAACACCACGATCGCCAGACCCATCAGCGTCACACCGCCGATCTTGCTCGGGATCGCCCGCAGGATTGCGTAGAAAGGCGTGAAGTACCACACCGGCGCAATATGCTCGGGGGTCTTCAACGGATCGGCCGGCTCGAAGTTAGCGTGTTCGAGAAACAGGCCGAAAAACTCCGGCGCGAAGAACACCACCGCGCTGAACAGGATGGCGAAAACCGCAACCCCGACCAGGTCCTTCACCGTGTAGTAAGGATGAAAGGCAATACCGTCCAGCGGCTTACCGGTCTCGTCCTTGTGCTTCTTGATTTCGACGCCGTCCGGGTTATTCGAACCGACTTCGTGCAGCGCCAGGATGTGCATCACCACCAGCGCCAGCAGGACCAGCGGTACCGCAATCACGTGGAACGAGAAGAACCGGTTCAACGTGATATCGGAAATGTAGTAATCGCCGCGTATCCATTCCGACAGACCGTCACCGATGACCGGTATGGCACCGAACAGCGACACGATGACCTGTGCTCCCCAGTAGGACATCTGGCCCCAGGGCAGCAGGTAGCCCATGAAGGCTTCGGCCATGAGCGCCAGGTAGATGAGCATGCCCAGTATCCAGACGAGCTCGCGCGGTTTGCGATACGAGCCGTACATCAGCCCGCGGAACATATGCAGGTAGACGACGATAAAGAAGAACGACGCGCCTACGGCATGCATGTAGCGAATGAGCCAGCCCCAGGGCACATCGCGCATGATGTACTCGACCGACGCAAAGGCCTCGTCGGCCGAAGGCTTGTAATTCATCGTCAGGAAGATTCCGGTGACGATCTGCATCACCAGCATCAGCAGGGCCAGCGAGCCGAAGTAGTACCAGAAATTGAAATTCTTGGGGGCCCAGTACTCCGACAGGTGCTCCCGCCACATGCTGGAAATCGGGAACCGTGCCCCGATCCAGTCGCCGACGGAGCGAATTCGCTCCCCGATTGCGCCAGCCTGTCCGTTAGCCATTAGCCCAACCCCCGGTCGTCGCCGATCAATAAGGTGTTATCGCTCAGGAACCGGTGAGGCGGCACCGCGAGATTGAGCGGCGCCGGCACGCCGTCATAGACCCGACCGGCCAGGTCGAACTTTGAGCCGTGACACGGGCAGAAGAAACCACCTTTCCAGTCCGGCCCGAGATCGGCCGGAGCCACGTCGGGACGATACTCGGGCGCACACCCGAGGTGTGTGCAAACACCGATCATCACGAAGACTTCGGGCCGCACCGAGCGATACTGGTTTCGTGCATAGTCGGGCTGCTGCGGCTGCTGCGATTCCGGGTCGCGCACACGGCCGTCGAGCGGTGGCAGCGTCGCCAGCGCCGCTTCGGTGCGGTTGAGAATGTAAACCGGTTTACCACGCCACTCGACCTTGATCAGCGCGCCCGGCTCGAGCTTGCTGATATCCACCTCGACCGGGGCGCCGAGCGCCCGCGCGCGCGCGCTGGGTCGAAATGAAGACACAAATGGCACAGCAGCAGCGATTACCCCGACACCGCCGGCAACACCGGTTGCCAGAGTCAGGAAATGGCGTCTGCCTTTGTCGAGATCGTCGGAGGTTGCTGACATTCCGTGGTGTCCGTGTGTTGCTGAAAAGGCCGTCACAAAACCGCCGGAATTATACACACACCCGTGTCAGCCGGGCACCCGCCTGATGGATGCCCCGAGCTGCCCGAGCTTCTCCTCGATGCACTCATAGCCCCGGTCGATGTGGTAAATCCGGTCAACCAGCGTCTCGCCACGCGCTACCAGCCCTGCCAGCACCAGGGAGGCCGAGGCCCGCAAATCGGTGGCCATGACCGGCGCCGCCGTCAGGGATTCGACACCTTCGCTCACTGCGGTATTGCCCTCCAGCCGGATCCTGGCGCCCATACGCTGCATTTCGAGCACATGCTGGAACCGGTTCTCGAAGACGGTCTCAGTGATGACGCCAGCACCCTCGGCAATGGCATTGAGTGCGGTGAACTGGGCCTGCATGTCGGTGGGGAACGCCGGATAGGGCGCCGTCCGGAGATTCACGGCGGATGGCCTGCGGCCCTGCATATCGAGGTCGATCCAGTCCTCGCCGGTTTCGATGACCGCCCCGGCCTGCTCAAACTTGGCCAACACTGCATCCAGATGGCGCGGATTGGTCCGCCGCGTGCGCACCCGGCCGCCGGTGACCGCGCCCGCCGCAAGGTAGGTGCCGGCCTCGATACGGTCAGGCATCACCGCGTGACTACCGCCGCTGAGACGCTCGACGCCCTCGATCTCGATCCGCGACGAACCCGCACCGCTGATCCTTGCACCGAGCGCGTTGAGAAAAACCGCGAGATCCTCGACTTCCGGCTCGCGGGCGGCATTTTCGATAACGGTGGTGCCTTCGGCGAGTGTCGCCGCCATCAACAGGTTTTCAGTGCCGGTGACGGTCACCTTGTCCATGGCAATGTGCGCCCCGCGCAGGCGTTTTGCGCGGGCACGGATGTAGCCGCCTTCCAGCTCGATCTCGGCGCCCATCGCCCGCAGGCCCTGGACGTGCAGGTTGACCGGCCGGGCACCGATGGCACAACCACCGGGCAGCGACACCTCGGCGGAGCCGTGACGCGCCACCATCGGTCCGAGCACCAGGATTGACGCACGCATAGTGCGGACCAGGTCATACGGCGCCACGAGCTCGGATATCGTGGTCGGATCAACCTCGATGTTCATGTGCTCGTCGACCGTGACCGTGACACCCATGCGGCCGAGCAGCTCTATCGTCGTGGTGATATCGCGCAAGTGCGGCACGTTGCTGACGATAACCGGACCATCTGCAAGCAGCGTACCGGCAAGTATCGGCAGCGCAGCATTCTTGGCCCCGGAAATAACCACCGAGCCTTCGAGCCGGTTGCCGCCGGCGATCAGTAGCTTGTCCAAGAGACTACTCCGCCGCGGCTTCCGCCGGTGTCAGGGTTCGCAGCGACAGAGCGTGAATTTCCTGCCCGACACGTTCGCCCAGCGTGGCGTAGACCACGCGGTGCCGGGCGAGGGTGCGCTGGCCTTCAAACGCATCGCTAACGATCAAAGCTTCGAAATGCGTGCCATCCGGGCTGCGCACGTTGACCTGAGCATCAGGCATTGCAGCGCTGATGAGCGCTTCGACTTCCCTGGGATCCATCGGCCTTCCACGGGTGAGACTGGGGACGACCATGATATTAAAGAATACCGGTCGGGCGTAGTGGCCGTTGTGATATCTTTTTACGTTCCGCCGCGGCCCCGGTGTCGCCAAAAGACCAATACATGCTGATCTACTGGCTCACAATCGTCATCGGTTTCGCCTTCCTGGTTTGGGGCGCAGATCGTTTCGTGGTCGGTGCGGCGGCCACCGCGCACAACCTGGGCGTGTCAAACCTGTTGATTGGACTGACCGTTGTGGGATTTGGCACCTCGGCGCCCGAGATCCTGGTCTCGATCAACGCCGCCGCCACCGGCAACCCGCAGCTGGCCATCGGCAATGCGATCGGTTCGAACATCGCGAATATAGGCCTGATTCTGGGTATCACCGCGCTGATCCAGCCGCTGCGGGTCCGCTCACAAACCCTGCGCCGCGAGATGCCGGTCATGCTGGCGGTCACGATGCTGACCCTGCTGCCCTTTCTCAACCAGAACCTGAGCCGCATCGAAGGCTTTGCGCTGCTGGGCGGCCTGGGACTGATGATGTACTGGCTGGTCCATGTCGAGCTGGAGTCCGGCGCGGGTGACCCCATCATCGCCGACCTGGAGGCTGAGATCCGCAGCGACCTCAGCACGGCGCGGGCCGTAGGGATGCTGTTAATCGGGCTGTTGGTGTTGCTGGGTGCGGCCAAGGCGCTGGTGTGGGCGGCCATCCATATTGCAACCGCGCTCGGCGTCAGCGAGCTGGTAATCGGCCTGACCGTGGTAGCAATCGGGACCTCGCTGCCGGAACTTGCGGCGTCTGTTTCCGCGGCGCTCAAAAACGAGCATGACCTGGCTATCGGCAACGTGATCGGCTCGAATATGTACAACCTGCTTGCGGTCATCGGCGTTGCCGGCGCAATCTCGCCGACCGATTTCGACCGGGTAGTCCTGACCCGCGATTTTCTCGTCCTGATCGGCCTGACCATCGCGTTATTTGCAATGGCGTACAATGTCGGCGGCGAAGGGAGCGTCAAGCGTTCCGAGGGCGCCGCCCTGCTGGCGGCCTTTATCGGCTACATGGGCGTTGTCCTCGTAGGTGAACTATGAACCGGCCCGCCAGTAAACAATCCATGCCCGACGACCAGCACATCATAGCGCTGGCTAAGCGCGTGCTGTCGGTCGAGGCCGATGCCGTGCGCGCCCTCGAGCAACGCATCGGTGACGAGTTCGTCCAGGCCTGCCGGCTGTGTCTCAACTGCCGCGGGCGGCTGGTGGTAACCGGAATCGGCAAGTCCGGTCACATCGCCGGCAAGATCGCGGCAACCCTGGCCAGCACGGGCAGCCCGGCGTTTTTCCTGCACCCCGGTGAAGCCAGTCACGGCGACATGGGCATGATCACCAGCGACGACGTCGTGATCGCCGTGTCGAACTCGGGTGAAACCTCGGAGATCGTCATCCTGCTGCCGTTGATACGACGGCTTGCCGCCTCGCTGATTACCCTGACCGGCAAGCCCGATTCGACGCTTGCCACCGCGGCAACGGTCAACCTCGACGTCAGCGTAGCCGAGGAAGCCTGCCCGCTGAATCTCGCGCCGACGGCAAGCACCACCGCCACGCTGGCAACTGGCGACGCGCTGGCGCTGGCGCTGCTGGAGTGCCGCGGTTTTACGGTCGAGGATTTCGCCCGTTCGCACCCGGGCGGCCGGCTCGGCCGGAGACTGCTGGTGCGCGTCGAGGACCTGATGCACACCGGCGATGCGGTGCCGAGCGTGCAGGCAGACACCTCTTTGAAGGAAGCGTTACTGGAAATGACTGCGAAGGGTCTGGGTATGACCGCCGTGGTCAACAGTGACGGCAGGGTCGCCGGCGTGTTTACCGATGGCGACCTGCGCCGGACGCTCGACCACCAGGTCGACATTCACGAAACCAGCATTGCGGAACTGATGACCGCGGGTTGCGTAACGGTGACGCCGCAGATGCTGGCGTCCGAGGCCGTCAGCGTGATCGAAACTCACAAGATCACCGGGTTGCTGGTCGTCGACGATGCGGGTCGCCTGGCCGGCGCGCTCAACATTCACGACCTGTTCCGCGCCGGCGTGATGTAAGGCGAAAAACGTTGACTGCGATCAATCCAGAAATCCTGCAGCGTGCTGCGTCGATCCGGCTCGTGGCAATCGATGTTGACGGCGTACTCACCGACGGCCGGCTCCACTACGGCGACCAGGGTGAACAGCTGAAGGTTTTTCACGTACACGACGGTCTCGGCCTTAGACGCCTGCAGTCGGCCGGCATCGATCCCGTAATTATTTCCGCGCGCAATTCAGAGGCAGTCTGCCGGCGCATGGATGAGCTTGGCATCGGGCGCGTGATTCTCGGATGCAAGGACAAGGGCGCAGCAGTCGACAAGCTGCTCGCAGATACGAACGCAGGCAGCAAAGAGCTTGCTGCGATCGGCGACGACCTGGCCGACCTGCCGATGCTCGAACGCGCCGGCCTGGCCGTAGCTGTTGCCAACGCGCAGCCTCCTGTGCTCGAGGCCGCACACTGGGTGACCGAGAAACCTGGTGGGCGTGGCGCTGTGCGCGAGCTGTGTGAGTTGCTGCTGGACGCCCGGTCGCAATGAATCCCCGCAAACTGTTGATTGCCGGCGTACTGTTTGCCGCGGTCGTCGCGAGCTGGCTGCTGCTCGACCGGCCCGAACCCGTACCGGAAACCGCGCCAGCTGTCAGCGAGTCCGGCTATTACCTGCGTGACGCCGTGATCGAGGGCATGGGAACCGATGGCCGCCGGCTTTACACGCTGCGCGCGGGACGTATCGTGCAGGCGCCTGCGGACAGCAGCGTCACGATGGAGGACGTAGAGATGCGCTATCTCTCGCCCGGCCAGGACCCATGGCGGCTGACGGCGACACAGGGTGCGATCCCTGCGGAAGGCGAGACCATCGAATTGCGAGGCGATGTCACGATTGAAGAAGTCCTCTTTGCCGGACCGGAACCCACCGTCATCCGGGCACCAGAGCTCGACGTGGATTTGCGCGCGCACCTGGCAACGACCGATACCGCGGTGCTGATCGAACGCGGAAACAACCGGATTACCGCGGTTGGGCTGAGAGCCGATTTAAAGGACCGGAAACTGACGTTACAATCGGATGTTCATGGCCGTTTCCTACCCTGACTGGCGCGCACTCCTCATCGCGCTGTATTTCCTGCCCGCCAGTGCCCCCGCGCAGGAGGTCCCTATACTGCTGGACGCCGCAAAAACCGACTTCGACCGCGGTAACCAGCGACTGTTGTTCGAGGAAGTGACGATTCAGCGCGGCGACCTGGGAATCTCTGCCGATCGCGCCGACACCTCGCAGCTGGACTTCGCCAACAGCACGTGGGTGTTCCAGGGCGCGGTGAAAATTTATGGCAGCAATGCGGAAGTGACGGCACAGCGGGCGGAAATGGAGTTTGCCGATCACCGGCTGCAACGCGCAACGATCACCGGCGTGCCGGCAGTGTTCAGTCATTCCGATAACGCGGAGATGAGAGTGAACGCTCAACGGGCCATCGTATTGTTCGCCGACGATGAACTCAGCGCCATCACGTTGACCGGTGTGCCGGCCACTTTCAGGCACGCAACGGGGGGCGACGCCGCAGAAATCACCCGGGGCAGCGCGGAGCGACTGATCTACGACCTG
>JAHEKH010000023.1:0-4741 GCA_024638445.1 Gammaproteobacteria bacterium | reverse complement strand
CATCGTCGCCGGTGGCGAATCCAGCGGCGACCGCGTCCAGATCACCATCACTCCGCCAGCGCAGCCGGCACCCGCTGATCCGGGCAAAGACAATCAATGAGCACCCTGCGCGCCGACGGCATCTGCAAGCGATTTCGCGCCCGCCAGGTAGTCGATGACATGTCGCTGCAGGTCAGCAGCGGCGAAGTCATCGGCCTGCTTGGCCCGAACGGTGCCGGCAAGACGACAGCCTTCTACATGATCGTCGGCCTGATCCCGTGCGATTCGGGACGAATCTTTATCGACGACCGCGACATTACCCGCCTGCCCATGCACCGGCGCGCCCGTCTCGGCGTCGGCTACCTGCCTCAGGAAGCCTCGGTGTTTCGCAAGCTGACCGTTGCGGAGAACATCATGGCGATCCTGGAGACCCGCAGCGAGCTCGACGATCCGGAGCGGGAGCGCAAGCTGGAGGAACTCCTCGAGGACCTGCATATCGGCCATATCCGCAACAGCGCGGGCATGGCATTGTCCGGTGGCGAGCGCAGACGAGCGGAAATTGCCCGCGCCCTGGCCACCGAGCCCTCGTTTGTTTTACTGGACGAACCCTTCGCCGGCGTAGACCCGATCTCAGTGCTTGATATTCAAAGGATTATTTCGCAGCTCACGGAACGCGACATCGGCGTGCTGATTACCGACCACAATGTGCGCGAGACACTTGGCATTTGTGAGCGGGCGTATATCCTGAGTGAAGGAAAGGTAATTCTCGAAGGGCAGCCCGACGAAGTGCTGGCTGACCAACGGGTGCGCGAAGTCTACCTGGGCGAAGACTTCCGCCTGTGAATCAGGCACTTCTGAATATTGCCCACGGAGCGGGCAACTTGATCGAATTATGTTAAAACCATCACTGCAGCTGCGCATCGGTCAGACGCTGACCATGACGCCCCAGTTACAACAGGCTATCCGCCTGTTGCAGCTCCCGGTGATGGACCTGCAGGCGACAATCCAGGAAGCCCTGGAAAGTAATGTCATGCTGGAAGACGTCGAGGAGTTTGTCGACGTCACACCCAAAGAGAAGACCCCGAGCGCCGAGGAACAGAAGAAGAATAACGACGATGCCATTCCGGATGAATGGCGCGAACCCCGGATTACCGCGTCTGCCGACAGCGGCCAGGGCGGAATGCCGCCGGTCAGTCAGGATATCGAGGACACCTCGGGCCAGACACTGCACGAATACCTGCTGTGGCAGGTCGAAATGGAAGATTTCTCGCAGCGCGAGAAAATTATCGCCAGCGCCATCGTCGATGCCATCAACGACGAAGGCTATGTCACCGACGACTTCGAAACCATCGCCGGCACGCTGGGCAATGAGTTCAATGCCGGAGCCGAAGAAATCGAAGCGGTGCTGACCCGGGTCCAGCGTTTCGATCCAGCCGGCGTGGGTTCACGCAGCCTGTGTGAGTGCCTGAAGCTGCAGCTCCACCAGCTCGACGAGGAAACCCCGGGACTGCTGACGGCCTACGGTATTACCGAAGACGATGACCTGCTTAAACTGATTGCCGACAACCAGTTTTCGGCGCTGCGGCGCAAGCTGAACGTCAGCGACGAGGAAGTCGCCGAAGCGGTCGCCCTGGTTCGTTCGTTACACCCGAAGCCTGGCAATGCCATAGCCCCCCGGGCGACGGATTACGTCGTCCCCGATGTCTTCGTTCGCAAAGTCGACAATCGCTGGATCGTCGAGGTCAACAGTGGCCTTCTGCCACAGCTTCGGATCAACAAAAATTATGCCGGCGCCATCCGCAACGACGGCGACCACAGCGTGCTGCGCACTCAGCTGCAGGAAGCCCGCTGGCTGGTCCGCAGCCTGGAAATACGCAACGAAACCCTGCTCAAGGTTGCCCGCTGTATCGTCGAGCGGCAGCAGGATTTCCTCGACCGCGGTGAAGAAGCCATGAACCCGATGGTGCTGCGTGACGTCGCAGAAGCCATCGAGATGCACGAGTCGACCGTCTCGCGCGTCACCACCAACAAGTACATGCACACCCCGCGTGGGGTGATTGAACTGCGTTATTTCTTTTCCAGCCATGTAGGCACGGTTGATGGAGAAGAGCGATCGTCCGTCGCGATCCGGGCGATGATCAAGAAACTGATCGCCAATGAGAACCCTGAAAAACCCCTCAGCGATAACAAGATCGCTCAAAGGTTGCTGGAAGACGGAGTAAATGTGGCGCGGCGAACCGTTGCCAAGTATCGTGAATCGATGAACATTCCCTCCTCCAGCCAGCGGAAACGCCGCACAGTCAAATAAGGAGGCAGCAGATGCACCCAACCATTACCGGTCACCACATCGAGGTTACCCCGGCGCTGCGCGACAGAGTCGCGACTAAAATGGAGAAGCTGAAACGCCATTTCGACCACGTCAACGACATCCATGTGACCCTGTCCGTCGAGAAGCAGCGTCACCAGGCAGAAGCCACCGTCAGCGTCAGTGGCGCTAAACTTCACGCCAGTTCGGTCGAAGAAGACATGTATGCGGCCATTGACACCTTGATCGACAAGCTGGACCGGCAGATCAAGAAACACAAAGAGAAACTCACAGACCATCATGCGCGAGACGCAAACAAGTCCAAGTTCGCCTGACGAGCCCGTCCCGGCACCGGTACGGCTGCACGACATCCTGGATCCTGACCGGGTCCTGTGTGATGTGCCCGTGCGCAGCAAGAAACACGCGCTGGACATCCTCAGTGAAGCACTGTCCAGTGGCGAGACGCCGCTGCACAAGCTCGAGGTCTTCGACTGCCTGGTCAGCCGGGAGCGTCTCGGCAGCACCGCCATCGGATCGGCGGTCGCCATTCCGCATGCCCGGCTCGATCAGCTGTCTGGCCTCCGGGCAGCGTTCGTGCGGCTCGAGGAACCCGTGGCTTTCGATGCCGCCGACGGTAAGCCGGTGCGCTTCCTGTTCGGTCTGCTGGTCCCTCCGGGCGACGAGGAATCGCACCTGCAGCTGCTGTCGATGATTGCGAAGATGCTGGCTCAGGATCTCTTTCGCCATGCGCTCGATGATGCCGCCGATTCCGAGGCACTCTATGACACCCTTGTCGAGTTCGACCCGGACCCGGCGATGAAAGACGATGCGGCTGGTCGTCGTTAGCGGCCTGTCGGGCTCCGGCAAGTCCGTGGCCCTGCACATGCTCGAAGACCTCGGGTATTACTGCATCGACAATATTCCCGTTACGCTTCTCAAGTCCTTTGTCGAAGGCACCGTAAAAACCACCGGTTCGGCCTATCGCCACACCGCCGTGGGGGTCGATGCACGCAACCAGCCCGTTGACCTCGCCAACCTGCCTGCACTGGTCGCGGAGTTCCGCGAAAGCGGTATCGACTGCGAAGTGTTATTCCTGCATGCCGACCGGCAGACCCTGATCCGCCGCTACCGCGAAACCCGGCGGCGGCATCCGCTCAGCGACAGCGGCGCCGGGCTGCAGGAGGCCATTGCCCGCGAGAGCAAGCTGCTCGAAGCGGTTGCCAGCGAAGCCGATCTGAGTATCGACACGAGCAACACCAGTGTGCACGAGCTGCGGGAGCTGATCCGCGAGCGGGTCGCATCGCGCCGCGAATCGCAGATGTCGCTGCAGTTTCAGTCCTTCGGATTCAAAAACGGTTTACCCGGCGACGCCGATATCGTTTTTGACGTGCGCTGCCTGCCTAATCCCTACTGGGTGTCGGCGCTGCGTGGCCAGACGGGGCGCGACCCGGAGGTCGTCGGCTGGCTGGAAAAGCAGCAAGAGGTCCAGGACATGTACGACTCTATCGCCGGCTACCTGGAACGCTGGATCCCGGCTTTCGTTGCCAGCAACCGGAGCTATCTCACCGTGGCGGTCGGGTGCACCGGCGGTCAGCACCGCTCGGTTTACCTTGCCGAACGTCTCGCTGAACGCTTCCGGGGTGCCAGCGAGCAGGTGCTGGTTCGCCATGTCGGCTTAACTTCCTGATTATCTGACCTCTATTTAACGATATCTTGTTTGTTGCATTGCCCTACCCGGTGTTCTCGGGGTATGGTCAGATTACGTCCACTTTTTTCCCCGGGGAGGCGCTTTTGCTGGAATTCGACGTCACGGTCCGCAGCCGAAGGGGGCTGCATGTCCGGCCGGCCGCAAAGGTCGTGGCCATGACGAGCGAGTTCGACAGTGATGTGCAGCTGATCTACCAGGATCGCCGCGTCGACGGCAAAAGCATACTTGGACTGATGGCGCTCGCCGCCCCCCACGGCGCCCGGCTGCGCGTCCGTCTCGAGGGACCGGACGAAAAACACGCCGGCCAGAGCCTCAAGGCCCTTTTCGAAACATTTCCAACAACAAAAACAACTTCTGCGACAGCTGACTAACCGATGCCGCTGATGCTGAGCGGCACCGGTGTTTCGCGAGGGATCGCGATCGGCCGGGTCCGGCTCCTGCATGAAATCCAGCCCCGGGTCGTGGCCAGCCACGTGGCCCGTGGACAGAAGAGCCGCGAAGTCACCCGTCTGAAAACGGCCATGCACGCCGCGATAACCGAGCTGCGCGACCTGCAGTCGCGGTTACGCGACAAGGTGCCGGCCGAGATCATGAGCTTCTTCGACAGCCACCTGCTGATGCTCGAAGACCAGACCCTGTCGCAGCCGGTAATCGAGCTGATCAAGAGCGAGGGCTACACCTCCGAGTGGGCCCTGGCCCTGCATCGCGACGCGCTGGTGCGCATGTTCGAAGACATCGAGGACGACTAC
>JAHEKH010000110.1 GCA_024638445.1 Gammaproteobacteria bacterium | reverse complement strand
TAGGCATTGCCCAGCAGGCCATCTCCGGTGAGTGCATCGTAGTACGCATCGGCGAGCAGGAAGTAGCCTCGCAAGGTGGGGTGGACATGTTCGAGCACGAGGTCCTTGTCGAATATGCCGTGTTCGGCCTGGGATCGCAGCGCGTCCTCTACCTCGACAATGCGGGCCCCCTGCCCTGCCGTGGCCTGGACAATGTCGTTGAATTCACCCGGCGCACGGAAACGCAGTTCATCGCGGTCGCGTGCGGCCTGGAATGCCGTGCGGGCCTCATCGTATTCCGCGCTGTCGTAATGAGCTGTACCCAGGAGGAACCAGCCGTCGGCATTGCGCTCGTCCATCGCCACCAGCGCCTGCGCCTCGCGCAGGCGCACCGCCGGACTTTCCTGCGCGCGGGCACGATGAATCAATGACTGCCAGGCATGATGGTCCGTCTGCGCCGAATGACCGCTGTTGAACGGTGGCTGACCGCGCTCGTTGCTGACTAATGTACCGACGTAGACGGGCACGCCGGCCTCGGTGTAGCGGCGCACCAACGCATTCAGGTTATGCCGGTACTGGGCCTTGCCATTCTCGTACAGCTGCGAACCCAGCGCGATATTTTTCTCGGCCGCAACCCGGCTCATCATCGTGCCGCCCGCCACGCCGGGGGGCACGCTACTGGCTTTGCCGGGCGCCAGGCCATCGAAGACACCTTCCAAAGCCTGGAAAAGGCGCAGCTTTCGCAAAGCAAGATACGCCCGGGTCAGCGAAGGCGTCTTGCCGCCCAGGAAAGCCGACCCGACGCCCAGGATACCGAGGTACTCGTTGTGTCCGGCGTAAACGAGTACTGCGTCGGGCTGCTGCTCGATGATCTCGTCGGCAAACGCCAGCAGCGTGTAGGAATTCACCGCCGACATTGCGGTGTTGACCACCTCGACTGTCCGGTGCGGATAGGTGCGGCGCAGGCGCTGTTCCAGCATGCCGGTGAGCGAGGCACCGTAGCCATAAGGAAACCCCGCGGCCGAGGAACCGCCCTGGACGAATATCCGGATGCCGCCGTCGGGCTTCTCGGCACGAAAGTAGACCGTCTCGATCTTCATTGCCGGCGCCTGGGCCGGATCGCCGAAGAAGCGCTTGATGACCTGCGGGTTGGCGAGCAGGAAGTCGGGCTGCTCGGGATGCGGGATGAACAGCGGAAAGTCTTCGCCGGTGCCGGCCAGCCGCAGCGCGCCTTCGAGCAGCACGAAGAACAGCACCGGGATAGCAACCGCGACGGCAAGAAACAGCGCCTGACGACGCGTGCCCGGTTGGTTCTCGCTGTCGCTCATATTTGACCCCCGAAAAAAAACTGCGCCGGTAACCCGCGGCTACCGGCGCAGTCTGCCTCTAAGACCGCTGCGCTACAACGCGTCGATAGTTAGCAGCGGCTCCAGTGCGGTACCCGACAACCCCGCGTCCATATTGAAGCGGTAGTCGCCATCGGTGGCGACCGTCACCGACAGGTCGGCCCGGTTCGGTCCACAGGAGATAGCCGTCTCCGTGCCGACCGGCACGTCGGAACTGCCGCCCGTCGGGGTACCGCAACTGATCGTCGTGCCGTCTGACGACTCGAAGCGGAACGCATAGGTTCCCGCCGTCAGGTTGACGGTCGTGAAGTACAGGCGTCCACCGGCAGCGGCCGTCGTGACGTTGTCCAGGCCAAAGCCATTGAAGTCGCCTAACAGGTAGACCGACGGCGAACCGAAACCCCCGCTGTTGAAGCCGGCGCCGGTAAACGACTCGACCGTCAGCGTCGGGTTGTTCCGGTTCGTGGTATCGATCCGGAACAGGTAGTCGCCCGAAGTTGCAAAGGACGCCAGCATGTTGGCCGGGTTCTGACCGCAGCTGATCGTCGTGCTGCCGCCTACCGTGACGTTCATCGTGGCACCGAGGTCCTGCGGACCGCCACAGTTGACGATTGCCCAGTCGGCCGACGCGACCTTGAACTCGTAGTCGCCGGCCGTGGCCACATTGACGATAGCCTCGAACGTCGTGGCGTCGACCATGGTCATCGGGTCGGTCTCGCCCCAATCGTTGAACCCGCCACGCACCAGCGGTGTGTCGGTGGGTTCGCCGGTGTCCTGCGGAATCAGCGAAACGGTCATGTCGATCGACACGGCCGCGTTATCGGTCTCGTCGATCTCGGCGGACGGCACGACATTGAAGTTGTAGCAACCGGTGTCCGACGCAGTAAACGCCAGGTCCTCGCCGAAACCCCCACGCGGAATGGTCACGGTGTTGCCCAACGTGATGTCCGCCGTGGAATCGCCGTACTCGGGCCCGGCCCAGTCGGCATCGGCCACCTTGAAGATGTACGAACCGGCATCGATTTCGAACTCGGCCTCGTACTGCATGCCGTCGAGGTTGATCAGCTGGTACGGCGGTGCCGGCGACGGCCCGCCCTGGCCCGGATCGAGCCAGTTGTTGAAGCTGCCGCGAACGAAGACATCGACGCCGAAGGCGGCCGAGTTGTCGTTGCCCGCATCGGTCACGCCGCAACCGCCGCCCTCGACAGGGAAACCGGTGCCGGCCTGCGTGCGCAGGATCAGCGACGGATTGAGGATATTGGTGGTATCCAGCGCGAACTTGATCCTGCCGTCTGCCGCCGCGTCGAGGCTGAGCTCGTCAGGACCGGCGCCGCAGGTCAGGATCGTCGACATATCCTGCGGGGTGAACAACGGGCCGCCGCCCGAAGGGCCACCGCAGTTGATGCTGGCGCCGTCCGAAGACTGGATGCGGTAGCGCTGGTCGGCGCCCACGTTCACCGTGGCGGTGCCCTCCACCCAGTCGGTATCGCCGACCTGCAGCATCGCATTGACGAAGGCGTTGTTGTTGAAGTCACCCACGACATACGGCGTGGTGTTGGCGAAATCAGCGCCGAAACCGCACACCGTCTTGCCGCCCTGTGCCTCGACGAACACCGCCGCGGTCCGCGCCGGCACGCTGAAGCCGTTGGCGTCGTGGAAAGCGGTGCTCACCACACTGTCCATGGAGGCCATCTGCACCGGGTGCAGCGAGAAGCTGCGCTCGCCGTACAGGTCGAAGACCTGGTCGTCGGTGCGGGCGTTGAACAACACCACGACGCTGCCGTATTCCGGCGTGTACTCGGCGGTGAGGCAGCCGTCGATCGACATTACGATCATGCCAGGCACCTGCAGGGTGCCGGTGTTGTGGAACACCACCCGGTTGACCACATCGGCCTGCGTCTGCAGGCGGAACAGCCCGGTGCTCTTGCGGATCTGCAGGAATTCCTTCGTGATCTCGTGAGCAAACATGATGTCCGCGCTGCCCGGGTCGGCCGAGGCGTTACCCAGCGCCGACTCATGCTCTGCGCCGCCGTCGAACGGCAGTCCCACTGCGAAGTTGTTGTCGCTCATGCTGAAGTCGAGCTTGTTGAACCAGTCACCCGAATCGAAGGTGTTCCGGTCCATCGACTTCGACCGCAGGATGTCCTGGCCGGCCTGCAGGAACGGCACGCCCTGCCCCAGCAGCACGAAGGCATTACTCAGGTTCTGCGAGCGCACGCGATCGGCGGTCGTGGTGCCGACCGGGTGCTTGAACTGCGCCACGTCCCACAGCGTGTAGTCGTCGTGGGAGGCGACATAGTTGACGATCTCCTGCGGATCCTCGGTGTAGCCCGCGCCCAGCGCGCCCGCCGTCGTCAGCGTGTCGCTGGTGCTTTCAACCAGCGGATAACCTGCCAGGCCTCCGGCCAGCGCCGCGCGGATACGGTCGGACGACCCGAGCAGGGTGTCCAGCTCGCCCGGCGATGCCGAGTTGTTCGCGTTCGGGTCGTAGAACAGGCCGGTGGTGTAACCCTGGGTATCGACCAGGCCCGAACCGCTGTCGAACGGACCGCCGCCCCGAATCGCATCGCGGATGCGGTCGTTGAAGCTGCCGATACCCGTGCCGGCCAGGTTGTCCTGACGGGCGGCGACGAAGCGGCTGTCACCCTGGGCAATACCGGTGTTCCAGCCTTCGCCGTAGATGTAGGCCTCGGGATTGATCGCCTGGATGGCATCCCGCGCCTCTTCCATCGTCGCCAGCGGATGGAAGCTCATGAGGTCGATGCGGAAACCGTCGACCCTGTAGGCGTCCGTCCACTGCACCATCGAGTCGACCAGGAACTTCGACATCATCGCGTGCTCGGCGGCGGTGTCGTCGCAGCAGGTCTCCCGCAGGATCTGGCCCGTGTCGGCGTCATAGCGGTGGTAATAACCCGGCACCACCTTGTCGAACACGGCGTTGATGTTGGTGCCCGAGGCGTTGGTGTGGTTATAGACCTGGTCGACGACCGTGCGCAGCCCCAGGTCGGACAACGCCTTGACCATGGCGCGGAACTCGAGCACCCGGGTGGCGTCGTCGGGATCTGTCGAGTAGCTACCCTCCGGCGCGTTGAAGTGCACCGGGTCGTAGCCCCAGTTGAAGCTGTCGTAGCTCTGCAGCACGTCGACCAGCTCGCGCTGGGCGGTGTCTGTCGGGCCGTAGCTTTGCAGCGCCTCGAGGATAGTGCCGCTGTGCAGTTCGCAGAACGGCTGCGCCGCGGCATCGATTGCGCACAGGTCGGCTATCGGGTCATTGATATCGACCCGCATCGATTCGTCTTCGTTGACCGTTGCGATATCGAACGGCGGCAGCAGGTGCACGTGGGTCACACCGGCATCGGCGAGCGCCTGCAGGTGCATTGCCCCGGTGCTGCCGCTGCCAAATGCGTTGTACTTGCCGACGTCGGCCGCCGGTACGCTGGCATCGAAGGCACTGAAGTCACGCACGTGCAGCTCGTAGAGCACGATGTCTTCCGGCGCGTCCAGGGACGGCTTCATGAAGCTGTCCCAGTCCGCCGGCTTGAGATCGGCGTCGTCGAGATTGACGATCATCGTGCGCGCCATGCCGGTGCCCGCATTGGCCACTGTATGGCTGTACGGATCGGTGGTTTCCAGTTCACGCACGCGCGACTGCAGCGGTACGTAGGTGTTGAGCGTGAATGTGTAGTACTTGCGATCCCAGTCAGTCGTGCCGGCGATGCTCCAGACACCGGACAGGTCGTCATAGGTCATCGGCAGCGTGTCCGACGGTGCCGCGGAGTCAGCGGTGTCGTAAATATTGACCGATACGCTCGTTGAGGTGGGTGCCCAGACCGAAATCACCGGCGAACCGCTGGAATAATCCACACCGAACGTCGCGCTCGAAGCGGCGTCCGCATAGAGATCGTCGAGCAACAGCGGAATCTGCACCGCAGTGGCCTTGACCTGTTTGCCTGTGGCGTCCAGGCCGACGGCGTAAAGCTGACCGGTGATCAGCAGGTCGGCCATGTCGAGCGCCTCCATCGGCACTGAGTAGGGCGTACGGCCTTCCAGGTGCCTGGCATTCGGCAACACCGGCGCGGTGCCGGCACCGAGATCGAAGGTCATGTCCCCACCGATCAGGCGGCCACCGGCCTCGCGGATACTGCCATCGGCGGAGTACCAAAGCTGTACGCTGTCGATACCCGACCCGTGGTTCCAGACCAGGGTGTCGGTGCTGACCCAGTGCGCGGCGGCACCGGCAAACTCGACGCCACCCTCGACCGGCGGTGTGCTCGACACCGTGTTGACGCCGGAACGGACGAACAACAGGTTGCCGTCCTGGGCGATCCGGATGAACTGGTCCGGACCCGGGTCCTTCGTGTTGCCCTTGTGGATGATGAAGCCCAGCGACTCGGGGAACCCGGTCAGGTCGCAACCTTCCACCGTCGTGTCGGTGCAGCGGCTGTAGGGCTCGCTCAGCCGGTCGCTGCCGGGCAGCGCGATGACGAAGTAAGCGCCCAGCACGGGGTCGATACCCGATGGCGGGTATTCACCCGGGGTCGGGAAGAAAGTCCAGTCGGGCGTGCTGATCGGGAACAGGTGCAGCCCCCAGCCTTCGTAGTCGTCGTCGTCGCGCTTGTAGTACAGCACGACTTCGTTGTCGTTCAGCGCCGCTTCCGGCAGCCCGGTGGTCAGCGGCACGCCGCTTCCGGCGAAGTTGAAGACAACCGGATCGCCGACGATGGTGGTGGGATCGACAGTGATTTCGCCGCCTTCGTCGGGTATTCCGTCGTTGGTCACAGTGTAGGTTACGGAACCACCCGGCAGCACGGTTACAACGACAAAGCAGAAACCAGTGTCCGGCGTGCAGCTGAGCGTCTGTTCGCCGCCTTCGATGTCGCCGGAGACAATGAATTCAGTTCCGGAGTAGTCACCATCCGGGCGCTTGTAGACGAGGATGATGTCCTGCGGCTCGGTCTGCGGGATCGCGGTAAACGAGAAGCTGTCGATGGCCACAAAGCCGATCCCGTTCTCACCCGGGGTGCCGGCATCGGGCACGAACTCGCTGACCAGCAACTCGATTACCGGCGCCGGCGTGGCGGTATCGTCGATGATCGTCAGCAGCCAGTCATAGCAGCCGTCTGTCGGAATCTCGATGAGGCCGTTATCGAGGCCCGTATCGCCCTCGTTGAACTGCTGCGGCACGTCAACCTGGGTCGCGTTGGCGGTGTCGGCGTACTGGATACTCCAGCCGGCGTCGGACAGCTTGTAGGAGTAATTGCCGGCGACCATGTCGAACTGCGCCGAATAGGTACCGTCGCCATTGTTAATGAAGTTGTAAGGCTGACCTATGGGGTCGGCCCAGTCGTTGAACTCACCCCGGGCAAACAGTTCCGCCCCAAACGCTTCAGCCGGGTTCGTTCCCGGATCAGCCAGTCCGGGACAGGCTCCCGGACCGCGGGTTTCGGCGCCAGGCACCGTGGGAATCGCAATCCGGGTCGCACCCGTGATGTTCTGGATCTCGATACGCTTGATCAGCGTATCGCCGGCTTCTGTATCGCGTAAGGTCTCAATACGCCGGTAGAGCGTCGATCCGTCGAACGAGTCAATCTCGTTGTCGAGTACGTCATAGACGGTCACCTTGCTGCCGACGGGACCACCCCCGCCGGTGCCGGTGAACTCCTCGATCAGTACTTCAATCAGCGGCGGTGGCGTTGCGGTGTCGTCGACAAGGGTTATCGTCCAGGAATAACAGCCGTCCGAGGGAATCAGGACAGCGCTGTTGCCGCTACCGCCCGGGCTCTGCGCCACCTGCCAGGGTTCCCCGACGGTCGGGCCCTGCTGGTCATCGGAATACTCGATGGTCCAGTCTTCGTTGGCTATCTTGAATTCGTAGCTGCCCGCGATTATTTCGAATACTGCGCGGTAGGTGCCTCCACCGAGATTGACGAAGCCGGTGGGCACTTCGCTGGCCTCGCCGGCCCAGTCGTTGAACGCACCGCGTGCGTACATTGCCGAACCGAATGCTTCGCCAGGGTCGTTGCCGAGGTCGGGCACTTCGCACACGACCGGTCCGCCCCCGCCGGTCGGCGGGGTGAACTCTTCAATCAGCACTTCAATGACCGGCGCCGGCGTCTCGGCGTCGTCGACAACCGTGATGGTCCAGGTGTAGCAGCCGTCGGCCGGAATCAGGATGGCTGAGTTGCCGCTGCCGCCCGCGCTGATGTTGACGGTCCATGGTTCACCCAGCGTCGGGCCCTGCTGGTCGTCAGAATACTCGATGGTCCAGTCTTCGTTGGCAATCTTGAACTCGTAGCTGCCGGCGGTCATCGTGAACTGCGCCTGGTAGGTGCCACCGCCGAGGTTTACAAAGCCGGTGGGCACTTCGCTGGCCTCGCCGGCCCAGTCGTTGAAGGCGCCCCGCGCGTACAGCGCCGCACCAAAGGCTTCGCCGGGATCGTTGCCGAGATCAGGCGGCGCATCGCACTGCACGCCGCCGCGGGTTAGCGCCTGGCGCGCTGCGGCCGGCGGCTCAAATTCGTTGCGGAAGAAAAACTCGAACTGCGAAGCAGGGGTATTGAAGGTGATGGTGCCGGTCTCGCCCTCGGCCAGCAGCCAGGCCTGCGAGCCGGCACGGACCAGGTCGGGGTTATCCGGCACGGCGACGGTGCCGCCGGTGAAAGTCGCCGTCAGCGGCGCTTCACCGATCGTAAAGCTGCCGTTGGTCGCTGGCGGCATCTCGTCTGACTCGAAGCCGAACTTGGTCGTGACCGCCGGGTCAGGCAATGGCTGAGGCGGTGTGACCTCAC
>JAHEKH010000022.1 GCA_024638445.1 Gammaproteobacteria bacterium | reverse complement strand
TCACGCAGGTCCTCGTCGGTCTCGGCCATCAGCGGAGCCGAAGCAAGGAGCAGAATGCCGAGCAGAACCAGCCGCATCAGCTGCTTCCGCTACCCAGGCGCGAGTCGAGATAAGCGTCGAGTTCGTCGGCGGCGATATGTTCTGGATCCGGTTCGCGGCGGGACTTGCACTCGATCGTGCCTGCATCGATACCCCGCTCGGCGATGACCAGCCGTACCGGGATCCCCAGCAGGTCGCAATCGGCGAACTTCACGCCGGGCCGGGCGTCACGATCGTCGAACAGCACTTCGTAGCCCTTCTGCTGAAGGCGCTCGTAGAGTTTCTCTGAGGCTTCCCGCACACGGGCGGACTTGGGCAGGTTCAGCGGTACGATCATGATCTGGTAGGGGGCGATGGCGGCAGGCCAGATGATCCCGCGTTCATCATGATTCTGTTCAATGGCGGCCGCCACGACGCGCGTCACACCGATACCATAGCAACCCATCGGCATCGCGACACTCTTGCCTCCGGTATCCAGCACGGTGGCCTGCATGGCTTCGCTGTACTTGGTTTCCAGCTTGAAAATATGACCGACCTCGATGCCACGGGCGATCTCGAGCGTCCCCTGGCCGTCCGGGCTGGGGTCGCCGGCCCGGGCGTTACGGAGGTCTGCCGTTTCGGGCTCCGGCAGGTCGCGGTCCCAGTTGACGGACTTGAAGTGAAAGCCGTCTTCATTAGCACCGCAAACGAAATCGCTGGCCAGGGCTGCGGCATGATCGGCGTAGATCCTGCAGCTCAGACCCACCGGTCCCACCGAGCCGGGCGCGGCCCCCGCCGCGCTGCGAACCTGCGCTGCGCCCGCCATCTTCAGCGGGTCGGCCACACCGGTGATCTTTGCCGCCTTGATCGCGTTCAGCTCATGATCGCCGCGCAGCACGAGGGCTACGACATCGTCGTTGTCGCCGCATACGAATAGCGTCTTGAGGCAACGCTCCGGCGGCACGCTCAGCATGTCGCTTACTTCCGCAATGCTCTGAGCGCCGGGAGTCGCCACTTTCTGCATCGCGTCACCGGCGGCTGCGCGCTCGCCGGACGGTCGTGGTACAGGCGCTGCCTCGACGTTGGCGGCATAATCGCTGGCGTTGGAAAATGCGATGGCGTCTTCGCCGGAATCCGCGAGCACGTGAAACTCGTGCGAAACCTCGCCACCGATGGCGCCGCTGTCTGCCTCGACCGCACGAAACTTCAAACCGGTGCGTTCGAACACCGCGGAATACGCGCGGTACATCACCTGGTAGGTCTCGTCCAGGGAGGCCTTGTCGAGATGAAACGAGTAGGCGTCTTTCATCACGAATTCGCGGGCGCGCATCACGCCGAAACGGGGCCGGATCTCGTCGCGGAATTTCGTCTGTATCTGGTAGAAGGTGACCGGCAGCTGACGATAGCTGCGCAACTCCCGGCGGGCGATGTCGGTTATCACTTCTTCGTGTGTCGGGCCATAGCAGAATTCCCGGTCGTGCCGGTCCGTGAAACGCAGCAGCTCGGGACCGTAAAAATCCCAGCGCCCGGACTCCCGCCAGAGCTTCCCCGGCTGCACGCTGGGCATGATCAGCTCGAGTCCGCCGGCAGCATCCATTTCCTCGCGCACGATCCGTTCGACTTTCCGGACCACCCGCAGCCCCATCGGCAGCCACGTATAGATTCCAGCAGCCAGCTTGCGGATCAGGCCGGCCCGCAGCATGAGCTGGTGGCTGACGATTTCCGCATCGGCGGGAGCCTCTTTCTGTGTGGCAACAGGCAGTCTGGAAAGGCGCATAAATGAATCCCTGGGGTCAAAGCCGGAATAGTATAGAAAACTTGTGTCCCGGGTCGTTGATTTTCATGACGCAGGCGAGTAGATTTCCGGCACTTTCTTCCGGGCATGCCGCCCAATCCTTCGATTCTGATGGCCATACTGTACGAAAGCGACGTCAGTCCTGCCCGGATCCTCGACCGCAAGGTTGCGGTGCTGGGCTTCGGTGCGCAGGGCCGTGCTCATGCGCTGAACCTCCGGGACTCCGGAGTGGATGTCAGGGTGGGACTCCGTGAGGGCTCGGCAAGCTTCGCCGACTGCGCGGCCGCCGATGTGCCCGCCAGGCCGCTGGCAGAGGCCGTGGGCGAAGTCGACACGGTGATGATGCTGGTGCCTGACGAGACCCAGGCCGGCGTCTACCGCGACTTCGTCGCGCCGGGACTGGGTGCTGGCGGCGCATTGCTGTTCGCCCATGGCTACAACATCCATTACGGTTTGATCGAGCCACGTGCCGATCTCGACGTGCTGATGGTGGCGCCGCTGGGTATCGGCGACCAGGTGCGCGCCAGCTACACTGCGAACGAAGGGGTGCCGGCACTGCTCGCAATACACCAGGATGCCTCCGGCAATGCCGCTGCGCTCGGCGCCGCCTACGGCTGGGCCAACGGCAATGCGCGTGCGGGAATCATCGAGACCAGCTTCCGTGACGAGACCGAGACCGACCTGTTCGCGGAACAGGTGGTCCTGTGTGGCGGACTCACGCATCTCATCGGCGATGCCTTCGATACGCTGGTGGAGGCAGGGTATCCGGAGGAGCTCGCTTATTTCAGCTGTTTGCACGAAGTGAAGCTCATCGCCGATCTTGTCCACACTCGTGGTATCGCCGGCATGCGGGAGTCAATCTCCAGTACCGCCGAATACGGCGACTACACGCGCGGGCCGCGGATTATCGGGTCCGCTTCGCGCGAGGCCATGCGCAAGGCGCTCGATGAGATTCGCGACGGAAGTTTTGCGACGGAGCTCGGCCGTGAATTCCGCGACGGAACACCGGTCCTGCGCGCCGGGCGGCGCGCGGCCCGCCTGCACCGCATCGAGGAAGTAGGGCGGCGCCTGCGGGCAATGATGCCCTGGCTTGGAGAAAACGCGTAATGCGCCGATCGAATTCCAGACTGATATCGAGGGAGGGATGGGTCTTTACGGTTGCGGCCCTGCTGTTGCTGATCTGGGCGTTTCGCAGCCACAGCATTGTCCTGGGGTTGCTGGCGGTCGGTTTCCTGGTGCTGTTCTTTCTCGTTTTCCGGGATCCGCAGCGGGAAATCCCTTCTGTACCCCTTGCCGTGCTCAGCCCGGTAGATGGCCGGGTCACCTCAGTGAAGTTCACCGACAAGGGCGTACTCGAACGCGAGTCGGCCCATATCACGATCAGGGTCAACAATTTCGGGGCCTACACCGCGCGCAGTCCGGTCGAGGGCAAAGTGCTCAATCTGCAGGACAACTTCTCGGCGGGTTCGCGCCTGCTCGGGGTCAACGGCCTGTGGGTGCGTACCGATGAAAACGATGACGTTGTAGTGCTCATGAAAGCACCCAGACCGCTGCAGCCGAAGTCCTATGTCGGCTACGGTGAACGCCTGGGCCAGGGGCAGCCTTTTGCGCTGATCCGGCTGACGCGGCAGGCGGAGGTCTACTTTCCGTTGAACAGCCGTGTGGAAGTAAAAGAAGGCGATTATGTGCGCGCGGGCAACGACATACTGGCCACCCTGGTCCACGACTAGGCTGCTGCGCTTTGGCCGTGTGGCCCGGCATGGCATGATAACTCGATGGCCGTCCGAGATATGACCAGGAAACGCTTCAGCCGCCGCGGGATCTACCTGCTGCCGAACCTGTTGACCACCGCGGCACTGTTTGCCGGATTTTATGCCGTGATCGCTGCGATCGACGGTGATTTCGTGCGCGCGGCAATCGCGATATTCGTCGCCATGGTCCTCGACGGGGTGGATGGCCGGGTTGCGCGGTTGACGGGAACCGACAGCGATTTCGGTAAAGAGTACGACAGTCTGTGCGACATGGTCTCGTTCGGGCTGGCGCCGGCGCTGGTCGTTTACCAGTGGGGCCTGGCGAGGATCGCAGACAGCGGGCTGGCCTGGAGCAAGCTCGGCTGGCTTGCCGCCTTTTTCTACGCCGTTGCGGCCGCCCTGCGGCTGGCGCGTTTCAATTCGCGGCCGGCCGGCGACAAGCGTTTCTTCGAAGGCCTGCCCAGCCCGTCGGGGGCGGGTCTCGTCGGTGGCTGGGTGTGGCTGGGCACGGAGTACCAGCTGGTCGGTGCAAGCGCCCTGATCCCGGCGTTCCTCGTGACGGCAGCCGCCGGGATCCTCATGGTCAGCAGTTTTCGCTACTACAGTTTCAAAGAGTTCAATCTCGGCGAACGAATCCCGTTCACCAAGGTGCTGCTGATTCCCGCAATCTTCGTCCTGATCTCGCTCAATCCGCCGGTCGTGCTGTTTGGACTGTTCGCCGGGTTTGCGGCGACAGGGCTGGTCTACACCGCCTGGCGCTGGCTGCGCCGCCGGCGCCGCGCCAGCAGGCAGGGTCAACAGCCCGCGGACACGGCGGACGACGATTCGACCCACGACAAGACGGCCTGACCGTTGAATAACGATCGCGGCGACAAGCTCGCGCTGCTGCACGACCTGGGCGTGCGTGTCTGGTTGTCGCGTAGCGGCCAGGCGGATCCGGCCGCCACTGCAAAGGGCCATGACCGGGCGCCGGCCGAAGAGCCGGTCCGCCAGGGTTCGCCGGCAGATAGTACGGCTATGGACTGGGCGCAGCTGGAGAAGACGGTAGCGCGTTGTCACGCCTGTGACCTGCACCGCGGCCGTACACAGACCGTGTTTGGCACCGGCGACCGGCAGGCGCGCTGGATGATTGTCGGCGAGGCGCCCGGCGCCGAGGAAGACCGCCGGGGTGAGCCTTTCGTTGGTCGTGCCGGTCAACTCCTCAATGCCATGCTGCAGGCGGCCGGTTTTCGCCGGCCCGACGTCTATATTGCGAATATCGTGAAGTGCCGGCCACCGGACAATCGCGATCCGCGTCCCGATGAGGCAGCGTCCTGTAGTGGCTACCTCGACCGGCAGATTGCCCTTGTCGAACCACAGCTGATTCTCGCGGTGGGACGGGTTGCAGCACAACGCCTGTTGAAATGCGAAACCCCGGTCGGCAGGCTGCGTGGCCGGCTGCATCGCTATGGCGAGAGTCCCGGTGTACCGGTCGTCGTAACCTATCACCCGGCCTACCTCCTGCGTTCGCCGCGCGAAAAACAAAAAGTCTGGCAGGACCTGCTCTTTGCGCTGGAACAGGGTGGGACGTGAGCGCTGCCTCCGATTCGTTGGCCAGCCAGCTGCGGCCAATGAGATTGGCCGACGTCATCGCAGTTTCACGTATCGAGCGCGCAGCCTATCCGTTTCCCTGGAGTGCCGGCATTTTTCGCGATTGCCTGCGCGCCGGCTACCTGTGCCAGGTGCTGGACACGCCGGCGGGAATCGTTGGCTACACGGTTATCTCCGTGGCAGCGGGCGAGGCCCATCTGCTGAACCTGTGTATCAGTCCGGAGCGGCGCCGCGAAGGGCTCGCTTCCGGTGTCCTGGAAAGCCTGATCGCCGGGTTGCGCAGCAGAAACGTTAGCCGGATCATTTTGGAAGTCCGGCCATCGAACCAGACGGCACAGTCGCTGTATCGAAAAGCAGGCTTTAGCCAGATAGGTGAGCGTCGTAATTACTATCCGGCTGAATCGGGCCGCGAAGACGCGCTCGTGCTAGCGCTGGCGCTCGAGCCGCATGCGGAGTGAGCGCGCCAGGAGAGTACTGACCCGGCCTGACGTTACGGCCTGGGCGCTGTACGACTGGGCCAATTCTGCATTTGCCACGACGGTGCTCGCCGGTTTTTTCCCGATCTTTTTCAAGCAGTACTGGAGTACCGGCGCTGACGTAACCGTCACCACCTTCCGGCTGGGCCTTGCGAACAGCGGGGCGGCCGTCCTGGTGGCCGTGGCCGCGCCGATACTCGGAGCAATAGCCGACCGTGGCGGCGCCCGCAAGCGCGGCCTGGTGTTGTTCGCGGTAATGGGCGCGACATTGACGCTGGTGCTTTATTTCGTCGGAGCCGGCGACTGGGTCGGCGCGACGCTGGTCTTCGCCGCCGCCTCGGTCGGGTTTGCGCTGGCCAATGTGTTCAATGACTCCATGCTCGTGGACGTCGCGAGTGATGAAGAATTCGACGTGGTGTCCGGCTATGGCTATGCGCTCGGCTACCTCGGCGGCGGTGTCCTGTTCGCGGTCAACGTCCTGATGGTGCTGCAGCCCGGCCTGTTTGGGCTCGCAGACAAGTCAGCCGCCGTGCGCTGGTCATTTGTCAGTGTCGCTGCCTGGTGGCTGGTGTTTACGATACCGCTGCTGTTTTTCGTCCATGAAAAACCCACCCGGGGCCGCGAATCGTTACGCCACGCGGTCGGCGCGGGCCTGACGCAGCTGCGTGCGACGCTCGCCAACATCCGTAACTATCGTCCGGCGTTTCTCTTTCTCATCGCTTACTGGCTTTACATCGACGGGGTCTACACGGTCATCAAGCTGGCCGCCGACTATGGCCTCAGCCTCGGGCTGCAGGACACCGACCTGATCAAGGCGTTGCTGCTGACCCAGTTTGTCGGCTTTCCATCGGCGCTGGCGCTCGGCTGGCTGGGAAAGAAAATCGGTGCCGACCGCGGCATCCTGCTCGGGCTCTCGGTTTACCTCGTGACTTCGATCTGGGCATATTTCCTCGAGTCAACGTGGCAGTTCTATGTCATGGCGGTGTTGATCGGCCTGGTCCAGGGTGGCGTGCAGAGTCTCAGTCGGGCCTATTTTGGCCGCCTGATTCCGCACGATATGTCGGGGGAGTTTTTCGGCCTGTTCAACATGGTGGGCCGCTTTGCCGCGGTCATCGGGCCCATGCTGGCCGGCACGGTCGTATTGTTGAGCGGCAATCCGCGACTTGAAATTATCGCCATCGTCCCGTTGTTCGTTGCCGGCGGGCTGATGCTGCTTGCCGTGCGGACCGGGGCCGGGCGCGCCGGCGGTTCAGGTTCGTAGCGCCCCGACCTGGCGGCGGAGTTCGGCCACGCATCGTTCAGGCGGATCAGGAAAATAACGCGCGGCGAGGTACTGCCGGGTGATGGCGTGGACCTCGGTGGCAATCGCCGGGCGTGCCGTTGCGACCCGTTCCGCGAAGTCGAGCGGTCCTTCGCCGGGTTTACGCGGTCCGGCGATGGTGGAGACCTTGCGGCAAAAGCGCCGGTACAGGATCGCCAGCGGGTCCGGGGCCGCGGGCCGTGACTGCAGCATCAGCCAGCCTGCCAGGGCGCTGAGTGTCACCGTCGCCAGGCCGATCAGCGTCAGGAGCATCTTGCGCACGGTAGGCCGTTTCATGCCGAGCGCCCGCAGCAAGGTGCGTTGTTCCTCCCGGGCGAATCCCAGCACCCACTGGTTCCAGCCGTTGTTCAGGGCATCCCAGCCGAACTGCACCTGGCGCAGCCACGCCGAACTGCGGAACAGGCCCAGTCCTTCGCCGGCCGGCAGCGCGCCGGCAACCCCGAGTTCGACCCGCTCCGGCGCGACCGCTGCCGTCGGGTCGACACGAACCCAGCCACGCCCGAGCAGCCAGACTTCGGACCAGGCGTGGGCATCAGACTGGCGTACCGTCATGTGCCGGCCGAAAGGGTTGAGTTCTCCGCCCTGGTAGCCGAGCACGACACGTGCCGGGATTCCGGCGGCCCGCATCATCAGGGTGAAGGCCGACGCATAGTGTTCGCAGAAACCGCGCCGCGAGGAGAACAGGAAATCATCGACCGGGTGGCGTTGATCGAGCGGACGTGGCGCGCGGGTGTAGTGAAACGGCTGTTCGCGGAAAAGCTGCAATGCCTGCCGCACCACGTCAGCCGGGTCGCTGGCGGATTCGGCCCAGCCGCGCACCAGCGCCTGCGCCCGTGGATTGCGTTCGGCTGGAAAGTTAAGGTCACGCGACAGCGTCCAGCGCCGGGCGCTGGCGTCGGCGATATTCTCCGGCCAGGACTCGAGCCGGTACTGGTAAAGGTGAGTAACAGGGTCGGATCGCAACAGTCGACGGTCGGCGGTCATCGTCGTCTTGCGTGGCAGCTGCGCCGGGTTGGGCAACTCGAGGGCAAACAGCCAGTTGCGATGGTGCGGTTCCAGCGTGATCTCGTAGTTCACCGGGTCTCCGGCTCGACTGACGCTGTCCGGCAGCAGCTCCCGGTCGTTCTCCTGGAAAATGCTCCAGCGCCGCCCGTCGAAGTTGCTCAGCACCGGGCCACGCCAGTAACGCTGGCTGGCTGGCGGCGGGGTGTCGTCGAATACGGCGCGAAATGCGACCGCATCCGACTCCAGCAGGCGGGAGATGCTGCCCGGATCCATTTGATCGCTTAGACCCGTTACCGCCGAGTTGTCGGAGCGCGGAACCGCCCAGAACGGTCCGGACATGCGCGGAAACAGCACAAAGGCGATGAGCATCAGGGGAACCGCGTGCGCCAGCAGCAGCCCCGACCGGGAAAAAGCCCGCCGCCAGGGCATTGCAACGGCCGGGCTGCTCACCTGGAGCAGGGCGGTGGTAATGATCCAGATTGCCGGGATCGAATAGAGCGCGACCAGTATCGACTGGCCAAACAGGAATTGTGTAACGATCAGGAAATAACTGATCAGCAGCAGAACGATCAGGTCGCGTACCGACCGGGTTTCAGTCAGCTTGAGCGCGGCCATCACGACCAGCAGGGTGCTACCCGCATCCAGGCCGGTAATCGTTCCGAAGCTGACGAATACGCCGGCAAAGCCTGCCAGCGCCAGCAGCAGTCGAATGACGACGCCAGGCAGCTGCCGGTGTCCACGTTGTGCCGCAATGCGCCACAGTATTGTCAGCAGCATCAGCGCCATTGGCCAGGGCGGCAGGTTGGCCAGGTGCGGCGCAGCCGCCGCGACCAGGCAGGCAATGGTCCAGCCGAGCCGGGCGCTGTCGACGCGTTGCGTGGCTGCGTTCACAGCAGCGCCAGCGCCTTCAGGCAACGGTCCCGGTGGGCCGGGCCCAGGTCCGGTGCCAGGGTCTGGCCGGGAAGTCGCAGTCCCCAGGCGTGTCCCTCGCTGTTGGCATCGATTACCCAGCGCGTGAGCTGCGACAGGCGTGCTTCCAGGCCCATCTGGTCGAGCGCCTCGAAATCGAGCCAGTGCGAAGTGACGTCGGTCCCCGAGTATTGCTTGACCAGCAACTCCTGTCCCCGGGCATAGGCTTTCCACGCGATATGGCGCGGGCTGTCGCCAGGCCGGTATCCCCGCAGGCCGGCAAAGTCGGCGTCACCGCGGGTGTTGTCATTGGCGCCGCCCGTGTCGGTTTGTTGCGGCGGCGGTTCGAGACCCGGTGGGGCCGGTTTCGGGTAGGCAACGCTTTGCCATTGCGGATGTATCCAGGCCCAGCAATGGAACAGGCCCAGCGGAAACGTGGTGAATACGCCAAAGCGGTCGATCGGCAGTCTGCCACGGGCATTGGCCTCGACCTCCAGCGACAGCGTGACGTGTTCGCCCGGCTCCAGGTGCACCGATTCGGTGACGTAAGCACCGCGTCGAAGCGTCAGGCCGAAACGGGGTGCCGCGGAATCGTTGATCAGCGTTACTTTGAACCGGGCTTTCTGCCCGACGAATGCCGGTGTGTCACCCGCAAAACGAATCGACAGGCCGGAGAGGTTGCGGTGGCAGTGATGCATCGCAACCAGTGCCAGCGACGCCATGAGGAAGGTCACCGCCAGCCCCAGGCTGTTGTTGTAGTTCAGTGCCCCCATGAGCATGCCGAATACGAGAAACCCGAAGGCAATGCCCTGGGCGTTCGGCAGGATATAAATGCGTCGTGACGCCAGCCGCAGCTGTTCGCCGTCGGGTCCCTGCCGCCGCCGTGCCCATGCGCGTATCCGCGATCTCACCATCGGCGCGCGTCAGGGAATGGGGACGCCCGCAAGCACGAACTCACCGATTTCCCGCGGCGTTTGCGGGGCCGATTCATCGCGCGGCCGCAGCCGGTGCGCGATTACCGCCGGTGCTACCGCCTGCACGTCTTCGGGCACGACGCCACGGTGTCCGGCCATCAGCGCCCAGGCCTGCGCTGCGCGCAGCAGCACGATTGCCGCACGAGGCGACAGGCCGGCGGCAAACACCGCCGACTCGCGGGTGAAAGCCACGATCTGCTGAAGATACTGGATCAGTGCCTCTGATGCGTGAACCTCGGGGACCTTGGTCTGGATCGCGGTAAGCGTCTCGGTGTCGATAGCCGGCGCCAGTTCGGCGACGATATCGCGGCGGTCGCGACCGGTCAGCAGCTTTTTTTCAACGCTGGCATCCGGGTAGCCGAGCTCGATCCGCATCAGGAAACGGTCGAGCTGCGATTCCGGCAGCGGGAAGGTGCCGATCTGGTAGGTCGGGTTCTGAGTGGCCACCACAAAAAACGGGTTCGGCAGCGGGTAGCTGCGGCCGTCGGCGGTAACCTGGTTTTCCTCCATGGCTTCCAGCAACGCGCTCTGCGCCTTGGGTGTGGCTCGGTTGACCTCGTCGGCCAGCACCAGTTGGGAAAAGACCGGGCCCGGATGAAAACGGAATTCGGATGACTCGCGTTCATACACCGACACGCCGACGATATCGGCCGGCAACAGGTCGCTGGTAAACTGGATACGCTGGTAGCTGAGCCCCAGCGTGCGTGCCAGGGCATGCGCCAGCGTGGTCTTCCCGACTCCGGGGATGTCCTCGATCAGCAGGTGACCGCGGGCGAGCAGGCAGGCAATACACAATCGCAGCTGTTCGTCCTTGCCCAGGATGACTTTGCCGAGCTGATCCATTACGGCCCCGAGCGCCGAGCCGGTCTCAGCCACGGCTTCGGCCGGCCATGCGTTTGCTGTTGTCATGGGTGTGGCGACTCCTGCGCAGTTCCATCTCTGACACGCCGGCTCGCACTGAGTTTCCGGCAAACCTAATTATTGTCGTCCAGCAGCTCGCCGACACGTGTGACCTGGTTCTCTAATTGGGCCTGTGTCTCTCGCAGGGCCGCAACCCGCTCGCGCAGCTCGGCCACCACTTCGGCCGGTGCATTGCTGACAAAATTGGGGTTTTCCAGCTTTTTCTCGCCGGCCGCCAGCTCCTTGCCGGTTTTTGCCTGCTTGCGGCCCAGTCTCGCCAGCTCTGCCGCTGGATCGATCAGCCCGGCCATCGGGACCAGGATCTTCATGCTCCCGTGCAGCGCGGTAGCCGAAGGCGGCGGCCGCTCGCCAGCCGCCAGCACGCGGATGCCGCTGAGTCTTGCCAGGCTCTGAAGATAAAGACTGTGACGCTCGGCATTCTGCCGGTCGCCGGCGCTGGCATCCTGGAGCAGGACTTCGACCGGTCGTGACGGGGCAATATCCATTTCGCCACGGACCTGGCGAACGCCTGAAATGAAGTCTCGAATCCAGCCGATAGCGGCTTCCGCTTCCGGGTCGCGGTCGAAATCCGAGGGCTCGGGATAACGCTGGTGAATAATCGTGGCTTCGCTGATTCCCGCGATTGGCGCGACGCGTTGCCAGATTGTTTCGGTCAGGAACGGCATCATCGGGTGGAGCGCGCGCATCAGCGCTTCCAGGCAATGGGTCAGCGTGCGCCGGGTGCCACGCTGCACGGCCGGGTCGGCATCGCCGTGAAGTACCGGCTTCGATAATTCCAGGTACCAGTCGCAAAACTCGTTCCAGCTGAATTCGTACAGCGCTCGCGCGGCAAGGTCGAAACGGTAGATCTGGATGTTGCTGCGCGCTGTTTCCAATGCCGCAGCAAGCCGCGAGCGAATCCAGCGGTCGGCCAGCGAGTATTCGTGGTCTCCTGGCGTATCTTTGCCCTCGGTGTTCAGCAGGACGTAACGCGAGGCATTCCAGAGCTTGTTGCAGAAGTTGCGGTAGCCTTCGACCCGGCCGAGATCGAAACGAATGTCCCTTCCGGTGGTGGCCAGCGCCAGGAACGTGAAGCGCAGCGCGTCGGTGCCGAATGCCGGGATTCCGTCTCGAAACTGCTTGCGGGTGGCTTTCTCGATGCGCTTCCTGAGATGCGGCTGCATCAGGTTGGCGGTGCGTTTCTCCACCAGTGTTTCGAGCTCGATGCCGTCGATCAGGTCCAGCGGGTCGAGCACGTTGCCCTTGGCCTTGGACATCTTCTGTCCGTCCTCGTCGCGGACCAGGCCGTGTATATAGACCTCGTGGAACGGGACGCCACCGGCAAACTTCAGCCCCATCATGATCATCCGGGCAACCCAGAAAAATATGATGTCGAACCCGGTAACGAGCACGCTCGTGGGATACCAGGTCGACAGCGCAGGCGTTTTTTCCGGCCAGCCCAGCGTGGAAAATGGCCACAACGCGGATGAGAACCAGGTGTCCAGCACGTCATCGTCCTGGCGCAGCTTTGTTTCTGCACCCAGACCGTTTCTGGCCCGCACCTCTGCCTCGTTGCGCCCGACGTAGCATTTGCCGTTGGCGTCATACCACGCCGGGATACGGTGTCCCCACCACAGCTGGCGGCTGATGCACCAGTCCTGGATGTTGTACATCCACTCGAAGTAGGTCTTGGCCCAGTTTTCGGGTACGAAGCGAATGTCGCCGTTTTCTACCGCGGCAATCGCGGGTTTCGCGAGTGGCTCGGCGCGCACGTACCACTGGTCGGTCAGCAGCGGTTCGACGATCTCGCCGGAGCGATCGCCCCGAGGGACCTTGAGCCGGTGATCCTCCACTTTTTCCAACAGCCCGAGTTGTTCGAAATCTGCAACGACTTTATTTCGCGCCTCGGCCCGCGGCAGACCGCGGTAGGCGTCGGGAACCTCGTCGTTGAGGCAGGCATCGGCCGTCATGATGTTGATCATCGGCAGGGCGTGACGCTGGCCAATTTCGTAATCATTGAAGTCGTGGGCGGGTGTGATCTTCACGCAGCCGCTGCCAAATTCCGGGTCGACGTAATCATCGGCGATTACCGGAATCGTGCGACCGGTCAGCGGCAGCTCGACGGACTGGCCGACGAGGTTGCTGTACCGCTGATCGTCGGGGTGAACGGCGACGGCGGTATCGCCAAGCATCGTTTCCGGGCGGGTCGTCGCAACAACCAGGTAGCGGCCGCTGTCACCGGTCAGCGGATAACGAAAATGCCACAGGTGGCCATCTTCCTCTTCGGACAGGACTTCGAGATCCGACAGCGCCGTGTGAAGGACCGGGTCCCAGTTGACCAGCCGCTTGCCACGATAGATCAGGCCCTCTTCGTGGAGCCGGACAAAAACCTCGATGACGGCCGCCGACAGGCCCTCGTCCATGGTGAACCGTTCGCGTGACCAGTCCACCGAGGCACCCAGCCGACGCAACTGGTTCGAGATGGTGCCGCCGGACTGGGCCTTCCATTCCCACACGCGTTCCAGGAATTTTTCGCGTCCCAGCTCCTGGCGGCTGGTGCCGGCGGCATTGAGCTGGCGTTCTACGACCATCTGCGTGGCAATGCCGGCATGATCCATGCCGGGCTGCCAGAGCGTGTTGTGACCCAGCATCCGGTGATAGCGCGTGAGCGTGTCCATGATGGTGTCCTGGAACGCATGCCCCATGTGCAGCGTGCCCGTCACGTTGGGTGGCGGAATCATGATGCAATACGGGTCGCCCTTGCCGGAAGGCGAAAAATGGCCGTTTTCCTCCCAGAACCGGTAGCAGTCCTGTTCGATCTTGGCCGGATCGTAATTCTTGTCCATCGCTTGCTTTCGGGTGGTCGGGTCGCCGCAGTATACCTACAGCGGCGCAGAGGCGTCGCTGTCGGGAATCGCGGTCAGCCGATGCATCCGCGCTACGCGCAGGAGCCTCTTCCGGGCGCGATTCCGGATCTCGGTTCGGGGCCGCTCCTCGTGCTGGCCTGAGCCGGGCTAGCGTACTTTGTGGGACTCCAGCGGATAACCGCGATCGCGGTAATAGCGAAACCTTTCCCGGCCGGTGTCGCGCCGGCGGGCATCACCGTCAATAATCTCGGCGACCCGTTCGAAGCGGCTGAAGTAGGGCGGGACTTCGTCGCCGAGGTTGATCAACAGGTCGCGCTCGTCCGGCGGCTCTTCGCCACTGCCAATGACCACGACGAGGCGGTCGCTGGCGCCGGACCCGGCCGCTGCGTGCGGAATGAAGCTGACGTCGCGAAAGGTCCACATCAGGTCGTCCAGCCCAGCCGCCTGGCTGGCATCGGCAGCATTGATGAAGCAACGGAGACCTTTCTGCCAGGCTTTGTCTACCAGCCGGCAGGCAAACCGCTGCAACAGGTCACCCGAGTCGCCGTCGAGGATATAGAAGTCGACCCGGGTCACTCGGCCTGTGCGCGGTTGAGCAGGTATTGCGACAGCAGCCCCACGGGCCGGCCGGTCGCGCCTTTCTTGTCACCGGAGTTCCAGGCGGAACCCGCAATATCGAGGTGCGCCCAGCGCAGGCCATCGGCAAACTTCTGCAGGAAACAGCCGGCGGTAATGGCACCACCCGGCTTGCCGCCGACGTTGGCGAAATCGGCGAAGTTGCTCTTGAGCGAAGTCGCATAGTCTTCAGTCAACGGCAGCTGCCACGCCACGTCGCCTGCCGCACGCCCCGCATCGAGCAGTTCGTCCGCCAGCGCTTGTTCCGGCGTCATCAGGCCGGTGTGATACGCACCCAGGGCGATTACGCAGGCACCGGTCAGCGTGGCGATATCGATCACGGTGTCCGGTTCGAACTGGCGCGCATACGTGATGGCGTCACACAGGATCAGGCGGCCTTCGGCATCGGTGTTGAGAATCTCGACGGTCTGGCCCGACATCGTTTCGACGATATCGCCCGGATGCGTTGCCGTGCCGCTCGGCATGTTTTCGCACGCCGGGACTATGCCAACCACGTTGAGCGGCAGCCGGAGTTTTGCCAGGGTCAGCATGGTGCCGAACACACTGGCGGCGCCGCACATGTCGAATTTCATCTCGTCCATCGACGGCGCCGGCTTGATGGAAATGCCGCCGGAATCAAAGGTGATGCCCTTGCCGACCAGCGCAATGGGCGCGCTGTCGCCGCCGTTCTTGTACTCCATAACGACCAGCTGCGGCGGCGCAGCCGCGCCGGCGGTTACCGACAGGAACGACCCCATGCCAAGGCGTTTCATGCCGGCGCGATCAATGACCTTGGTGGTGATGCTCTTGAATCGCTTGTCCAGGTCACGCCCGGTGTCAGCCAGGTGACCCGGCGTGCAGACGTTGGCGGGGCGGTTCCCGAGGTCACGCGCGAGATTCATGCCTTCGTTGATGGCCTCCGCATGGCGCAACGCGATCTCGATATCCGCAACGGCAATGTCATCGGCGACCGCAAAAGTAATTTCCCTGAGTTTGTTTGCAGGCTGCTTCTTCGACTTGAGTTCCTCGAACCGGTAGGCGGCTGCGCCGGCGGCAAGGGCGGCAATCCGGCCCGCGCCGTAAACATCCAGGTCCCTGACCTTTTCCCGGGTCAGGTAGCAGGTCACCCGGGCCGCACCGGATTCAGCCAGCGCACTCATGGCCGCATCCATCGCGGTCCGGAGCTGGCGTTCGCCAAACTCGTTTTTCTTGCCCAGTCCAACCAGCAGGACGCGTTTACACGACACGCCCGAAACCTTGGTGATCAGGCGGACGGTGCCGAGCTTGCCGTTGGCATCGCCGGCCTTGAGCGCTGACGAGAGGGTCTTGCGCGAGCTCCGGTCGAGAGCTGCGGCGTCCTGGCTGAGGCGCCGGGTGTGATAGATGCCAACAATGGCGCAGTCGGTTTGATGCCGCGATGGTGCGGCGCTGGTAGCAGAAAATTCCATGTATCCCCCTGGAATGAACGACGGCCCGGGGCCGGGCGACGTACAATGGCCGCGTAGTTTACAGTAAAGCCCGGCGTCTGGGGAATCTGGCTCTTTGCGGAAAATCATCGATAAATACCTTACCCGCGAGGTTTTTTTCGCCTGGCTGGCCGTTACGGCGGTGCTCCTGTTTATCCTGTTGAGTAACCAGTTTGCGCGCGTGCTCGGCGATGCCGCAGCCGGCAAGCTGCCCCGGGACGTGGTGCTGCAGGTGATCGGATTGACGTCCATTACCTATCTGACGGTGCTCGTGCCGGTGGGCCTGTTCCTCGCCGTAATGCTCGCGCTGGGGCGGCTATTCATGGACAGTGAAATGACGGCGATCAATGCCTGTGGCGTCGGGCCGATGCAGGTCTATCGCCCGGTGGCCATCGTTTCGCTGGCCCTGGCCATCCCGCTGGCGTGGCTGTCGCTCTACGCCACCCCGTGGGCCGCCGCGCAGGCCCACGTCATCACCGAGGCCGCGAAACAGAAGGCCGGACTCGCTGCGATCGAGCCCGGACGTTTTCGCTCGGACAACGGCGTGGTTTTTTACGCCGAAGGTATCGACGAGGACGGCATTCTGCAAAATGTGTTCCTGCAGCGCCGCCGCGGCGACGTCGTCGAGCTGGCCGTCGCCCGGTCGGGTGAAATTCGCAAGGAAAACGGCGACAGGACCACCATCGTGTTGCGGGACGGCCGTCGCTACGAGGGTGTGCCCGGTACCCTCGGGTTTCGCATCGTGCAGTTTGGTGAACACGGTATCCCGGTAGCGGGCAACGACGGACCGGCCAGACAGCCCGACCGCGAGGCCACGCCGACGCTGGACCTGAGCTGGTCCAGTCGTGCCGATGCAGCGGAATTACACTGGCGTCTGTCGGCACCGGTCAGCGTCATGCTGCTCGGCCTGCTGGCCGTGCCACTGGCCCGAACCCGGCCACGCCAGGGGCGGTACGGACGGCTGGGGATCGGCGTCGCCGTCTACCTCGTCTATGCCAACCTGCTCGGCGCGGCCCAGGTCTGGATTCAGCAGGGCAAGCTGTCGCCTTTGCTCGGCATGTGGCCGGTGCACGGCATATTCCTGGCTGCGGCGGGGCTGCTGTTCTGGCGGGAACTGCGCCTGCGCGGACCACGGGAGCAGCGATGACCACGCTCGATCGCTACATCCTGGCTGGCGTCGTGCGCGGCACCCTGCTCGTACTGCTGGTTTTGCTGGCACTCAATTCGTTCGTGAGTTTCATCGGCCAGGTCGATAACGTGGGGCAGGGCAGCTATTCGACGGCAGACGCTATTGCCTTTGTCGCGCTCAACGCGCCTTCCATGACCTACTGGTTGCTGCCGATCGCAACCCTGCTGGGTGCGCTGCTCGGCCTAGGCAATCTTGCCTCGCACAGCGAGCTGATCGTGATGCGGGCGGCGGGGGTCTCTCCCTGGCGGCTGGCGCGCAGTGTGATCATCGCCGGCACCCTGATTTCGATCGCCGGGCTGGCCCTGGGCGAGCTGATCGCGCCACCCGCTGAACAATATGCCAAGCGGCACCGGACGATGGCGCTTCATAACCAGCTGAGCATGGCGCAGGGACAAAGCGGCTGGATCCGTGATGGCAATGTCGTTATCAACATCGAGCAGCTGATGGAGGGCGACCGGGCGGGCGGTATTTATGTATTTACGTTTGGCGACGAGCAGCGCCTGAGCAGTGTCGTCAAGGCGAGTACGGCCAGCTTTGACGAGAACGGCGTGTGGGTGCTGGACGACACCAGCAGCACCGAGTTCGCACCGGACCGGCTGGAGGCCAGCCGGCAGCAGAGACTGGCGCAACCGACCGCCCTCAGCCCGGAGTTGCTCGGCATCTCGATCGTCGACCCGGACAGCCTGGCCAGCCGAGGTCTGTACGGCTATATCCGTTACCTGCAGGGCAACGGTCTGGACGCCGACCGCTACGTCGTGGCGTTCTGGTCCCGTTTCGCGACCATCTTGTCCATCGTGATCATGGCGGCGCTGGCCCTGCCTTTCGTGTTCGGGCCCCTGCGCAGTACCGGCACCGGACAGCGGATGTTTGTCGGCATCCTCATCGGTGCGGCCTATTTCCTGGTCAACCGGCTGGTCACCAACAGCGGGGCAGTGTTTGGGCTGGATCCCGCGTTAACGGCCTGGTTGCCGACTACGGTGCTGTTGGCGGTGACGGTTGCTGCGCTCGCCCGGGTGCGCTGAAAACGATTCGCGTTCCGGTTGCCAGGTCGTGCCAGGTGCGACGCTCTTTATCGATCCACGCCCACGCAAAACCGGCTCCGCCTGCCAGCAGCGACAACGGTGCAAGCACACCGCGCGCCAGGCACCGGCCCCAGCCGGGACTCGCGCCATCCCGTCCGACGACGCGCAGACGCCAGGGCACCATACCGATCGTCTGGCCACCGTGGCGCCACGAACCGGCAAAGTAAGCCAGCGCAATGATGCCGAGAAAGCCCTGGAACCAGAGCGTGCCGGCTTCGATGGATTCGCCGCCGCGGGCGAGTAGAGCAGCCGCGGTCGCGGCAATCAGGATAGCGGTGACGATCAGCGCATCGTAGACGATGGCCGCGAGGCGCCGGAACAGGCCCGGGTAGTCGCTCACCGGCGATGCCGCAGCAGGACGGCGAACGGCAGCAGCCACAGACCGTGACCGCCTCCACCTCCGCCAGACGGTGCCGGCGGGGGCGGAGTTGGCGGCGGTGGCGGGTCGGGCGGCGGAGTGGTTGCCAGGACGAAGGCGGGGCAGGCTGCGTCGGCAGGCGGTGCGGCGGCGTCGGCATCGCTGGCGAAAAAAACGACGAACTTGCAGTAGGCGCCGCCGCTGTCGCTGTCTTGCAGCGCCGTATCTTCATAGCCGGTCCAGTGGCCGCCCTGCCAGTCCGCCGGCGTCGCCGGGTCGGCGTCCAGCGCCATTTGTGCGAGGTCGCTCAACTCCAGCTGCAACGCCACTGAAACCGGCGTGTCGAGCTGCAGCGTTTCCGTGCCCATCGTGAAATCGAGGTCGTGGACAAATGCGTCGCCGCGATAACGCCGGTAACCATCGGGTGCGCCACCTGGCACGGTCAGCCATTGAGGTTCGGTGTTGTTGCCGAGCCAGCTAAAAGTGAATGATTCGTCTGGCGCCTGGAACAGTAGCCTCTCGAAACGGTTGGTCTGACCGGGAAAGCTGGCCAGGGCGCCGGTGTCGTCGAACCATCGCATCGGTTTATTGAACCCGACCCAGATCCGGTGATCTTCGCTGGGTATGATCGCGCGCGAAGTAACGACATCGAGACGGCGTCCGTCGCCGTCCGCGACCCAGCGCGCCTCGTAAACAATTTCGTCGCGCACCACGTTGGTAATTTGCACCGCCTCGGCGTGGGCCGGCCCGCTCTGGCGGTAAAAACCGAGAATCATGGTTTCCGCGAGTTCGTCGCGGACCCGGGCGATCTCGCTGTCGGGCAGGACAAAGCCGCTGTGGCTCGCGCCGGTGCCGCCATAATCCTGGCCGCCATTCAGTGGCTCGGTTTCCAGCGTCCAGGCCGGCACGTCGAATTCGTAGGCAAAATAATCGGCGACGGTACCAATGCCGAAAGTAGCGACCGGGTCCGGGCCGAAGCGGTATTTCAATCCTGTAACCGCACGCATCCGGGTTGCCAGGGTCTCGGTGATGTCGTCACGGCGGACGTTACCGGTCATTGGCGTGAAATAGATCTGGGTGAACGAATGCACGTCAATGCCGAGACGGAGCCGGTTCGCCGGCCCGAGTTCGGTTGCCGTCCGCAGGGCCTGGATCTCCGGTTCCGAGGATGCGCTGGTGCCGCGATACACCAGGCTGATGGTATTGCTGCTCGAACCGCCGTTGAGCCCCCAGCCGTGAATGCTGTTCCGGTTCAGGTCTACGCCAAAAAAACTGTCGCCCGTCGTGTTCAGGTCTTCATCGATCGTCGAGCCCGAGGGGTTGCGCAGATTCTTGCGCCGCATGCGGCCGTCGCGCGGCTGCCGCGCATCCGCGGTCGCCCGGGTTGGAAAGTTCTGCGTCTGGATGAAGCCGTCGATATTGAGTACCGGAATCAGAACCGCATTGAAATTGTCGTGAAGGAACTGGCCCACCGAGGTGTCGTCAGCCATTTCCACCAGCTGTTCGTAAAGCCCGGTCAGCACCTCCGGTGACTGCCACTCGCGAGCGTGTATACCGCCATTGACGATCGCCGCGCCCTCGGTACGGCCGTCGAGGGTCTCGCTGTCACTGTCTCCGACGCTGTAGGCCCAGATCTCACGCCCGGCACGGGTCTGGCCGACCACCGTACCGGTGGCCAGGGTCTCACCGAGGGCGAGTTCCTGGTGGCGGGCATGCAGTGAATCCCAGGTCCGAAACCCATCGACCGCGGTCAGGCTGTCGACAGGAACTGGTGGCGCATAGCCGAGGGCAATGTTGTTGCCGCTGGAATTATTTTCCGTGAATACGAGCTGGGTATCGCGGCAGGCGGGATCGTCCGGGTTACTGATCGTGCCGCTGTTGTCGAAATTGCAATCGGCATACGCAGGCATAGTCGCCAGCCCGACAACCAGTGCAAGAAGACGGCGCATCAGCGGTGGCCGCCCAGCCGCAGCGCCAGCAAGGCGTGCTGGCGCTGGAGCGGTTCATCGCCGGTAGCCAGCAGCTCCAGTTGTTCTATGGCATGGCGGTCAGCCGAGCGGGCAATAATCGTTGCCGCAGTTGCGCCCAGCCGCGGGTCGCCAAGCGCCTGCCAGACCCGGTTTTCTGCAGCCGGCAATTTTTCGGTGAGCGCGCCGACCTGGAACAATGCCGCGGAAGCCAGTTCATCACGGCGCATTGCCGTTTCCAGCATCGCCAGAGCGGCCTGTGGGCCGAAAGTCCGGGCAAGCTCAGGCAAGGCACGTAACACCACTGCAGATGTACCGTTTCTCAAAACCGATTCCTGCAGTTCACGGTCGGCCAGGCGGCCGGCCAGCGCCTGCGCCAGCTTGCCGCCATCGGCTTTGGTTACACGGTCGATCGCTGCATTGCGTAACGTCAACAGGGAGTCAGCCGGCGCATCGTCAAGCGCATCGAGTATGCCGGCCCGCTCGTCGGCATCGCCGGCGAGGTATTTTTCGATCAGCGCCGGGTCGAGGGCCCGCAGCTTCGCCAGCGCGGCGCCTTTTGCGTCGGAACGCCGCCAGCTGCGCAAGACAAAACGCGCGGTAGCGGCGACATCGACATACGGCACCTGGGCGGATCCTTCTTCGTGAGTTATCCAGACCTGTGGCGGGCGATCTGCCAGCGACTCCAGCAGCGCGTGGGCGGCATCGTTGCGCTTCGTGCGGCCAATTTCCAGGACAGCCTCTTCCAGGCGTTTTTCCGAATCGCGGGTAGCGGGCGCATCGGCCAGCGCCCGGACCTTATCCAGCGGCATGGCACCGGCGGATGTGGCAAAAGCGAGCGTCAGCAGCAGGGCGGCAATTTTCATAGTGCTTTTGAGCCCCAAAATCGTCGTGAGTTCGGCCGATGGCGCTCCCTACGGGACTCGAACCCGTGTTCCCGCCTTGAGAGGGCGATGTCCTAACCGCTAGACGAAGGGAGCCTGAGGTGCCGGCCGGTCCCGGTTTCCGGGACGAGGGTGTTATTATACGGCCCGTTTTTCACCGGCCCAACCGGTAGCCACCCATTATTACCCCGAGGACAGCCTGAAAGAGCCTCTCGTCATACCGCGCCCGGAGCACTCCGTCTCGCGCGCCAATATTTCCCGCAACGCCCTGAAGGTGCTGAACCGGCTGAATCGAGCCGGTTACCAGTCTTTCCTCGTGGGGGGTGCGGTGCGGGACCTGTTGCTGGGCCAGGAGCCGAAAGACTTCGATGTGGCGACCGATGCGCGGCCCGAGGACGTGCGGGAGCTGTTTCGCAACTGCCGTCTCATCGGGCGACGTTTCCGCCTGGCGCACGTGCGTTTCGGCCGCGAGATCATCGAGGTTGCCACGTTCCGGGATGACTGCGTAGACGGTGTCGAGACGGACGATGCCGGGCGGATACTCCGCGACAACATCTACGGCACTATCGATCAGGATGTCTGGCGGCGCGATTTCACGGCAAACGCCCTCTATTACAACATCGAGGATTTCTCGATCTGGGACTACACCGGCGGCATGCAGGACATCCAGGACGGTGTACTGCGCATGATCGGGGACGCCGAGGCGCGCTATCGCGAAGACCCTGTTCGGATGCTTCGGGCAATTCGTTTCAGCGTCAAGCTCGGATTCGACATTCATTCCGACACCGAGTCTCCGCTGGCTGAGCTGGCGCCAACGATCGCCGACGTCCCGCCGGCCAGGCTGTTCGAGGAAGTCATGAAGCTGTTCATGTCGGGCATGGCGCATTCCAGCTTCGAAATGCTCGACCGGCACCATCTTCTGCACTATCTCTTCCCGGCAACAGTCGACTGTATGCGTATGGACGGAGCGTCTTCGTTCAGGCAGCTGCTGACCCACGCCCTGCAGAACACCGACGAGCGCTATCACGCCGGTAAACCGATAACGCCGGTGTTCCTTTTTGCGGTGTTCCTGTGGGGTCCTGTCACGCAGCGCGTGGCCGCCATACGAAACAACCGTCATGGCGACGTCTTCTGGCTGCACCAGGCAACTGACGAGATACTCGCCGAGCAGCAGGACTCCGTTGCTATTCCCCGCCGGCTCGGGATGCCGGTACGGGAAATTGTCTGCCTGCAGGCGAGGTTCCTGAAGCGAACCGGGCGTCGGGCGCTTGGCCTGCTCGAGCATCCCCGTTTCCGGGCTGCCTACGATCTCCTGTTGTTGCGAATCCAGGCCGGCGAGGAAGATCCCGAGGTCGGTGAATTCTGGACCGCGCTGCAGACGATGAGCCCCGAGGAACAGGCGGCAGCGGTCAATGTCGGCGGGGGTGGAAAATCCGGCTCACGCAAGCGCAGGCGTCGCCCGCGCCGGCGGCGTGGCGGCCAGGCAACCGATGCCGGCTAGCTGGGTGCCGGCGTATGTCGGCGCCGGCAGTAATCTCGATGACCCGCAGCGCCAGGTGGAACTGGCGCTTGCGCGCCTTGCGGAAATGGACTCGACCCGGCTCGTGGCGGTTTCGCCGCTGTATGCCGGCCCGCCGATGGGACCCAGCGATCAGCCGGATTATGTCAATGCGGCCGCCGCCCTGCTGACGCGGCTGGCGCCGGAAAGCCTGCTCAGCGCACTCCAGTCGCTGGAGCTACGCCTGGGCAGGTCCCGCGACGGGTCAAAATGGGGGCCGCGGCGTATTGATCTGGACCTGCTGCTCCATGGTGATACGGTACGGCAGGGGGATGCGCTGACGCTGCCACACCCGGGGTTGGCCGAGCGTTGTTTCGTACTGCGTCCGCTGACCGACCTGGCACCGGAGCTACGCCTGCCGGATGGCCGCCGGGTCAGCGCATTGTTGCAGGCGTTGGATTGTTCGCAGCTGAGAAAGCTGTGTAGCAGGGGGGATGGTGACTAGCTGGCAGCCCAGGTATATCGCGGTCGAGGGTCCGATCGGGGTCGGTAAGACGACGCTGGCGAAGCGGCTCGCCGAGAGCTTCGAGGCCGACCTGGTACTCGAGGAACCGCAGGACAACCCGTTCCTCGAGCGCTTTTACCGGGACCCGCGGCGTTACGCGCTGCCGACGCAGCTTTATTTCATCTTCCAGCGGGCTCGTCAGTACCAGGCGATGCGCCAGGCAGACATGTTCGAGCCGGTGCGGGTCACCGATTTCCTGCTCGAGAAAGACCGGCTGTTTGCCCAGCTGAATCTCGATGACGACGAGCTGGGGCTCTATGACCTCGTCTACGAGAAACTGGCAATCGATGCGCCGGTTCCGGACCTCGTCGTCTACCTGCAGGCGCCGGCCGACGTGCTGTTGCGTCGGGTATCGACCCGCGGGATCGCCTACGAACAGGGGATCACCCGTGAATACATGAGCAGGGTCAGCGAGGCCTACACCCGGTTCTTTCATCACTTCGACCGCAGCTCGGTCCTGATCGTCAATACCGGTGAGATTGACCTGGTCGGAACCGACAGCGGCTATGCAATCCTGCTGGACCAGCTCCGCGGTCTGCGCCCGGGCCGGCATTTCTTCAATCCCGGCCCGGCCGAACTCAATCGCTGATCGTAAGAGGATCCGATGTACAAGCACCTCGAAAAACGCGCACGTGAAACCCCACCGGTCACCCTTTCCACGCTGCGAAAGATGAAGGCCGAGGATGTCCCCATTAGCTGTATCACGGCCTATGACGCCAGCTTCGCTGCGCTGGTCGATCTTGCCGGGGTGGACGTGGTGCTGGCCGGCGATTCCCTGGGCATGGTCATCCAGGGGCATGACACGACGGTGCCGGTCACGATGGATGACATGACCTACCACTCCCGTGCCGTTTCCCGCGGCCTGTGGCGGCCGTTCCTGATTGCCGACATGCCGTTCATGAGCTATGCAACCCGTGGCCAGGCGATGGAGAACGCCGCGCGCCTCATGCAGGAGGGCGGGGCGAAAATGGTCAAGCTCGAGGGCGGTGTCAATCAGCTCAATGTCGTCCGCGCGCTGGCAGCCAACGACATACCCATCTGTGCACACATCGGCCTGACGCCGCAGTCTGTCCACAAGATCGGTGGCTTCAGAGTCCAGGGGCGTGAATCGGACGCGGCCCGGCGCATGATCGATGACGCCCAGGCGCTGGAAGATGCCGGCGCCGACATCGTTTTGCTCGAATGCATTCCCAGTGAGCTCGGCCACGCGATTACCGAGGCGGTCAACGTGCCGGTGATCGGTATTGGTGCAGGGCCCGAGGTCGACGGGCAGATACTGGTGCTGTACGACATTCTCGATATCACCATGGGCCGTCTGCCGCGCTTCGTAAAGAACTACATGGATGGCGCGAGCAATTGCGCCGATGCGGTGTCGCGCTACGTCAAGGCGGTCAAGGACCGCAGCTATCCGGCTCCCGAGCATTGCTTCGACTGAACCGGTGATCACAACGACTGAAATCGGCACCGTGCGCCGGCTCGTTCGGCGATGGCGGGATGACGGCTTCAGCATTGCCTTCGTGGCAACGATGGGAAACCTTCATGAAGGTCACCTGAGCCTGGTCGGGACTGCACGAACGCAGGCCGATAAAGTCATAGCCAGCATTTTTGTAAACCCGCTGCAGTTTGGCGAAGGCGAGGATTTCGAAGCCTATCCTCGCACGCCGGAAACCGATAGCGCTGCCCTCGAGGCTGCGGGTTGCGACCTCTTGTTTGCTCCCGGAGTCGATGAGATGTACCCGGATGGGCCGAGCGCCACGCGTCTGTCGGTCGGTGCGTTGGGCGACCTGCTGTGTGGCGCGCACCGTCTCGGTCACTTCGACGGAATGGCGACGGTTGTTGCCAAGTTGCTCAACATCGTACAGCCGGACACAGCGGTTTTCGGCAAGAAGGACTATCAGCAGCTGGTCGTGATTCGCCGGTTCGTCAAAGATCTCGATATACCGGTCAAGATCGTGGGCGTACCCACGGTGCGCGAAGCGGACGGGCTGGCCCTGAGCTCTCGTAACCGTTACCTCGACCGGGGCGAACGCGGGATTGCGCCTCTGCTGAACCGGGTTCTGCGGGAAACGGCGGCTGCGCTGCAAAACGGCAACAGCGACTACCATGCTCTCTGCAGGGACGCCATGGACAGACTGCGTCAGGCAGGCTTCATGCCGGACTACGTTGAAATTCGCAATGCGGCCGATCTTGCCGAACCCGCCGCAGAAACCAGCAAGCTGGTGATACTGGCCGCAGCACGGCTGGGCCGCGCACGCCTGATCGATAATGTCGAGGTCGACCTGGCGAAGAGCTAGTGCGCGACGCAGTTGCGTCCGGCAAGCTTGGCCCGGTATAGCGCAGCATCTGCGTTGTTGATCAACACTTCCAGCGTGTCTGAAGAAATCCGTTCGGCGACACCGATCGAGACCGTCACACCGGCACCATCGTTCGGGCCGACCCGCTCTCCCGGGTCACCGCCAACCGCAGCCCGCACCCGCTCGGCAATCTCGAGCGCCTGGTCCAGCTGCGTGTCGGGCAGCATGATGGCAAATTCGTCACCGCCGTATCGCGCAATCATGTCCGTCGGCCGGAAATACTGGCGCAGGGCATCGGCAACCGTGCACAGCGCGTGATCCCCTGCGATGTGGCCATATTCGTCGTTGAAATCCTTGAAGTAGTCAACGTCCAGCATGACCATGCAGACGTCCTGGCCGTCGATTTCGCAGCGCTGCAGCTTGCGCCGGAACATGTCCTCGAGCCAGTGACGGTTGAACAGTTCGGTAAGCGCATCGGTCATCGCGTTGCGTTCATACTGGCGAAGCACGCCCTCGCTGTCCGCAATCACTTCGTTGTCCGCGCGCAGGCGTTCCGACAGGATGGCCAGCAGGTTGCGTGCGAAAGCATGCGAGGTATTGATCATTTCCCAGGTCGTAGCCTGGTCGAGTACCAGCAGTTGCGTTGTTTCGGCGGCTTTGACCCATGCAGATGGCGGCGCCTCCTCGATAATTGACATCTCGCCAGCGCAGGAGCCCTGGGTCAGGGTGACCAGCGCCTGTTCGCTGGCGCTGAGCAAGTGCACCGTCAGGCTGCCGCTGAGGATGGCATACACATTGGTATTGGGAGTCTCGGGGGCGAGCAGCAGCTCGCCGGATTTCAGCGTGATTTGCTCGCAGTCTTCGAGGTGCATCTCGATGGACTCCGGAGCGACACCGCGCAGCAGGCGCAGGGACGCGAATCTCGAGTCGGCGTAAAACGGCTGGCGTTGGCGCTGCGTGTCGGAAGTCAGCGTGCTTTTCACTGTTCGTTCTCCAGCAGCTTGCGCATTTCGTCGAAGCGGCCGCGCCGGTCACCGTCCACTTCGGGGTAGCTGAGGTTCAGGCTCTCCAGCGTCGCCAGCACGATGCGCGCGACAGTCATACGCATGTAGTGCTTGTTATCGGCCGGGATTGCATACCAGGGCGCCCAGGGTTTCGTGGTTGCGTTAATCGCGTCCTCGTAGGCCACCATGTAGTCGTCCCAGTAGCCTCTCTCGCGTACGTCGCTCGATGAAAACTTCCAGTTTTTCTCGGGCTCGTTGAGCCGCGAAAGAAATCTCTGGCGTTGCTCCTCCCGCGAGATATTGAGCCAGAACTTTAAGATCGCAGTGCCATTGCGGGCGAGATGTTTTTCGTGGTGACGAATCGAGTCGTAGCGTTCGCTCCAGAGCGTATCGAGGTCCGGAGTCCGCGGGAGGTTTTGCGCCCCGAGATACTCGGGATGGACCCGTACGACCAGGACCTCTTCGTAATGGCTGCGGTTGAAAATCCCGATCCGTCCACGTTCGGGCAGGTTGCGGGATGTGCGCCAGAGAAAATCGTGGTCGAGTTCCTGGCTGGAGGGCTGCTTGAAAGAGAAGACCTGGCAGCCGGCCGGGTTGATGCCCGACATGACGTGACGGATCGTGCCATCCTTGCCCGCAGCATCCATCGCCTGGAACACCAGCAGCAGCGCCCACTTGTTGTGTGCATAGAGCTTGCGTTGCTGGTCACGCAGCTGCTCGATGCAGGTCTGCAGTTCACGGCGTGCCGCCTTTTTTGACAACGCAAAGTTGTCTGGCGGCGTGGTCGGCTGACCGGCTATCCGAAAGCCACCGTCATTGCCCACCAGGTAGGGGCTCTCGACGGCGCGAAACAGGTTGACGCTCTTTTTAGACATACTGGCATACCATTATGGTTAAATTTAATTCGTCCCGCCAAAGACCTGGGTCTCATAACGGCATTTTTTCGTCCTGCTGTCGCAGGGCCCAGGCCACGTGCTCGCGTACCAGCGCCGAGGGATGATCGGCGCGGAATTCCAGGGCCCCGCGGACAGCCGGGCCGGCAGGGGCATTTCCCAGCCCCACCGCGATATTTCGCAGCCAGCACTCGTAGCCTATGCGCCGGATGGGGGTGCCGGCCGTGCGCTCGAGAAACTGTGATTCGGTCCAGCCGAACAGTTCGATCAGCGAAGCGTCGTCAAGGCCGTTTCGAGGGGCAAAATCCGGTTCGCCGGTTGACTGCGCGAACTTGTTCCACGGGCAGACCAGCTGGCAGTCGTCACAGCCGAAGACCCGGTTGCCGATGCCGGGCCGTAAAGGCTCCGGAATAGCGTCGCGCAGCTCGATGGTGAGGTAGGAAATACAGCGTCGCGCATCGAGCTGGAAAGGCGCGACGATCGCGCCGGTAGGACACGCGTCGATACAGGCCCGGCAGGTGCCGCAATGCTCGCTGGCCGGTTCGTCGGGTGGCAGCGGCAGGTCGGTCAGGAGTTCGCCGAGAAAGAAGTAGGAGCCCGCCCTGCTGTTGATGAGATTGGTATGTTTGCCGATCCAGCCCAGACCCGCGTTACGGGCCAGCGGCTTTTCGAGAACCGGGCCGCTGTCGACAAACACACGGTAACCCAGGCTGCCCGTTGCCGCCTCGATGCGGTCAGCCAGCTTCTGAATCCGGCGGCGCAGCACCTTGTGGTAGTCACGACCCAACGCGTAGCGCGATACGTAGGCCCGGGTCGGATCTTCCAGCGTCGCAAGCGCGTCGGCCGCGTTTTCCGGCCAGTAGTCCATCCGCAGCGAAATCACGCTGAGCGTCCCCGGGCACAGCTCGGCCGGGCGGCTGCGGCGCCGGCCATGCCGCGCCATGTAGGCCATCTCGCCGTGATACCTGAGCTCCAGCCAGCGGTCGAGGGATTTCTCGTCCTCGCTGAGGTCGACCCCGCTGATACCGGCCTGCTGGAAACCCAGTTCCGCCGCCCAGGTGCGAATCCGGTTCGGTAGCTTTGCGATGTTGTCCAGATTTAACCCCGTGGCATGGCGCGCGTCATGACTATAATGGCGCGTAATGAGCAAGAATCTGCCGGTAAGGATATACCGCGCAGCCCAGGTGCGAGAGCTTGACCGGCTGGCGATAGAAGAACTCGGGATTCCCGGGTACACGTTGATGTACCGGGCGGGAGAAGCCGCCTTTCGTGCGCTGCGGCGCCGCTGGCCCCGGTCGCGCTCCCTGCTCGTGCTTTGCGGTGCGGGCAATAACGCCGGAGACGGCTATGTGATCGCCCGGGTCGCGCGCTCGAAGGGCATGGAGGTCCGGGTGGCCGCGCTGGTCGATCCGGAAAAACTGTCGGGCGATGCGCAGGTAGCGTGGGAGACCTACCATGCCTCGGGGGGAACCGTGGAGGAATGGACCCCCGAAATGCTGGAGAAGGCGGACGTCGTGGTCGACGCCATCCTGGGAACGGGTCTGGCGAGGCCGCTCAACGGCGCGCCACGTGAACTGGTCGAGGCAGTCAATGCATCCGGCGCTGAAGTGCTGGCAATTGACATCCCGACGGGTTTGCATGCCGACAGCGGACGAGTCATGGGCGCGGCGATTGTCGCCGACATGACAATGACCTTCGTGGGGTTGAAGCTGGGTCTTTACGCCGGCGATGCCTTCAATCACGTCGGCAAGATCGTATTTGACGATCTCGGAATCCCGGCCCAGCTGACCGAGCGGATGCCGGCTGCGGGTCGCCGCATCGACGAAAAACATGTCGTCGCCGCATTACCCAGGCGGCCGCGGACCTCGCACAAGGGGCAGAATGGGCACGTGCTGGTGATCGGCGGCAATACCGGCATGGGCGGTGCCGCGCTGCTGGCCGGTGCGGCTGCGCTGCGTACCGGTGCCGGCCGGGTCAGCGTGGCGACCCACGCCGAACACGTCGCCGCGATCCTGGGCGCTCAGCCCGAGCTGATGGTGCGCGGGGTCGATTCTCCGGCAGAGATGACAGACGCGGTGAAGGCCGCCGATGTCATTGCCGTCGGGCCAGGACTGGGAACCGATGACTGGGGCAGGGCGTTGTTCCGGGCGGCGCTCGAGTCCGGCCGTCCGCTGGTCGTCGACGCCGATGCACTGAACCTGCTGGCCGAAGAACCGCTGCGACGCGAGGACTGGGTGCTCACCCCGCATCCGGGCGAGGCCGCGAGGTTGCTCGACTGCAGTGCGGGCGACGTGCAGCACGATCGCTTCGTGGCGCTGGCCAGGCTGCTCGAAAAATTCGGTGGAACGGTGGTCCTGAAAGGCGCCGGCAGCCTGGTGGGGCACGTGGGCGAGGCAGCCTGGATCTGCGACCGTGGTAACCCCGGCATGGCTTCGCCAGGCATGGGCGACGTGCTCAGCGGCATCATCGCGGCCGTCGCCGCGCAAACCGGCGACCTGACCGCGGCTGCGCGCTGCGGCGTGTTCGTTCACGCCAGCGCCGGCGACGATGCGGCGCGCCGCGGTGAACGTGGCCTGGCCGCCGGCGATTTACTGTCACACCTGGCAACCTGGGTGAACCTGGGATGACTGCATTGAGGCTGGATGGCGAAGAAGCGACCGTAAGGGCCGGCCGGCTCCTGGCGGAAGCCGTGCTGAACAACCGGCCCGGCGACCGGGCGTTTCGAATCGATCTCATCGGGCCGCTCGGTGCGGGCAAGACCACGCTGTCCCGTGGTTTTTTGCGTGAGGCGGGTGCCACCGGGCCGGTGCCCAGCCCGACGTATACGCTGGTCGAGCCTTACCCCCTGGATGCGGTGCTCGTGATTCACGTTGACCTCTACCGGATCAACGGCGCGACCGAGGCAGAAGCCCTGGGTCTGCGCGAGTACGACGCCCCCGGTGCCGTCTGGCTGGTGGAATGGCCCGAGCGACTCGCTGGCCCGGCCGCCGATCTCGCTATCACTCTCGCGGTTGACGGGGACAGCCGCCGGATGACGCTGGCAGCCGAGGGCGCCAACGGCCTGGGAGCGTTGGAGGCATTCTCTGCCAAGACGGGTGAGCTTTAGCGGATAGGCTACTTATTTACAAAGAAATACCTTGAAATTCGGGCGCCGCTGAGGCTAGATTACGTCAAAAGACGGTGGAAGTACCCGAATTGTGAGCCGAGCCTGTCCAGCCCTGCTGATCTGTTGCGCGCTGCT
>JAHEKH010000109.1 GCA_024638445.1 Gammaproteobacteria bacterium | reverse complement strand
AGGCTGCCTGGCTGACGTTTTTCATGGTGCTGCTGACGACGGTCGTGGTCGTCCTTCGCTACTTCTTCGACTTCGGTCGCATCTGGATGCAGGAGCTGGTCACCTGGTGTCATGCCGCGGTGTTCCTGCTCGGTGCCGCCTACACGCTGAGCCGCGACGAACACGTGCGCGTCGACGTGTTCTACCGCGGCGCCGCGCCGAAGGTGCGTGCCTGGGTCAACATCGCCGGCACGGTGCTGCTGCTGTTCCCCATCAGCGGCCTGTTGCTCTACACCGGTTCGGTCTACGCGCTGAAGTCCTGGCGCCTGGCGGAGCGCTCGCCGGAAACCGGCGGTCTGCCGTTTCCTTTTGTGCCGCTGGGCAAGAGCCTGCTGGTAGCGATGATTGTGCTGCTCGTCTTGCAGGGTGTCGTGATCCTGCTACGAAACACGGCGGCGCTGCGCAGCGGCCGGTTCCCCGACGAGCCGGGTCACGGTGACGTGCTCTGATGTTGTTACCGCTGGCACTGTTCCTGGCCGTCGTGCTGCTCCTGCTGGCCGGTTACCCGGTGGCTTTTACGCTGGCCGGCACCGCGCTGGCATTTGCCGCGGTGGGCAGCGTGACCGGGCATTTCGACCCGACCTTTTTCAATATCATCCCCAGCCGCATTTACGGCAGCGTGATGACGAACGAGATTCTCGTTGCGGTACCGCTGTTTGTGTTCATGGGTGTGATGCTGGAACGCGCCCGGATCGCCGAGAGCCTCCTCGACACCCTCAGCATGCTGTTTGGCCGCCTTCGTGGCGGCCTGGGTATTGGCGTCATGCTGGTTGGCGTGCTGCTGGCCGCCAGCACCGGAATCGTCGGCGCGACCGTCGTGACCATGGGGCTGCTGTCGCTGCCGACCATGCTCAAGCGCGGCTATGATCCGGCCATCGCAACCGGCTCCATCTGTGCGTCCGGCACCCTGGGCCAGATCATCCCGCCGTCCATCGTGCTGGTCCTGCTCGGCGACGTGCTGTCTTCGGCCTACCAGCAGGCCCAGATCGACATGGGCATCTACTCGCCGAAAACGGTGTCGGTAGGCGACCTGTTTGCCGGGGCGCTGATCCCCGGGCTGATGCTGGTGGGCTTTTACCTGCTGTACCTGCTGCTGGCCGCGGCCCTCAAACCCGAAACCATGCCGGCCCACCGCGCCGAGGGCGAGGCGCCAATGCCCGCCGGCGCCCTGGCCGTGCGGGTGGTGCGTGTCCTGTTGCCCCCGGTACTGCTGATCGTCGCGGTACTCGGCTCGATCATGGCGGGTCTCGCCACCCCCACCGAGGCCGCCGCCGTCGGTGCCTTCGGCGCGACGCTGATTGCCGTAATCCGCCGCGAGCTGAACCTGCCGCGTTTGAGAGAAGTCATGCGTGCCACTACCCGCGTCAGCAGCATGGTCTTCCTGATCCTGATCGGCGCGTCGGTCTTCTCGCTGGTATTTCGCGGCTTCGGCGGCGACGATGCCGTACATGCTGTCCTGAGCAACCTGCCCGGCGGCACCGTCGGTGCGGTCATCGTCGTGATGCTGGTGATGTTCCTGCTTGGTTTCGTCCTCGACTTCATCGAGATAACGTTCGTCGTGGTTCCGATCGTCGGCCCCGTCCTGCTCGCGATGGGCCTCGACCCGGTCTGGCTCGGCGTGATGATCGCCGTCAACCTGCAGACGTCTTTCCTCACGCCGCCGTTCGGTTTCGCCCTGTTTTATCTTCGCGGCGTTGCCCCGCCGGAGGTGCAAACGACCGACATCTACCGTGGCGTCATGCCATTCGTCGCGATCCAGCTCGCCGCCCTGTGCCTGCTGGCCCTCTGGCCCGCCCTCGCCACCTGGCTCCCCGGCGTCATCTACGGCGGGCAGTGACCTTCGGTGAATAGATGACTTGTAGCGCGATGAGCAACCGGTGAGCCGCACGACTCTATTGGTGTGCGACGGGGTTATCAACCTCGCGCTCGGCGTGCTGCTTATCTGGTTTCCGGATGGACTTACGCAATTTCTGGGATTGCCATCAGCGGAACCGGGTTTTTACCGCAGCATCCTTGGCGCTGTTTTGTTTGGGATCGGGATCGCGCTGATGGTTGAAGCTCGCAGTCGCGACAGGGAATCGACCGGGCTGGGGCTTGGGGGTGCAATAGCCATCAACCTCTGTGGTGGGGTGGCGCTTGCCGCATGGTTAATCCTGGGTGACCTCGGGTTGCCGATGCGCGGGGAAATCTTCCTGTGGGGGCTCGTAGTGATCCTCGTCGGGATTAGTGGGCTCGAGCTCATGCGATCAAGACCGGGTTAGCGGGTTGGTGTCAACTATTTCGTGAGGTAGTAGGCCTTTTCGGAGATGTCGTGCCAGGCGGAGACGTTGGTCTGGAAGTCGCGGTAGTGGTTGTAGACGCGGGCAAATAACTCGTCGGTGGCGGCGATTTCCTGCAGGACTTCTTCGGAGAGCTTGCGCAGCCGGTCCAGCACATCGCGGGGGAAAGGACGCAGGTCGACGTTGTGTTCCTCTTTCAGCGTTTTCAGGGCGATGTGGTTGCGGGCGGTGTATTCGGCCAGCATATTCTGGGCGGCGGCGTCGCTGGCGCGCAGGACGACCGCCTGCAGGTCTTCGGGTAACTCGCTGAACGCATCCTTGTTGATCAGGCACTCGAGGATCGTGTTGGGTTCGTGCCAGCCCGGGTAGTAGTAGTACTTCGCGACCTGCTGCAGACCGAAAGCAAGATCGTTGTAGGGGCCGGTCCACTCGGTAGCGTCGATATTGCCGGTCTGTAGCGACGTGAATATCTCCGAGCCGGGCATGCTGACGGGGGTGCCACCGGCGCGCTTCAGCACTTCGCCGCCCAAACCGGGAATCCGCATCTTCAGGCCGCGCAGGTCGGCGACGCTGTTGATCTCCTTGTTGAACCAGCCGCCCATCTGCACGCCGGTGTGACCCGCCGGGGCGGGAATGATGTTGAACGGTTCGTAAGTCTCACGCCACAGGTCGAGGGCGCCGCCGTGGTACAGCCAGGCCGTCAGTTCCTGGGCGTTCATGCCGAAGGGCACGGCGGAAAAGAGCTGCGCCGCGGCGCTCTTGCCTTTCCAGTAGTACGACGCGCTGTGGCCGAGTTCGGCGGTGCCCTGGGATACCGCGTCGAAAGCTTCGAACGCGGGGACGAGTTCACCCGCCGCATAGACTTTTACCGTGATGCGGCCGCCGCTCATTTGCTCGATGGCGTTGGCCAGGTAGGTTGCGCCGGTACCCAGGCCGGGAAAATTCGGCGGCCAGGTGGTGACCATTTTCCAGGTGAACCGGCGGCTGGACTGGGTCGACGATGTCGCGGTGGGTTCGCAGGGTGGGGTGCAGGCGGCCAGGCCGGTAGCTACCGCGCCGGTGCCCAGGCCGGCCAGGAAATCGCGTCGTCGCATGGTTGCCGTCTCTCCCGTGAATCTGTTGGGAGTATTTCAGAAAGGGGGGGGTGTGCCAAAGGCGGGGGATCGGGTGATTGCGGCTGAAGCCGCCCCAAAGGAGTTTATGGGCAAGAAAAAACCCCGACCCTTTTGAGGGGGCCGGGGCCGGAGTCACGTCCTTGCAGGTGTGATCGAGTGTCCTATGGGATGACTTGTTGTCGCCTTCCCCGTGTTTTCGGATCCTTCCAAGAACACACCGATAGCTTCACATAGAAGCCTTAGACGCGGTATCAGCGGGCGACCCGGCCGGTGTAAGCTCTTTTTGATTCAAATTGTAGGAAATATCCTACATAACGGACCGGGTATCCTGCGGTCATGATTGGCCTGATTCAGCGCGTTTCCGAGGCCCGCGTCGATATCGCCGGAGAGACGGTGGCCACCATCGGCACCGGTCTGCTGGTGCTGGTCGGTGTCCAGCGCGGCGATACCGGAACCGAGGCGGTCCGGCTGGCCGAGCGGCTGAGCAGCTACCGGGTTTTTCCGGACGCCGGTGGCCGCATGAATCTCAGCGTAGCCGATACCGCCGGGGAAGTCCTGCTGGTGCCTCAATTCACCCTGGCGGCCAATACCCGCAAGGGAACGCGAGCCTCATTCGCCCGGGCGGCCGCGCCGGAGGAAGGGGAGCGGCTCTTCCAGGCACTGGTTGCCGCGGTGGGCAAGCAGGTCAGGCGGGTGGAAACCGGGCGATTCGGGGCGAATATGCAGGTCGCGCTGGTTAATGACGGCCCGGTGACCTTCTGGCTGGAGGCCCGCCCGGCCTGACCCGGGTCAGCCTGCGGGGGCGTGTCGGGCAGCCGCTGCCTCTCTCTGTGGCGGCGCCTTCGGCCGCGATTCCCGGCCCTGCGCCATGACCCGCGTCACACTGGTAGTCACAGGTCGGCTGATATACTTCTCGTTTGCTTAGTCCTCTCACGGAGTTAGACATGTTGGGCAACATAAGCATCTGGCAACTCCTGATCGTGCTGCTGATCGTGGCGCTGATTTTCGGCACCCGCCGGCTGCGCAGCATGGGCTCCGATCTCGGCGGTGCCCTGGGCAGTTTTCGCAAGGCGATGAAAGAGGTCGACGACGACGCGCAGCTGACCGACGAGTCCGGCGACAAGGCGGCCAGCCCTAGCGAAACCCGCGATCGCGTCGAATCCTGAGCAGCGCGCCGCGGCGGCGGTAATCACTCATGTTCGATGCCGGGTTCCAGGAGTTTTTCCTCATCTTTGTTATCGGCCTGCTGGTGCTGGGGCCGAAGCGCCTGCCGCGCGTGGCGCACGCCGCCGGGCTGTGGCTGGGTAAAGCGAAGCTGGCGATGAACCGGCTGCAGCGCGAGATTCAGCGCGAGATGATGATCGAGGAAACCCGCGAAGCCGTAGAGCTTGCCCGCAAGGCCAGCGAGCAGCGGGTGTTAGAAGAACAACAGTCGTCCACGCCCGAAGACAATCACCAGCCGAACACATCCGAAACCCGGCAGCCCCCTTCCTCGGCAGGGAGTGAAGATGACCGGGGATAAAGACGACTCGACCCTGATCTCGCACCTGGTTGAATTACGCAGCCGCCTGCTGCGGATGATCATTGCCGTTCTCGTGGTGTTCTTCGCCCTCAGTCCGTTCGCCAACAAGATTTTTACCCTCGTGGCCGGTCCACTGCTGGCGCAGATGCCGGAAAACCAGACGATGATCGCTACCCGCGTCATCGCGCCTTTCCTGACACCGTTCAAGCTCACCCTGCTGGTCGCGGTGTTTATCGCCATGCCCTACCTGCTGCACCAGGCCTGGGCGTTTATAGCGCCGGGGCTGTACAGCCGGGAAAAACGGCTGGTGCTGCCGCTGCTGACCACCAGCGTGCTGTTGTTTTACGCCGGTGCGTTGTTTGCCTATTTCGTCGTATTTCCGCTGGTGTTCGGCTTCATGCAGGCGGTGGCGCCGCAGGGCGTGGCGGTGATGCCCGATATCACCGAGTACCTCGATTTCGTGATGGTGATTTTTTTCGCCTTCGGTCTGGCCTTCGAGGTGCCGGTCGCGACGGTGCTGCTGGTGTGGTCCGGCTTTACCACGCCGGCACAGCTGGCGAAGAAGCGGGCCTACGTGCTGCTGGCGGCGTTTGTCATTGGCATGTTCCTGACGCCGCCCGACGTCATCTCGCAAACGCTGCTGGCGCTGCCGGTTTACGTGCTGTATGAGATCGGCATCGTCATGGCGCGGATCATGGTGCCCGGCCACCGGGAGGTCGAGGCACAGCAACGCGACGGAACGATCAAGCCATAGCGGGCTGGGAAACAGGGAGCGATCGATCGATGACAAGGTATGTTCCGGGTCTGCTGCTTGGCTTGATGTGGCTGACGCCATTGGTTGCGCAAACGCCCAGACTGTCACCTGACGGTGAATACATCGCCGCGCTGGTCGATACCGGCGGCACAAACAACCTCGTTACGACGGAAATATCCGGGGCCAGCGCGAAAGCCATCACGGCATACAGTGACGCCAGCGTCAGCAGTTTCTTCTGGGTCAACGACAACCGGCTGGTGTTCAGCATCGCACAGCGCTCGGCGGCCACCGAGGATGGGGCTGAACCCGGCCCGATGGCGCCGGCCCACGCCGGCAGCTACACCATTCTTCGCGATGGTTCCGGTGGCCGCAAGTTGCAGGAGCAGCGCGGGCGCCGAGGGGTCGGCGACTATCGCGCTACCGGGACCGCACCGCAGCTATTGCATCGCTTGCCTAACCGCTGGAATGAAGTGCTGGTCTCGCGGGTACCCGCCTTCGGGGTTTTTCCGGAAGTGTTCCTGCTCGATGTCGAAACCGGGCGATCCCGCAAGATCGTTCCGGGCATGGACCAGGTCAATCGCTGGATCGTGGACAACCGCGGCGTGGTGCGCGCGGCCATCGACAAGGGTGAAGATGTCCTGGCCGGAAATCACCGGCTGCTTTACCGGGCCGGCGAAGACGACGAGTGGCGCGAGATCAGGGCGTATCGCGACGGCGAGTTCGACGTACTCGGCTTTCATGCCGACAACCGCCGGCTGGTGGTGCTGGCGCCGGATCGCTACGCCAAGCTGGGGCTGTTCCTGATGGAGCCGACCGGCGTGCTCGACGACAGCCTGCTGATCGATCCCGAGTATGGACTCGCGCCGTCACCCGGCGCCGCCGGCCTCATGCAGACGTCGTACGGCTACCTTATCGCCTACCAGTACGCCGCCGACGGCCTGCGTACCGTGTATTTCGATGCCCGCTGGGAGTCGCGTCAGCAGGCCATCGACGAGGCGCTGGCGGACACCGTCAACACCATCGTCAACTGGAGCGACGACGAACGGCAGCTCCTGGTCCAGGTCCGCAGCGACGGCGCGACTGATGACTATTACCTGTTCGATACGACCTACAAGGAGCTGAGCTACCTTCAGCCCCCGGCCACCTGGCTCGAGTAACTGTCGCCCCCGCCGCGCGTAGCGGCGGGGGCGTTCAGGTCACTCCTGGGCAAGCACCTCGGCGCCATCGCCGGCAAAGATGCGTTCCGCGGCGACGGTCTGCACCGCGGCCGGGCTGAAGTTCAGAGGCAGCTCCGCGATCATGGCATCTTCCTCGGCCAGCTCCGGCTTCGGCACGTTGTACTCGATCGGTGAGGGCTGGTTGCTCGCCAGCCGCTGCTCCAGATCCGCAGCATCGCCGGTCACGAACACGAAGTGCATGTTCCCGGTCTGCAGGTGACGACGGATTACCCGGTTGACGTCATCCACAGTCAGCTTCGCCAGCCCATCGCGGACGTAGTCGGCAAAGGCCGGCGTCCCGTAGTAATGGCTGTCGAGCGCATAACCGAGCTGGCGTGACTGGCTCGCGGCCAGCAGGCTGACGAACTTGTCGAGAAAGTTGCGGGTCGTTTCGAAGGCTTCCTCGCTAATGCCGTCGTCGATCAGCTTCTGCAGCTCGTGAACCGCGACGCGCGTCGCGAAATGCGCATCGTTGTTGTTGCGCAGCGGGCGAATCCAGACCTGGAAGATCTGCTGCTGCCGGCCGACGTTGGGACCGGGCTGAGTCAGGAACATGCCGCGCGGAAAATACTCGATGTACGCGTAATCGCCGTAGTTCATGCCGCGGGCGGCGCGAATGCGCTGGTAGAGGTACGAGTTGGAGCTGCGGTGTTCGCCCAGCCAGGAGCGCACCAGCCATAGCGCAACCCAGTCGTCGTCGCCACGCACGACATCGATCGGGTAACCGAACGACACCGCTACCCCGGGCGTATCTTTTTGCAGCACCAGCGCGGTGTGGCCCTCCGGCATGGCCGGCTGCGTAAGCGCCAGCCGTTCGGCGCCGCGGCCGGACGGCAGCGCCGACAGGTCGTCACGGAGACTGGCCACGAAGCCGCTGGGATAGCCGCCGGCAAGCCCGACCGTCAGCCTGGCCGGCACGTAGTGCTGCGTGTAGAAGGCCCTGACGTCGTCGAGCGTCATCTGCTCCAGGTCTTCGACGGTGCCGAGGTTCAACGAGCCATAGGGGTGATCGGGGCCATAGATCACGTTGTACAGCGCTTCCTTGCCCAGTTCTTCGTCGTTGTTGGCGACCAGGTCGGATTTGATTGCGCTGATCATGCGGTTGCGGATGCGCTCGAAGTCGGAGTCGCGCCAGCCTGGCGTCAGCAGCTGTTCGCTTGCCAGCGCATACCAGTCGTCCAGCTTGTCGCGATGAACCGTGCCGCCGAAGCGGGTCATCTCTTTGTCGACTTGCGCGGTGAAACCCGAGGCCATCGGA
>JAHEKH010000108.1 GCA_024638445.1 Gammaproteobacteria bacterium | reverse complement strand
CGGCAGCCTGGGTCCGTTGGCAATGAAAATACCGCGCATGTGAACGAAAGACGGGTCCCAGCCGTGGGTAGCTCCGGCGATACGGCTGTCTCCGCCCGGTTCGGCGATGACGCTGTAGCCCGGGTCTGCAATCACGATGAGGTCACCAAAACGGCGGTGACCGTTCACGCGCCAGTGGGCCGGTGTTTCGTCGCGCAGATAGGCGCGCCCGTGCGGCCAGCGTGCGTTAATAGCATCGCGCACCGCCGCGGCGCGCGCCACGGCGGAGCCGTCGAAAAAAATCGACAGGTAGCTCAGGTGTTCGACAATCCCCAGGCCGTCGAGATCGATGTATTCGCTGAGCACGAACGGTGGGGCATCGGCGTTAAAACCGTACTGGCCGTGATCGGAAACCACGACCAGGTGACAACCCGATGTCGCCGGTGAACGGGTCAGCTGACCGAGATACCTGTCGACGCGTTCGATGGCCGCCGCGGACTGCGCCGAGCCCGGCCCGAAATCATGCGTAGCGCTGTCGACGTCCTCGAAGTACAGCGTGACCAGGTGAGGGCGTTCGTCGGGTGGCAGCGACAGCCATTCGAGCGCCTGGCGAACCCGCGCCTCGCCAGGCACCGAGCCGTCGAAGTGCCGCCAGTAAGTCGGCCTGACGCCGGCGATGGCCGCCTCCGTGCCGACAAAATAAAAGGCGGCGCTGGTCAGTCCGTTTTTCTCTGCCGTGACCCAGATCGGCTCGCCGCCGTACCAACGACCGTCCTCAACCGCAGTGCGGTCGCTCAACGTGTACCAGCCGGTCCGGTCCTCGCTGGGAAAGCTGTTGTCGACGATACCGTGCTGGTAGGGATACAGGCCGGTCGCGATGGAGTAGTGGTTAGGAAAAGTCATCGTCGGAAAAACCGGGCGCATCGCTTCGGCCACGACGCCACCGGCGGCCAGAGCATCGAGGACCGGCGTGGAGGCATCCTCGCGGAAATTCCAGCCGAAGCCGTCCAGGGACACCAGGATGACACAGGGCCCGCTGGGTCGGGGCGTGCTTGCGCACCCCGCCAGCGCGACCAGCACGGCAGCAGCGATCGGGATGCGGTGCAGTCGGGTCCATCGAGTCATTTGGCCGCCTTCGGCCCGCAAACCGATCGGCGGCCGACTGTGCGGGGCCGCGCCAGCGCGCCCGGGCCGCGCGCATTGACCGGAATCCAGGGAATGGTGGGCGATGCTGGGATTGAACCAGCGACCCCTGCCGTGTGAAGGCAGTGCTCTCCCGCTGAGCTAATCGCCCTAGTTTCAGTTGAGGGCGGAATTCTAAGGGCCTGCCGGCGGCCCGGTCAATCGGCCGCCCCGGGGCCCATGTTGCGCTGCCCCAGCGGGGTTCTTACAATTGCGCGGTTATCCAGGGGCCACCGCCACAGGCCGGCAAACCATTGACCCAACAAGACAACCCCAGTGATCGTCGGCCTGACCGCCCCGATCCCGTCGTGACCTCGTATCCCGTCGCTGCCGTGCCGGCCCGCGAGATCGATTTCGTCGATCTGTGGCGGGTGCTCGCGCGCAGGCGCTGGACCATCGTGCTGGTCGCCACACTGGTTGCCGCAGGCGCCATTGCTGCAGCGTTCCTGATGACGCCGGTCTATCGTGCCCAGGTCCTGCTGGCCCCGGTCATCGACGAACCGGCAGCCGGCGGGCTGGCCGCGCTGGCCGGGCAATTCGGTGGTCTTGCCTCCCTGGCGGGTATCGAAGTGCCAGGCAGTGGCAACACAGAGGAGGCCGTCGCCATGCTGCGATCGCGCCAGCTCACCACCGCGTTCATTGAAGACGAGTCGCTGCTGCCGGTGCTGTTTGCCGGGAGCTGGGATGAGACGGCGGGTGCATGGCGCGACGACGATGACATCCCCACGATGGATGATGCCTACGAGCTGTTCGACGAAGACATACGCGAGGTCACGCATGACACCAAGACCGGGCTGGTCACGTTGTCGATCGAATGGACGGACCCACAGCTGTCCGCCGACTGGGCCAACGCGCTGGTCGACAGGGTCAACACCGCGATGCGCGAGCGCGCCATCGACGAAGCGGACCGCAACGTGTTTTACCTCGAGCGCGAGCTGCAGAAGACCGGCATCGTGGAGCTGCAGGCGGCCATCTACCGCCTGATCGAGTCGCAGATCAGCAACCGGATGCTGGCCAACACCCGCGACGAATACTCATTCAAGGTCATCGACCCGGCGGTGCGTTCCGACGACGACAACTTTGTCCGCCCGCAGCGGCTGCCGATGGTGGCACTTGGCGTGGTGCTGGGGCTGGTTGCCGGCGTGATTGCCGCATTCTTCGCCGATTTCCTGGTACGGGCCCGGGAGGCCGCATGAAGCACCTGAAGAACAAGAAGATCCTGATTTCCGGTGCCTGCGGCACGGTCGGCCGCGAACTGGTCAGCGTGCTGCTGGCCGAGCAGGACAACGCGCCCGAATCCGTCATCGGCATCGACAACAACGAGAGCGAGCTGTTTTTTCTCGATCAGCAATATATCGAGGACCGTCGCGCCAGTTTTTATGTGACCGATATTCGCGATCGGGAATCGCTGGGCGACCGGATGCGTGAAGTCGACATCGTGTTTCATACCGCGGCGCTGAAGCACGTGGTGCTGTGCGAACGGTCGCCGTTCGATGCCGTGCAAACCAATATCCATGGTGTTCAGAACATTATCGCCACGGCGGAAAATGCCGGCGTTGAAAAAGTCATTTTTACCAGCTCCGACAAGGCAGTTAACCCGACCAACGTGATGGGCACCTCCAAGCTCATGGGTGAACGCCTGATGACTGCCGCAGCCGGCCACCGGCGCAACGGTGGCCCGGTGTTTGCCTCGACCCGCTTCGGTAACGTGCTGGGCTCCAACGGCTCGGTGATCCCGATCTTTCACCGGCAGATCGCAAAGGGCGGCCCCATTACGCTGACGCATCCGGACATGACACGCTTCGTGATGAGTGTTGCGCTGTCGGTGCGATTGATCATCGAATCGGCCCGGGTTGCCCGCGGTGGCGAAGTGTTTGTCACCAAGATGCCAGTAATCCGGATCGAGGACCTCGCGCAGGTGATGATCGACAAGCTGGCGCCTGTCTACCAACTCGATCCGTCCGATATCGGCATTCGTGAAATCGGCGTGAAGCCCGGCGAAAAACTCTACGAAGAGCTGATGAGCCGCGAGGAGACCCGCCGGGCGGTGGAGCTCGACCGCTACTATGCCATCCTGCCGGCATTTCGCGGGCTGTACAGCAACATCGATTACGACTACAGCAATATCATCAGCGCTGAAGTCACCAACCCCTACATTTCCTCCGACGAGGCGGCACTCGACCGTCCTGCGCTGGAAGCTTTTCTCGACGAACACCGCCTGCTGGATCCGCACGCTTTCGACCGGTTGCACCGGCCTGATGCGCGCTACTGGCCCGGCGACAAGGAAGAATCCCGCAAATGAAAATCCTCGTGCTGGGGGGCGACGGCTACCTGGGCTGGCCCACCGCAATGCATTTGTCCGCCCGCGGTCATGAAGTCGCGGTCGTCGATAATTACCTGCGCCGCAGGCTGGCCACCGAAGAAGACGTCGATCCGCTCTATGCCGTGCCCAACCTGCACGAGCGCGCCACCCTCTGGCGCGAGGCCAGCGGCAACAGCATCGGTGTGCATATCGGCGACCTGTGCGACTGGGAGTTCTGCGCCGGGGTGTTTTCCTCGTTCCGGCCCGACGCGGTCGTGCACTATGCCGAGCAGCCGGCCGCACCGTACTCGATGCTCAACCGCCGGGCCGCCAGCCTGACGTTGCACAACAATCTTGGTGTGACCGCCAATACGATTTTCGCGGTGCGCGAGTTCGCACCGGATGCGCACATCGTCAAGCTGGGCACGATGGGCGAGTACGGTACACCGGATATCGATATCGAAGAGGGTTGGCTGGACATCGAGCACAAAGGCCGCAAAGATCGCTTCCTGTTTCCGCGCCAGGCCGGCAGCCTGTACCACACGACGAAAGTCATGGATACCGATCTGCTGTGGTACTACGTGCGCATGTGGGGCTTGCGGGTGACGGACTTGATGCAGGGCCCGGTCTACGGCGTGTTCACCGACGAGAACCAGGCCGACGAGCGCCTGCTGCCGTTTTATTCCTATGACGAGATTTTCGGGACGGTGCTCAACCGCTTCGTCATCCAGGCCGTCTGCGGGCACCCGCTAACGGTGTACGGTGCCGGCGGGCAGACCCGGGGTTATCTCAATATCCGCGACACGCTCAACTGCGTGCGCCTGTCCATCGAGAACCCGGCCGATGCCGGCGAGCTGCGTATCTTCAACCAGTTCACCGAGACATTCAGCGTCAACGACCTCGCCGGGCGAGTGAAGCGGGTCGGCGACGAGCTGGGAATGAACGTCGAGATCCGCTCATTCCCGAACCCGCGCAAGGAAAAGGAAGAGCATTACTACAACCCGGCCCACACCGGGCTGCTCGAATTGGGTCTGGAACCGCATTTCCTGACCGACGAGGTGCTGGCGCAGCTCATGCAGTTCGTGCAGCGCCACGAAGCGCAAATTCGTGAAGACAAGATCCGCCGGGATATCAAGTGGGACTGAGATGGCTGATTACCGGCGGCTGCGGCTTCATCGGCAGCAGCCTGATCGCGCGTGTGCGCGAACGGGGCGATGCCGTCCGTGTCATCGACAACCTGTCCACCGGTACCCGTGACGACCTCGGTGAAGTCAGCGACTTTGTCGAACCGGCCCGGCCGGACGTCCTGGCCGAGGGTGTTTGCGAACTGGTCACCGCGGATATCCGCGATGCCGGCGCCGCGCTGGAGTGGGTGACCCCGGATATCGATGTGATCGCCCACCTCGCCGCCAATACCGGTGTCGGTCCGTCGGTGGAATCGCCGCGTCTGGACTGTGAGGTCAATGTCATGGGTACGCTCAATTACCTCGAGGCGGCACGGGCCGCGCGGGTACGGCGTTTCGTGTTCGCCTCCAGCGGTGCGCCCGTTGGCGAGACCGAACCCCCGATTCACGAGGAGAAGGCCGCGCGTCCCGTATCACCCTACGGCGCCAGCAAGCTCGCCGGCGAAGGCTATTGTTCGGCCTATGCCCGCAGCTATGCGGTCGGCACGGTGGCGCTGCGTTTTGGCAACGTTTACGGGCCGCGTTCAGGTCACAAGCAAAGCGTCGTTGCAAAGTTCATCCGCCAGGCCATGCAAGGCGAGCTGCTGGAAATCTACGGGGACGGCGGGCAGACACGGGATTTTATTTACATCGACGATCTCGTCGAGGCCATCCTGCTGGCGGCGAACAACAATGAGCTTGCCGGTGACCTGTTCCAGATTGCCACCAGCGCAGAAACGTCGGTCGGTGAACTCGTCGAACGCCTGCTCCCGGTACTCGAGGCGGCCGGTATCGCGCGACCGGAGGTGCGTAATGCCGCAGCCCGGACCGGTGACGTGCGGCGAAATTTTTCCGATACGACGCGGGCACGCGAGCGCCTCGGGTGGACGGTACAGACCGGTCTGGACGAAGGCCTGAAACGTACCGTCGAGTGGTTCACGGCCGCCGACCGCGGTTGAGCCGGTGAGCCTGTCAGCCGGCGCGGCCGTCGACCTGAAGCGTGGGGCCATGACGGCCTTTGCCGGTCGCGCTGCCGGTGTGGCGCTGCTGTTCGCCATGAACGCCGTTCTCGGTCGCCAGCTCGGCCCGTCGCAATACGGCATCTTCAGCTTCGGGCTGTCGCTCACGGCGTTGCTGCTGGTACTCGCGCCGCTTGGCTGGACGACCGCGATCATGCGGTTAATCAACGAATACACGGAATCGGCGCAGTGGCCCCTGCTGCGGGGCGTCCTGTGGCGAGGTCACCAGTTGGCCCTGGCCGGGGGGCTGGCCGCGGCGATGCTGCTCCTGGCAATCAGCGTCTTGCCGGCAGTTCCGGTCGATGTCGCCGCCGGCTGTCGCTTTGCCGCCGTGCTGCTGCCGCTCGCGGTAATCCTCCACATGGGGAAGCGCTCGCTGCAGGGACTGCACCGGGTTGTCGCCAGCATTGTTCCCGACGAGGTGCTGTTGCCCGGTTTCGTCCTGGCCATTGTCATCGCGCTTGGTCTGCGGGACGTATTTGCAGCCATGACGGCCTATGCCGTGGTTTTGCTGGCGGTGACGCTGGCCAACGGATACCTGCTGCGATCGAAGCTGCCACCCGAAATCCACGGTGCCACGACCCAGTACCAGACAAAAGTGTGGATGGCTATCGCCTTACCGATGCTGCTCGGCGGTCTCAGCCAGGCGGTCATCAACCGCACCGACGTGCTGATGCTCGGCGTGATGGACGGTATGTCCGGCACCGGTTTGTACAACGCTGCAAATCGAATTGCCCAGCTCAACGTGTTCGTGCTGAGCGCTATCAACGTGATCGCCGCGCCCATGCTGGCGCGCGAGTTTCATGCCGGCCGTCAGGCAGCGTTTCGCACCATCTTCTGGCGTGTCACGGGCTGGTCGGGCGCCGGTGCTCTACCGGTCTTTCTGGCAATGCTGCTGGCGGCACCCTGGCTGATGGGGTTATTCGGCTCGGATTTTGTCGCCGGCTCTCCGCTTTTGCAGGTCCTTGCGGTCGGGCAGTTTCTCAACGCAATCACCGGTCCGGTCGGTTATGCGTTGCTGATGGCGGGGCAAGAAAAAGCCTTTGCTTTCAGCATGGCGGTGATGGCCGCTGTCAACGTCGCCGGCAACCTGATCGCGATACCGCTGGCCGGTCCGCTGGGTGCGGCGGTCGTCTCAACGCTCAGCGTGCTGGTGCTGAACGCCTGGCAGCTCTGGCTGGTCGTGACCCGCGTCATGCGGAGCCGCTGATGCGACTTGCGTTTCTCGTCTATGTCTCGCGGTCCGGTTCGACGTTGCTGGCGCACCGGCTGGCAACCGCTACGGCCGACGTCGTGGTGTTGCCGGAACTGCGCCTGCCGGAGATCCTGCTGCTGGCCGGCGACCCGGCGGTCCGAACAATGGACGAGGAAAAGCTCGAGGATCTGTTCAGCGAAGACCGCCAGTACGCGGCGCTGGGCCTTTCGGATGAAGACCATCGTGCCGTACTGGCGGCGGCACCTGGCGGTATCGCGGGTATCCTGGAGACGCTGGCCGAGCGTTACGCGGGGCGGCGTCCCGCCGTGGCCGTCTACAAGCTCGGAGCGCTGTTGCACTACACCAGCCAGCTGCAGGCGTTGTTTGCCGAATGCTGTTTCGTTCACGTTTATCGTGACGTTCGTGGTGTCGCGAGTTCGATGATTAACGCCGAGCGGCCCTATTTTCCAGGAGAGCCGATGGGGCGTGGCGATGTCGTTCATATCGCGCGCACCTGGACCCGTTACCTGGCCCTCGCTGACGAAAAACGCTTGCAGGGGCTGCCGCTGCTGGAGGTAGCGTACGAAGCGCTCGTCGGCGATACAGACGCCATCGTGAACGAGACGCTGGGGTTCCTGGGGGCCGCGGCGAACACCGACGCAACGGGTGAGTTCGCGGTAGCGCCGGCCGAGCGCGAGCTGCACCGGCTGGCGGGCAAGCCGCCGGAAGCTGGCCGCGTGACCGGCTGGCGTGAAGAGCTGGCGGCCTGGCAGGGCGTGACGATAGAACAGCTTGCCGGCCCTGCGATGCAGGCCCGGGGTTTCGACCCCTGGTTCGGCCCACGCTGCACAGCCGGGAAACGCTGGCGTGCCGGGGTCCGCGCCTGGTTCGCGCATGCCTGGCTTGGACTGCGGTTTTACCTGCGACGGCTGGGCAACCTGGTCACGCGACCCCGCGAGACGCTGAGGCGCCTCCAGGCGCGTCTGCGGCGGGGCGCGCACGGCTAGGGCGCCGCTGCGCGGGAGCCGCCGAACCCGGATTACCCGCCGGACCATCGCGAAACAGCTTGCGGGCGGGCCGGCCCGCCACGCGAGACCTTATGCGGGTGCCGGGCGCGCGTGTGGCGGGGCGCCCATCGCCGGCATTTCCGTTCCCGGCAGCGGTCGGAACAGGATCGCCATCCACAGCACGAGATTGACCGCCAGGGCGAGACTGTCGAGCAACAGCTCCGCGGTGAGCTGGTGGGCCAGGTTAGTGAAATGCGCCCAGGCCAGCGTCGTGTAAAACGCCAGGGCTTCGGTGTCATCGAAGCGTCTCGCCAGCCGGATCCCCAGCAAAACCCGCCGGGTCACGACGACCATGAA
>JAHEKH010000107.1 GCA_024638445.1 Gammaproteobacteria bacterium | reverse complement strand
GTTCGGTACAGACCGTCATGCCGCTATCCGACGGTCGCGCCATCAAGCTGACGACGTCGCGTTATTTCACGCCGTCGGGCCGTTCCATTCATGAAATGGGCATAGCCCCCGATATCGAGTTATCCAGCACCGGCAACGACGAAATCGATGACAGCGCCTGGCTGGAAGAAGCAGCGTCGATGCTGCGCCAGGACTACCAGCTGCGCCAGGCGTTGCGACATCTCAAGACCGGTGGGATTCGGCAAAGCGCAGTCCGGTGACACGAACCTGCACGCTGTTGCTCCGGCTGCTGCTGACCGGCGTCGCGGCAATGGCCACCACCCATGCCGCACAACCCGCGGTCGCAATCATTATCGACGATATCGGCTATCGCTATGCGGAGGGTAAACGTGCGGTTGCGCTGCCCGGCCCGGTGGCCTGCGCGGTCATTCCCAACACGCCGCACGGTGCGGCCATGGCGCAGGTCGCGCATGCCCGCGGCAAGGAAATCCTGCTGCATCTGCCGATGCAGCCACTCGATCCCGAACGGCCGGTCGGCGACGAGGGCATCGCCCTGGATACCACCCGCGCCGGCGTGACCAATGCGCTCCTGCAGGGCATAGATTCAGTGCCGCACGTCAGCGGCGTCAACAACCATATGGGCAGCCTGATTACCCGCCACCCGGGTCATATGACCTGGCTGATGCACGACCTGCGCGATCGCCGGCTGTTCTTCATCGACAGCGTAACGACCGAGCAGAGCGTTGCACTGGCCATGGCGCGTGAGCAGGGCGTGGCGGCAACCCGTCGCGATGTCTTTCTCGACTACGAACAGGCCACCGAGGCCCAGGTCACCGCGCGGCTGGAACAGCTGCTGGCCGTCGCCGAACAACAGGGTCAGGCGGTCGGGATCGGGCATCCCTATCCTGCTACGATGGCCGTGCTCGAACGGGAGCTGCCGCGGCTCGAGCGCCGCGGCGTCCGGCTGGTGCCGGTCAGCGAGATCATCGCGCTGCGCGACAAGGCGCCGGCGCTGGCTGACGGCAACACCGACACATTGAATTAAACGAACGGCGCCAGCGGCGCCGCATGCATCACCGGGGTTGAGACAATGAGGCAACTTTTACTGACTGGATTCATCGCGTTGGCGCTGGTCGCCTGCTCGAAAGGCACAGACGATGCTGCCGCAAAAGTCGCCGACGAGGCGCGCAACAAGGTCGAGGACATGATGGCGGACAATCCGCCCAAGGACGTGGAAGACGCGCTGAAGCGGGTCGGCGAAGCGTTGTCCGACGGCAAGCAGGCGGTGCCGGCAGCACAGCTGAAGACGCTCCTGCCCGAGGAACTCGCCGGGCTCAGGCGCACCGGCTACGAAGCGGAGCGCACCGGTTTCGGTGTGAAAGTCTCCAAGGCGCGCGCCGAGTACGGTGAGGGCGACAAGCGCATGAGCCTGATGATCACCGACCTGGGTGCGGTCAGCGGCCTCGCGAAGATGGGAATGGAGTTATTCGAAACCGAGATCGACACCGAAAACGAAAACGGTTTTGAGAGAACCACTACCTACAAGGGCCACAAGTCTTTCCAACGCCTGCATCGCAGTGGCGACCAGAGCATCGCCGCTATCATGGTGTTCGTTTCTGATCGTTTTACGGTGCAGCTCGACGGTCAGAACATCCCGTTCGACGAGATGAAAGAAAGCATTGACAGCGTCGATCTCGAGTCGCTGGTCGCCATGGAAGACATGCTGCCGGAAAGCAACTGACGTGTCTGTCATTGTCGTCGTACGCAAGGGTCGCGAGGCTGCCATCGCGGCCGATACGCTGCAGAGCGACGATTCGCTTCAGCTGGGGGCGAAATACATCGTCAACCACGAAAAGATCATGAAGATCGGTGACAACTACCTGGGGCTTGCCGGCTGGGCAGCAGCACAGGACATCATGGAGAGCCTGATCCGCAACCACGGCGCCCAGATTGACCTCGCGGACCGCGGCGCAATCTTCGAGACGATGCGCCGGCTGCACTCGATCATCAAGACCGACTACCACATCGACACCAACGAAGAAAAAGACCAGCCGGTCGAATCCAGCCAGCTCGCAATGCTGGTGGCCAACCCGCGCGGGATCTTCGAGGTGGACAGCTATCGTACGGTCAGCGAATACGCCCGCTACTGGGCGTTGGGTTCGGGCCGCACCCTGGCGCTGGGCGCACTGCACGTGCTGTACGATCGGCTCGATTCGGCCGAGGAAATCGCCAACGCGGCGGTAGCGGCGGCCTGCGAGTTCGATGATGGCTGCGCGCTGCCGGCCACCAGTTACTCGATCGGGCTCACGACGGATTGAAACCGTGGGCGGTTCCGAACGCTATTCCGGCGGCTGTCACTGTGGCGGCGTGCGTTACGTTTTTTCGACCCCGTTCCCGCCCGAACAGTGGTCGGTGCGCCGCTGCACCTGCAGCTACTGCACCCGCTTTGGAGCCGCGTACACCTCCGGGCCCGACAGCCGGCTGGAGGTTACCGTGCAGGACCCGTCGCTGGCGACCGACTATGAATTCGGCACGAAGACGGCAAAGTTTTTTCGCTGCAACCGCTGCGGGGTCATGATTTTTGCCCGCAGCCGGATCGAGGGCTCCGATTACGCGGTGCTCAACGTCAACACGCTGGACGACGGCGGGCTGCCGCTGAGCACCGGCGATACCGATTTCGATGCCGAAACGCTCGAAGACCGGCTGGCGCGGCGGCAGACCAACTGGATACCCGACGTGACAATTCGATTCGCCAACACCTGATAACTCGCTGGAGAAGACTAGTGAACACACTGCGACGTATTTTTAGCCTGGCTGTGCTGGCGTTTCTCGCCGCTGGCTGTGCCGACAAACCGGCCGGCGATACCGCCACCGCTTCCGCGGAAACCACCGCACCGGCCGGGTCGACGGAAGAATACAGGCCGGTGGCCGGCGCCGGGTCGCGTTTCGATATCTATGCCCCGGTCGAACTCACGGCAGACCTCTCGGACCTGACCGACAACCAGCGCGCGATGATCGGCAAGCTGATCGAAGCCTCGGAAATCATGGACGAACTGTTCTGGCTGCAGGCCTTTGGTCCGAGTGAACCCTTCCTGTCGAACGTTGCTGACGAGGCGCGCGAGTTCGCCCGCATCAACTACGGTCCGTGGGATCGTCTCGACGGCGACAAGCCCTTTTTGGCGGGTTTCGGGTCCAAGCCGCTGGGTGCGAACTTTTATCCCGCGGACATGACCCGCGAGGAATTCGAGCAGGCCGACATGGCCGACAAGACCGGGCTGTATTCACTGGTTCGCCGCAATGAGGCTGGCGAGCTGCACACCCATGCCTATCACATGGCCTATGCGGACCAGCTCGAAGACGCTGCCGAGCTGCTGCGCGAGGCGGCGGGGCTGGCCGAGGACCCCGGCTTCCAGCAGTACCTGCTGCTCCGGGCAGAGGCGCTGGTAACAGACGACTACCAGCCGAGCGACATGGCCTGGCTGGACATGAAGGACAACCAGATCGACGTCGTCATCGGTGCAATCGAAAACTACGAAGACCAGTTGTTCAGCTACCGCGCGGCCTACGAGTCCTACGTGTTGCTCAAGGACCTGGCGTGGAGCGAGAGACTGCAGCGTTTCGCGGCATTCCTGCCGGCGTTACAGCGGGCGCTGCCGGTCGACGCCCCTTACAAGGCGGAAAGCCCGGGCAGCGATTCGGATCTCAACGCCTACGAAGTGATCTACTACGCTGGCCACAGCAACGCCGGCAGCAAAACCATTGCTATCAACCTGCCCAACGACGAGGAAGTGCAGCTGGCCAAGGGCACGCGCCGGCTGCAGCTGAAGAACGCCATGCGCGCCAAGTTCGACGAGATCCTGGTGCCGATTGGCGAGGTGCTGATCGACCCGGAGCAACGTGACAACATTACTTTCGATGCGTTTTTCTCCAACACCATGTTCCACGAGGTGGCGCATGGCTTAGGTATCAAAAACACCATCGACGGCAGTAACACTGTGCGCAAGGCGCTGCAGGAACTGGCTTCGGCCACCGAGGAAGGCAAGGCCGACGTGCTGGGTCTGTGGATGATTACCTGGCTCACCGATAACGGCGAACTGCCCGAAGAGCGGCTGCTGGATCACTACACGACGTTCCTCGCAGGGATCTTCCGCTCGGTGCGATTCGGCGCCTCCAGCGCCCACGGACGTGCCAACATGGTGCGGTTCAACTTCTTCGAGCAGGCCGGCGCCTTCGACCGTACCGAGGCTGGTCACTACCGGGTTAACTTCGAAACGATGCGCCAGGCCGTCGACGCCCTGTCACGTCGCATCCTCACGCTGCAGGGCGATGGCGACTACGAAGGCACTAAAGCGTTGATGGACACCATGGGCAATGTCCCGGATCACCTCCAGACCGATCTCGACCGGCTCAACGACGCAGGCATTCCTGTCGACATCGTGTTTTCCCAGGGTGCGCGGCAGCTTGGGCTCTAGCGAAGAGGGGTCGAACCGGGTTTCTTTCTGAAAAGATCCGGTTCGACGCCATTCCAATGACGACTTTCCTGGCGGTTGCGGTGCTGGTGTCGGCCGCCGCATGCATCGGCGCGCACGTCGCCGCGCGCCCCAAGCTTTACCTGCTGCTGAAGCCGGCGACGATGGTGCTGGTGATCGCCTTCGCGTTGCTGCTGGAGCCGCAGTCGATCATGTACCGCAACTGGATCGTTGCCGGATTGCTGCTGTCACTGGCCGGCGATGTATTCCTGATGCTGCGCGACCGTTTCCTCCAGGGCCTGGTCGCATTCCTGTCCGCCCACTGGTGTTACATCACCGCATTTGCCGGCAGCCTCGACGACCCGCCGAGCCTGCCTCTCCTGTTGCCCTTCCTGGTCACCGGTGCCGCCGTTTTTCTCTTTGTCCGTCCCGGCAACCGGCCGCTGCAAATCGCCGTCGCTGCCTACGTCGTTTCGATCACCCTGATGGGCTGGCTCGCCATGGCCCGATGGCAAGAGACCGGTTTCGCCGCCGGACCCGCACAACTCGCTGCGGCCGGCGCCATCCTGTTCGCCATTTCCGATGCCGTGCTCGGAACCCGTCATTTCCGCGGAGACTGGCCCACCGCCCAGCCACTCATCCTCGGCACCTATTTCCCCGGCCAGCTCCTCATTGCCGCTTCCCTGGCCGCCTGACGAATGGTATTCAGCCGCCGTGGAGGAGCCTGGCGAAGCGGTCGATGTCGGCGAGGCGTTTCAGGTCGGGATCGGTTTCGATGAACTGGCGGTAACCTTCGTCGGCGGCGACCGCCGCTTCCAGCGCGGTAATTGCCGCATCGGTGTTGCCGGCTTTTAGTTCGGCCAGTGCCTGGTAGTACAGAATCTCCGGGTCGTTACCGGACAGCCTGACCGCCTTGCTGGCCAGGTCGACTGCATCCTGGTGCTGGTCCTGGTAGGCGTAATACAGAGCCAGCAGGCCCATCGTGGTCCAGTCGGTGTCGTTGATCGCCAGGTTCTCTTCGGCCAGTTCTGCCGCACGGGCGTAGGCTTCGCGGGCGGCGCCCTCTTCGCCGGGGATAAAGCGGTACGATTCGGCCAGCCGGCCCCACAGCCGGTGATCGCGCGGTGCAATCTCCAGCGCTTTTCTCTGCATGGCGGCAGCGTCGTCGAACTGGCCCGCGTAGTAATAACGCAGGCCCATGTTGGTGAAGCCCTGGCGGGTGGGCTTGAGCTCCAGCGAACGATCCCAGGCGGCGCGCGCCTCTTCGCTCCTGCCCTGCATCCAGCGCGCTGCGCCCAGATCGGCAAACGCCGATGCGTTTTCCGGTGCGAGGCTGGCGACGATCTGGAAGGCCTTCACCGCATCGTCGTAACGTTCCGTCCGGTAATAGAAATCACCCAGTGCTTCGTGCGCCCGCCAGTAGCGGATCTCGAGATCGATGGCACGCATGAATGCCGTTTCGGCATCGTCCCGGCGGTCCTGGGCCCAGCGAATCCGGGCCAGCTCGATATACCCATCGGCGGATGACGGCTCGATCGCCAGCGCCCTGCGAATTTCTTCCTCGGCACGCGGCAACCAGCCACGGTGGCGGTAAAGGGTGGCCAGCGCCGTGTGCACATCGCTGGTCAGCCCGGGGTCCAGCTCAGCAGCCTTCCCGCAGGCCTGCTCGGCAAGATCGAAATGCGAGGTGTCGTTGGTCGTGTTGTACAGACTCAGCTTTGCTTCGCAGACACCGGCGTAGGCTCGTGCAAAACCGGGATCGATTTCGAGCGCTCGATTGAACAGCTCCGCGGCCGCGGCACGAACGTCGCGGTCGGGCGGGCTGCGCAGGCGCTCGATGCCCTGCAGGTAAAAAACGTAGGCGTCGAGGCTTTCTGTCGGCCGTTCTTTCAGCTTCTTTTCCGAATCCAGCGACAACGAGATCTTCAGCTCGTTGACCACACCGGAGGCGATCTCGTCCTGAATTGCAAAAATATCTTCCAGCGTGCGGTCATAGCTGTTGCTCCACACGTTGTAGCCGTTGTTGCCGTCGATGAGCTGGGCCGAGGCACGGATCCGGTTTCCCGCCTGTCGCACGCCGCCATCGAGCACGTGGCGCACGCCCAGCTTCTTCGCAATCTCGCGGGCGTCGTAATTCTGGCCCCGAAACTGGAACGACGAACTGCGCGCGGCGACATTGAGCTCCGGCAGCTCCGACAGCTTTATCAGGATTTCCTCGGCCAGCCCGCTGGCGAAGTAATTGGTCTCCTCTTTGCCCGCCAGGTTTTCGAAGGCCAGCACGGCAATCGAGTTGGGCGGCACCTCGGCGGCTGCAATGGCGGGTGGGTCCTCGACGGGGATATCGCGAAACACGCGCATCCCGATGCTGTAGGCGCCAATGATCAACAGCGTGGCAATCGCGGCGACAACTACGTAGTCGGTCTTGTAGTGCTCGCGTTCCGTCGAGATCCCGCGCCACAGCGGCAGGTCGAACATCAGTCCCTCGGGCTCGATCTTGATGATCCAGGCGACGAAAAACGCCACCGGGAAACCGACGATGGCCGCGACGATCAGGGCCCGCATGGTCCAGTCCGGGAAGCCCAGCGGTTCCAGGGTGACTTCGGCGACCTGCAGGATGAGCCAGGCGACGACGGCGTAGACGGCAACGATGCGAAGCACTTCGCGGCGGCGCACCTCGTTGACAAACGCCTTCAGTAACCTGAGCACGATCCCCGTCTCCCGAGACTACAAGATTAAAGAAATGTACATATTTTTTAGCCTGGGCCAAAAACTGGCTGACTCAGGGCCCTTCCAGAGCCCACCGCCCCTTCGCCTCGAAAAAGGAACATCACGATTGCTTGAAAGGACAGTCAAGATAACAGGTCGCTGCCCCGCCGGGCGGCTCACTCGCATAAAGTCGACCTCAAGACTATTCTAGTTAGTGCATAAACAGAAAGGGGATGTGACGATGTCGATGCAACCACCTGGCCCGCCGGACACCCGCCCGGGTCCGCCCGACACCCGACCCGGTCCGCCGGATACCCGTCCGGGCCCGCCCGATACGAGACCCGGTCCGCCGGACACTCGTCCGGGGCCACCCGATACGCGACCGGGACCGCCGGACACCCGTCCGGGGCCGCCGGATACCGGCGGCGACTGATCCGGTCCGGGCCAGCGGCCCGACAACGGCTCGATGTGCTTCCGCCGGGGTAGCCCGGCGGAAGCCGTCGCTATTCGCGCGAGGAGTTCACGATGGCCAGGCATGCATTAATTATCGGCATCAACAAGTATCCCAACCTTGCCCACCTGGGTAATTACGATCTGTACGGCTGCGTAAATGACGCGAGGCTGATGAAGCGCGTCCTCCAGGACAAGTTCCAGTTTACCGACGACGAAATCACCGAGCTTCACAACGAGCAGGCCACCCGCGACGGCATCATGGCCCAGATGAACCGGCTGGTCGACGTCGCAAAGGAAGACGATATCGTGATCTTCCACTACAGCGGCCATGGCTCCCATCGCTCGTCAAAAAAAGAAGGCGCTGCTGACGACAGCACGATCATGCCGAACGACTCCGGCCGCGATCCGAAACCCAACCGCGATATCTCCGACAAGGAGTTCAACGCCTGGCTCGGCCGCCTGACGAAGAAGACCCGCTACGTCACCATGATTTTCGATTGCTGCCACTCCGGGACCATGACTCGCGACGTGTTTGGCGACGCGGTGCGCGCCGCGCCCCCGGACAAACGGTCCGTGACAGCGATGGATCTTCCGGAAACCCCCGCCGATACGCGCGATATCGATTCCGAAAAACTCAGCGAG
>JAHEKH010000021.1 GCA_024638445.1 Gammaproteobacteria bacterium | reverse complement strand
GGGCGTGCCGCGATAGACATTGCGGCTGAACTGGTCGAGCACGATGATCAACGCCATCCGCCCGCTGGCGGTTTCTGCCCACTTGTCGAGGTCACCGGCAATTGCGTCCTCGAGAGTGCCGCCAAAACGCTCGCGGATGGGCTCGTCCAGCTCGACGCCGGCCTTGAACCAGAACTCCGACCACTCCGGAATGCTGGCGATGTTGTGCCGGGTAACGCCGAACCAGAATTCCAGGATTTCATCTACACCGGGCACGATCAGTTCCTAAGGGTAAGGGACAGTGACCTAATTCTCCGAATTAGGTCACTGTCCCCAATCAGCCATTGCGCGCCGGAATTATAGTTGAGTTATTCACGCTATTTTTTGATCTTCTGGAATGCTTCCAGCGCAGCCGTGCGTGCCTCGGCGTGATCGACTACGGGTTCCGGGTAGGTTTCGCCAAGGATTATTCCTGCGTCCGATAACGCCTCGGGATCGGCGGTCCAGGGCTTGTGCAGCACCTTGTCGTCCAGCGCGGCGATCTCGGGCACCCAGCGGCGGACATAGTCGCCGTCGGGATCAAATTTTTCGCCCTGGGTAACCGGGTTGAATATCCGGAAGTAGGGCGCGGCATCGGCCCCGGAACCGGCCACCCACTGCCAGCCGGCGCTGTTGTTGGCGAGATCTGCATCAACCAGTGTGTCCCAGAACCAGCGTTCGCCCTCCCGCCAGTGAATCATCAGGTCCTTGATCAGGAACGAGGCCACAATCATGCGTACCCGGTTATGCATCCAGCCTGTGGCCCACAGTTCACGCATGCCGGCATCGACGATGGGATAGCCGGTACGGCCCTTCTGCCATGCGCGCAGGTGCCGCTTGCTCTTCTTCCAGGGAAAGTCGTCGAACTGGTCGCGCCAGTTATCGGTCGGCAGGGTGGGAAAGTGATAGAGCAGGTGATGGGAAAATTCGCGCCAACCCAGCTCGCTCAGGAAATGCTCGATGTCCTTGCGCGAAATCTTCCGGTCCGAAAGATCGGCAGCTTCGACCGCGGCCCACACCCGCCACGGTGCGATCTCCCCCCAGTGCAGGTGGGGTGAGAGCTTCGAGACGTGCTCCAGGTCCGGCCGGTTGCGCAGCTCCTTGTAGCCCTTTATCCCGGTATCGGCAAACCGGCGCAGGCGCTCCGAGGCGCCGGTTTCGCCGGGCTCCCACTCGTCGAAGCCGGTTGCCCAGTCCGGGTCGGTCGGCAGCAGCTTCCAGTCTCCAAGTCGGTCGCCACGCGGTTTGCGGTCGGGTGCCGGCAGCTTGCGCACGGAGCCCACCAGTTCGGGCCACTCGGGCCGGTTCGCCAGGCACCCTCGCTTCCAGAACTGCGAATAGACCTTGTACGGCTTACCGGCCTGGTTCTTCACCGTCCACGGTTCGAACAGCAGGGCACCTTTATGGCTGCAAACCTCGACACCAGCCCCGGACATTTTCGATTTGATCTTCTTGTCGCGGGCGATGGCGGCCGGTTCATAGACCCGGTTCCAGTGCACTTCCGTGATCTTCTCCTTGTCGACCAGTTCGAGGAGAATTTTTGCCGGGTCGCCCCGCTTCAGGATCAGCCGGTTGCCGCAGCGGTCGATCGAATCCGCCAGTGATACCAGGCTGTGGTGCAGCCACCAGCGCGACGCGGCGCCGGGCTGTTCCGTCTCGTCGATCGTGTCGTCGAGTATGTAGAGCAACAGCAGGGAATCGCCGTCCTCGCGGGCAGCCATGAGCGCCGGGTTGTCCTTGAGGCGCAGGTCCTGCCGGAACCAGACCAGGTTCTTGGTAGTCATGTCAGGAAGCTCTCAACGGGCCACGGTGATGCGGTTTGGTCAACACCAGTTGCGAGGTTCCGATCACGCGTTCGCGAAAACCACCTTCGCAGTAACAAAGATAGTACTCCCACATGCGGATGAAGGTCTCCGGGTAGCCCAGCTGTCGCACCTGGTCGAGCCTTGCATTGAAACGCTCCCGCCAGTGCCTAAGAGTTTCAGCATAGTGCAGGCCAATATTCTCGATATGAAAGAACTCCAGGTCTGTCTTGTGGGAGACGGAACGGGTGATTGCCTCGATCGACGGCAGGAAGCCGCCTGGAAAGATATAGCGCTTGATGAAGTCGACGGTCTTCGTGGCCTTTTGATAGCGCTGGCCCGGAATGGTAATCGCCTGCAGGGCCATGATGCCGCCCGATTTGAGCAGCGAGCTGCACTTGGCGAAGTAGTTGTCGAGATACTGATGCCCCACAGCCTCGATCATCTCGATCGAGACCAGCTTGTCGTAGCTGCCGTTGAGGTCGCGATAATCTTCCATCAGCAGTTCGACCCGGTCCTGCAGCCCGGCGCCGTGCACGCGTTTTTTTGCCTCCTGGAACTGCTCGCGTGAAATCGTAGTGGTGGTTACACGGCAGCCGTATCGCCTGGCGGCGTGAATGGCAAAGCCACCCCAACCCGTACCGATCTCCAGCAGGTGGTCGTCGGCAGTCAGTCCGAGCTTGCGACAAAGCAATTCGTTCTTATGCCACGAAGCCTCTTCCAGCGTGGATTCTTCATCGGGGAACACGCAGGACGAGTACATCAGGGACTCATCCAGGAACAGCCGGAAAAAATCATTACCGAGGTCATAGTGAGCAGAGATATTTTTCCGGCTGCCGCGTTTCGTGTTGTCGTTAAGCCGGTGCAGCAGGCGGCGCAGCGGTGTCTTCAGTCGCGCCAAACCCCGGTCGACGGTTTCCAGCAGCTCGAGGTTTGCCGCGAATATGCGGGTCACGGCGACCAGGTCGTCACTGCGCCACTCGCCGCGCATGAAAGATTCACCGGCCGCGACGCTTCCGCCAAAGGCAAACGCCGCGTACATCGCCGGATCGAGCACTTCGAGGCGCGCTTCCACGGGGCAGACGGAGCAGTTGCCGCCAAACCGCCATTCACGGCCATGCTCAATGACGGTCAGCCGGCCATGCTCGAGACGATCGAGGTGCTTGAGCACCAGGCGTCGCCCGAGACGGGTCAACCAGTCACTTTTGCTGTGCTGAGTGGGGATAGTGGCGGTTCGGTTCACGTTTGGGTCTCCGCAGGATCACGCTTGTCCGGGTGGACAAAAAATGGCACCCGTTTCAGCCAAAGGCGCAGCGCCTGGTAGTGGATGGCTGCCACGACCCGCAGCGTCATGAGTGGATAACGCAGCAACACCCGGGCGAGCGAGGCTGTGCCGATTTCCACTCGCTCCAGTGCAAGCGTGGCATCGAAAAACTTTTTTCCCGCCCGAAAAGTCTCGTTGTGCACGCTCAGGGTTGAACCCGGGCGGCCGAAATTCCAGCGGTAATGGCTGTCCATGTCCATGAAAGGAGAAACGTGCAGGGCTTTCTCAAACTCGTACCGGCCAACGCGCCCGTCGCCGAGGTTGTCTTCCGACCCCAGGACATAGCAATGCCTCTCGCCCCACGGGGTGTTGGTGACCTCGGCAATCACCGTCTCCACGTGGCTGCCGGTAACGTCGAAACAAAAGTAGAACGAAACTGGATTGAAGCAGTGGCCGAAGTAACGCAGGTGGGTCAACAGGCGGATGGGCCCTTCGGGGTGCTGCCCGGTCTGCTCCGCGACCAGGTTTCGCATGGCTTCGTCGAGCGGTAGCGAGGGATCTCCACCATGATCTTCGCGGCGATAGCGGGCCAGTGCGAAGCGGCGGTGGGACCATAGCCAGCGCCCGGCGAACAGTTCGTCCAGATCGCCCAGGTCCAGGTACATCATGTAAAGCCGGTAGGAAAAACCGTGCTCGACCGGCGAAAAGCGGCGGTGTCTAACCCGTCCTTCGTAGATGCAGCTGTGCATTACCGTTATCCCGCTCGAATGCCGCCAGGGCCGTCAGCGCACTGACGACTCCGTCCTCATGAAATCCGTACCCCCAGTAGGCGCCACAATAATACGTGTGATTGGCCCCGTTGATGTCACCGGATCTTTTTTGCGCTGCGACACCGGCCGGCGTAAATACCGGGTGAGCATAGCTGATCCGCCGGATTATCCGGGCCGGATCGATGTCATCGTCGCGGTTTACGGTCACACAAAGGTCTTCGGGTGCGTCCAGCGACTGCAGCAGGTTCATCCAGTAGGTCAGCGCCACCCCGGTCTCGTCCAGCCGGTTGCGGACATAGTTCCAGGCCGCGCGCGCGAGCCGCCGCTTCGGCAGCAGTGCCGGGTCGGTATGCAGCACCGCCGTGTTGGACTGGTAGGGAATCGATCCCAGGATGTCCCGTTCGTCGTCCGAAGGGCTTTCCAGCAGCGCCAGCGCCTGGTCACTGTGGGCGGCTATGAAGATCTTGTCGAAGTGGTCCAGGTCGCCGTTACCGCTGACAATTTCCACGCCATCGGGCTGGCGGCGAATGGCGCGTACAGGCGCCGACAGACGCACCTGGCCGTCGAAACGCTGGATGATCTTATCGATATAGCTGCGTGAGCCGCCGCAGACCGTGCGCCACTGGGGCCGGTCCCTGAGCTGCAGCAAACCGTGGTTCTCGAAGAATCGCACGAAGTGCCGGGCGGGAAATTCGAGCATGCGCTGCTGGTCCGTCGACCAGATTGCTGCTGCCATTGGCACGATGTAGTCGCGTACGAACTCGGTACCGTAGGCTTCGTCGTACAGAAATTCCCCCAGCGTGCGCTCGTCGGTGCCGGCGTCGAGCAGGCGGCGGGCTTCACGGTTAAAGCGAAGGATGTCGCGCAGCATCCGGTGAAACGAAGGCCTGAACAGATTGCGACGCTGCGCAAAGACTTCGTTGAGATTGCCGCCACAATATTCCAGCCCGCTGTCACGGCAGCTCACGCTGAACGTCATGCGGGTGGGCTGGCTTGCGACCCCGAGCTCTCTCAACAGGTTGCAGAAATTGGGGTAAGTGCGGTCATTGAAAACGATAAAGCCGGTGTCGACGGGCCAGGTACGCCCGTCGAGATTGACGTCGATCGTGTTGGTGTGCCCGCCGAGGTAATCATTCGCCTCGTAAAGCGTCACCTCGTGCGATTCGTTGAGGCGGTGTGCCGCGACCAGCCCGGCGATACCGCTGCCAACGATCGCGACCTTCACGACAGGCGGCCCGATACGGGCTTGCCGACGCAATCAGTCAGCCGGCGTAATATGTCGTCGACGTTGCGGCCCAGCGGGATAGCGCCATTGGAACGGATCGCCTGCCCGTCGCCGGCGGCACTAACCACCATCAGGGGCACGCCGGTTTCTGCGATCCGCCCGAACCCGACCTCGGCAGCGCGGGCGGTATGCAGCACAATCGCCTCGCACCGGGCCAGCTCGGCGGTAGCCGCGAGTTCCTCCGGGGGGAGGCCGTTACCCACCACCACCGGACGGTAACCGGCTTCCTGGGCCGCAAGTGCGAAAATCAGCTGGCGGGACTCGGTATTGGTAACACCGGTACCCGTAACCAGCAGGCGCAAGCCCCGGGCCAGGCGGCGGCGCTCACGGAACAGGCCCGCCAGGCGCCCGCGCAGGTAAAGATCAAAAAAGCATTGCCCCGCGTGGTCTCTGCTCTCCGTTTCATCCTCCAGCCGGTCCAGCAACGGCACGATCAGCCTGCGCAGCACGGTCTGAATGCCGTGGCGCCCGATGGCCGTGTCGAAAACCAGGTCGAGCCCGGAATCGCTGAACGCTGTGCCCGCATTTTGCATCTCGGCCTGTCGCTCATCCCAATTTTCAGTCTCGCTGCGCAACCGTTCCTGTGCCAGGTGCTGACGCAGTACCTGCGCCACCCTGCCGATGGTCATTCCCTGGTCCTGCAGCTCGATCGCGCGGTTGATGGTATCGATATTCTTCCGGCTGTAGAGCCGGTGCCCCGACGGAGTTCGACGCGGTTCGATCAGGCCGTAACGGCGCTCCCACGCACGCAGTGTAACCGGGTTAATGCCCGTCAGGATCGACACGGTGCGAATCGGATAAAGCTCTTCGGTCACGTCGTCAACCTTCATCGGTTACTCCGACGCCCGGGAAATGTCTTGTCAATCTCATGCAAAAACTATACATAGCCCGCCGCGACCCGTGTGTTTCCACTTGTATCAATAGGTATGCCGGCTACACGCGACCTTGCGGTCGTCGAACAGCCTGTTAACCTGACCGGACCGTCGGATATTCACAGTAACCTCTTGAGGCGAACATGTTATTTCCCCGCACCGTGCTCGGTTTTTTCGGCCTTTCTTTCCTCGTGTTCGGGCTCTGGGCGCTGTTCGCGCCGACCGGCATGGCAAAACTCATCCATTTCGACCTGGTCAACGCAATTGCCCGTACCGAGTTCCGTGCGTTCTACGGTGGCGTGGAAATCGCGCTGGCTGTGCTGCTGCTGGCGCCTCTTTTTCGGTCGGAATGGATCGGCCCGGCGCTGGTGCTGCTCGCGGTCAGCAGCGCCGCCATAGCCCTGTCACGCATCACCGGAATCGTTCTCGACGGCGCCGGCGGCGGCTTTATCTACGCCGCGCTGGTGTGGGAGATATCGGCCGCGGCGCTGGCTGCCTGGGCCTGGCGGGGCCTGTAAACCGGCCCGTCAGGGAACTCGTGCGCTGACGATCGGAACGTGCCAGGCAGCGTAGTCGCTCTCATCGCGGATGGAGGCGATCAGGCTGTCGAAGAGGGCGCGCACCTCTGATTCAGGCAATTCCGAGTTATCGGCAATGGCATGGCTGTAGCCATCTCGCCAGGCGATCATGATGCCCGCAAAAGCATCGCGAGAAGCGCGCTGAGTATCGACGGTCACGTAATCGACCGAGATGGAATTCATACCGAGTTTTCTGAGTATCCGGTAGGCATGACGGCCGATCCGCAGATCGGTGTTGGTGGCCTGCCCAAAAACCAGCACACCCTCATGCCACAGCCGATCGATATCGCGATCCCGGCACGGGGCATGGATCATTCCGTAGTCCTCCACCAGCAGGTGCAGCCAGCCGCCCGGTCGGGTTACACGGACCAGCTCCGCGATGATTTTTTCCGGGTCGGGCACGGACTGCAGCATGTGACGATTCACCGCCAGATCGAAGCTGTCATCGGCAAAATCCAGTTCATAGGCATCGCCCGTGCGGAAGTCAATCTGATCCGCAAGGTCGGCATGGCGGCCCCGGGCGAGCGCGAGATGGTTTTCAAGGAGATCGACACCCATTACACGGGAGCCCGGGTAAAGGCGGGCGAGCCGCGCGGCAATTTCGCCTGTGCCACAACCGACATCGAGGATTCGGGCATCGTCCGGCAGCGCGTAGCGCTGGTACAACGGTTCCTCCTGCGGCCAGATTGCGAGCGCCTGTTCACGCAGGTTGCGCACCATTGATTCATCGGCCATTTGTTCGGCCTGGGGAAACCGGTCTCGTGTCACGTTGGCTCCGTCTGGACAGGGTCTGGTATGAATGGACTGAAACAGTTTTTTACGGCGTCCGGCCGACGGGGCACCGCCACCGCTGGTACTGTAGATTACGACTTTACCCGATCCAAGGTGTTTCCCGATGACCCGCAATGAAAGACGTTTTACGGTCCTGGTGCTGAGTGTTTTTGCCCTCGTGCTGAGCGCCGCCAGTCTCAGCGGCTGCTCCACGCTGCAGTCCCAGTTCGAGCGTCCCACGGTGAAACTTGCCAACATCGCGCTGGTGGAAATGGGTCTGCTGCAGCAGGTGTATGCCGTTACGCTGCAGGTCGACAATCCCAACGGCTTCAAGCTGCCGGTCAAGGGCGTGCGGTATGCGGTCCGGCTGGCCGGGCAGGACTTTGCTACGGGTTTGACGCCGGGAGCGTTCAATATTCCCGCCAACGGCAGCGACCAGGTCCAGGTCGAGGTCCGTACCAACCTGCTGGAGTCGTTCGGGCATCTCTCGCGCATGCTGTCGGACGGTAGCGAGGATCTCGCGTACGAGATGACGGGCGACATCCAGATCGACCTGCCCTTTATCGACACGATTCCGTTCAGCCAGAGCGGCACCATACCGCTGGTGCGCCGCCAGGGGCAGGACAGCGGCGAAGCGATCTAGCGCCGGATATTTTCCGGCCTTCGGCGTATCCCCTAAGATGGGATCATGCCTTACGTATTCTCCTACGGCACGCTACAGGAGGAGCCGGTCCAGCGTGCCACGTTCGGACGCAGGCTCGGCGGCAGCCCCGATGTGTTGCCTGGCTTCGCGCCGGCGAGGGTGCCGGTTCGCGACCCCCGGGTCACCGGCACCACGGGGATGACCCATTACGACAACGGCGTTGCAACCGGCGACCCTGCCGACAAAATTTCCGGAACTGTTTTCGAACTTGACGAGAAGGAGCTGGCCGATGCCGATGGCTACGAAGCCACGGCCGACTACTCGCGTATTGAGGTCACGCTGCAATCGGGCCGTGTTGCGTGGGTTTATGTGCACCGCGGCGGGCGCTAAATGCGTCCTGTTAAAATAGGGCTCCCGACGCCAGGAGCCAGGACCATGGCCGGTTTCCGAACGGCTTTTCTGCTGCTCGTTTTATCCCTGCCGGTGTCTGCTGACATCGCGCCCGGGGATTTCCTGTTCCTGTACGCGAGAATCGTCGGTTGTGGCGATTCCGTTCACGTCATGGACTATGCGCAGGTCAGCGATGCTGGCGTGGCGGTCTTTTCCCGTGGCTATACCATCTTCGAGCTGAACCGCTCCAGTCATCAGGACGTGGTCAACCAGCTGCGGAGCCTGGTTGCACGGCAACAGGGCGGGCATGTTCCCGAATCGTTGTCCGTCAGGCGGGTTGCGCCAGACGACCATCAACGTATCACCATGACGCTGCTGCATCTGGCCACACCGTTGCCATGCGAGTCGGCCGAACCGCCATTGCCGCGTCTCGATCCCGGTCAACGGCTGGCTGTCGTGCCGGCGGAAGCCAGCCATCGTGTCATTGTTTCGCACACGCTATAACCAGGCCCGCATCGCCCTGGTCCTGCTGTTGGCCGGTGTCGTTTATGTCGTCGCGGTCCTGTCGCCGGGCGTATTGTGGGTTGTGGTCACCCTGGCCACTGCGGCGATCGCGGGTTTCGTGATGGTGTTGCGCGGGTTGTCGTGTCCGCACTGCAACGAACCGGTGCTCCGTGCCGATCCCGACAATGAGGAAGGTATCGATATCCCGTTGTTGGGCGAGCCGCCACGGCGTTGCGAGCGGTGTGGCGGTGAACTCTGATACTGCCGTGGTTCTGCGGAAATGATCCGTGGGCTGTTGCTGGTCGTGCTGATTCTTGGCGCAGTCGTGCTCTACACTGCGTGGCTGAACCGGGCTTTTGCCCGCTGCCCGCACTGTCAGAAGATCGGCAGCTGGCGATTCGATGCGCTTTCTGCGCCCGAGCAAGTCTATGACGAAGACGGCAACCTGGTGCAAACGACCCAGAAGCAGCGCTGCCGCCGCTGCGGCGGGCAGGTCACACACACCTGGCACGATCATGGCGGCAGGGAAATACGCCGTGACAAATGAACCCATCAGGTGGATTGCTTGCGTCCTGCTGGCGTGGGCGCTGACGGGCTGCAGCGGCGAGAGCGAGCTCCAGCCCTTCAGCAGCGACGGTTGTTCGCTGTTTCCCGACACATCGCTGATCAACGAAGACGACTGGTGCCGCTGCTGTTTCCATCACGATATCGCCTATTGGAGAGGCGGCAGCGTAGGGGACCGTGAAACGGCGGACCGGGCGCTCGAGCAGTGTGTGCTCGAGGCGACCGGCGATGTCGTTCTGGCACGGATGATGTTCGAGGGCGTGCGCTTCGGCGGCAGCCCCTATTTTTACAACTGGTACCGTTGGGGTTACGGCTGGGATTATGGCCGGCAGTACCAGGTCCTGACGGATGAAGAATCGGTCCTCGCCGATGACTATCTCCGCCAGTACCTGGCCGCGGAGCCTGAGTCTGTCTGCCTGGAGGAAGAGTAATGAATCGATTCGTATTGATCCTGGTGAGCTTCCCGGCGCTCGTGGTGTCCGGTTGCGGCCCGGGTGCTGCCGTTTCTGCGGTAGACAGCGTCGCGGCAAAGGGTAAAGCAGAAAATGTTGCCGATGACTATTTCCGGCTGGCGGCCGAGCAGGACTGGGCGGCGATCGAGGCGTTATATCACCCGCGTTTTTTCGAAGCCATGCCGCTGGAAACGTGGCTGAAGATCTTGCCTAACGTCGAGGCCGAGCTGGGTCCGGTGGTCGAATGTAGTCAGCAAAACTGGAATGTCGCGAAACAGGTGTCGACCGATTTCACGGGCACCGTGGCTAACCTGGTCTACACCTGTGAGCACGAAAAATACGATTCCACTGTTTCGTTTACCATCGTCAAGCCAACCGGCGAAAGCGAATACCGGATAATCGGCCAGAACTTCAATTCGATCGGTTTTCTCATCGAGTAGCCCAACTTATGCCGCGGGTGATCTAAAATGAGGTTACCGAAGGCACAGGACGGCACCAATGAAGCAGGGGCAGGATCTCGCCAGCGTATTCGCGGTCCTGAAACCCGATCTGTCGGTCGCCCAGGCCGGGCAGTCACCGACCGTTTACCGGGAGCTCGACGAACGGTTCGAGGGTTTTCGTGGCCACGTTCTCGTGGCCGGCTACGAGTTCGGGGCGGACTGGGGCATGTGGGAACAGCATCCTGCCGGCGACGAGCTGGTGGTACTGATGTCGGGAGCCGCGACCATGGTCTACCGGGTTGGCGATGATGAATTTCGCGTGCGGCTCACCGACCCCGGAACCTATGTCGTGGTGCCGCGTGGCGCCTGGCACACCGCGGTCGAGGTGGCCGCGCCGACCCGGATGCTGTTTATCACGCCGGGCGAGGGTACCGATAACCAGGAAAACCCATGGGCCTGAATCGGGGAGGCATTGACCAATGAGCACCGGGCTGTCGCAACGCTATCGCCATCGCCAGCCGGCGATCCTGCTGTACGCGGTATTCGGGGTTTTTGCGCTGGCCGCTATCGTGATTGCGCCCGCTTCGACCATCGTGTGGCTGGTGATCGTAATCCTGGCGCTGGTGGCATTCCTGTTTTCCTCGCTGACCATCGGGATATCCGCGGATAGCCTGGATTGGTCGTTCGGCCCCGGGTGGATCCGCAAGCAGGTCGCGATCGATGACATCGTCGCAGCCGAAGCCACCCGCGCACGCTGGTGGGAAGGCTGGGGCATCCGCTACACCTCGCGCGGGTGGTTATACAATGTATCCGGTCTCGACGCGGTGCTGGTCACGTTGGAATCCGGAAAAACGATCCTGCTTGGCACCGATGAGCCGGAACGGCTGGCCGCCGCGATCAACGCGGCACGCACTTAGGTACGGCCCAAATGACCGGTCCTGCCAGCCTGCTGCAATCCGCTATCATTGAAAGACCGGGCCCCGTGAGCCCAGACACCTGCAAAGGCCGGCAAGAAGACCGTGAGCCAGGATCCCGATAAATTACTCGAGCTGGTCACCGTCGACCGCTTTTTCCATCCGACCGAGGCGCATATTGCTGCCGGGTTGCTCGAGTCGGAGGGCATACCGGTGCATCTCTTCGGCATACATCATGCCTCAGTGAACTGGCTGGTGACGCCGGCGCTGGGCGGGATACAAATCAAGGTGCCGCGCCGCTACGCCCGCCAGGCCCGGGAGCTGCTGGCCGAGAACCGGGCGCTCGACGAACCGGAGCCACCCACCTGTCCGGCCTGCGGCAGCACCGATGTGCACCGGGCGATGGCGACTTTCCGGCTGTCGTTCCTGGCAATGCACCTGTTGAACATTCCCCTGCCGTGGCGGGCGGACCGGCTGGCGTGCCGCAGCTGTCATCACAAGTTCGAGGCCACCGACTGATGGCGGTACGGGTCGTGCGACTGGGTACACCCCGGCTCCGTGGTGAAGGTTTGCGGATCGGAACCGTGCGCCGGCCGCCTCGCGGTGTGCCAAAGGCAGAGTACGCGGCACGCGATATCTATGACGTATGGTTTCCCAACCTGTCGCCGAGCGAAAGCCTGCTGAAAGCCTTTTTCCCCGTCGACGACAGCCGGGCGTGGCGCGCCTTCAGCCGGAAGTTCCTGGCCGAGATGAAAGAACCCGCCCCGCGGCGCGACCTGGATCTGCTGGCAGCGTTGTCGCACCGGACCAGTTTTTCGGTCGGTTGTTATTGCGAAGACGAAACCCGCTGCCACCGATCGCTGCTGCGCGATCTTCTCGTGAAAAGAGGGGCCGAGATAAAGTGACATCACTAAACTGTCCTGCGGGAAAAACCCGTGTCCTGTTCCTTTGCACCGGAAACTCCTGTCGCAGCCAGATGGCCGAGGGATTCTGTCGTCATCATCATTCAGACGGCATAGACTGCCACTCGGCCGGTATCGAGCGTCATGGCATGAACCCGTATGCAATCCGGGCGATGGCCGAGCAGGGGATCGATATCTCCGGACACCAGAGCAAGACTGTCGCCGAATTGGGCGACGAGCCGTTCGATTTCGTTATCACCGTTTGTGGCCACGCCGATGAGAGCTGTCCCGTATTCCCGGCCCGGACCCGGGTCATACATCGCGGTTTCGACGATCCGCCGAGGCTCGCCGAAGCCGAGACCACCGACACGGGAAGACTCGTGCACTATGCGCGTGTGCGTGACGAAATCGAGAAATTTGTTCTCGACGAAATGCCAGGGTTGTTGAAGGGCGTGACGGATGGAAGCCAGGCCTGACCGCACGCCGGTAAAACGCAGCATCACGCTAAGCGATATCGAGGCGCGCCAGCTTCGCGACCGCCTGCTCGACGAGCAGACGCATGCCGGCGCCGTCACCGGTGGCCTGCTGGGCGCCGCGGCAGCAGTGGCAATCTATCTTGCGATCATCTCGATGCCCTATCTATTCGTGATTGCGCTGTTGCTGCCGGGTGCGGTTGCCGGCTATGTCGTCAAGCGAACCGGCAAGGCGTTCGAGATGCACTACCGGGTGCTGGCCGGTGCGTTTGTTTTTGCCGGCCTGCTGGGGGCCGATCTGGTGCTGGCTGGCAGCTGGCTGGCACCGTTGATTGCCCTGCCCAACGCCGTCATTGCGATCGCAATCTCGCGGCGCAAGCTGAGCATGGAAGAGGAATACGCGATCTATCGGCACCGCATGGGTCTCGAATAGCGTTACCCGCGGCCGGACGGATATCATGACAAGATAGCCACGCGCCATGCGCGCAAGGGAGGGGATCATGCGAATAACATTGAGCAGTGTGCTGGTCGACGATCAGCAAAAGGCGCTGGACTTCTACACGGGCCAGCTCGGTTTCGAAAAAAAGCAGGACATTCCGATGGGCGAGTTCCGCTGGCTCAGTGTTACCGCCGCCGGCGAAGCGGACGGACCGGAGCTGTTGCTGGAGCCCAACCAGTTTCCTCCGGCGAAGACCTACCAGGCGGCGCTTTACGAAGCGGGCATTCCCGCAACCTCGCTGGCCAGTTCCGATGTCCGTGCCGACTACGAGCGACTGTCCGGGCTGGGCGTTTCCTTCAAGAGCGAACCGTTCGATGCCGGCGGGACGACCCTGGCAATTTTTGACGACACCTGCGGCAACCTGATCCAGATCCACCAGGCGTGAAGAGCGTCTGTGTTTTTACCGGCTCGAATCGCGGGAACCGGCCCGGTTTCGCCGCCATCGCCGCAGCCCTGGGCAGCGAGATTGCGGCGCGAGGCCTGGAGCTGGTCTATGGCGGTTCACGGGTCGGGCTGATGGGCGTGGTCGCCGACGCAGCGCTGGCCGCCGGCGGCGAAGTTACCGGCGTGCTGCCGCAGGCGCTGGTGCGCAAGGAGCTGGTGCACCCCGAGATCACCCGCACCCACATTGTCGAGTCGATGCACGAGCGCAAGGCGATGTTTTCCGATTTGTCGGACGGCTTTGTAGCGCTGCCCGGGGGGCTCGGTACGCTGGAGGAACTGTTCGAGGTGCTCACGTGGGCACAGCTGGGTTTTCACAGCAAGCCGGTTGGCCTGCTTAACACAGATCGCTATTACGATGACCTGTTGACGTTCCTCGGCAAAGCGGTCGACGAAGGCTTCGTGCGTGAGGCACACCGTGGCCTGTTGCTTAGCCACAGCGCACCCGTGGCGCTGCTGGACGCGATGGCAGGTTTTGAGCCGGTCGTGGTCAGCAAGTGGATCGACAAAGCCGACGAACTGTAATGCCGATAGGTCCGCTCAATACGGAACGCCTGATGCTGCGGGAGTTCAGGCCCGGCGATGCGCCGTTTGTCGTCGAGATGCTCAACGAAGCCGCGTTTCTGCGTCACATCGGCGATAAGCGTGTGCGTAACGAGGTGGATGCCCGGGCATTCATCGCCAGCGGCCCGGTGGCCAGCTACAAAGAACATGGCTTCGGCATGCTGCATGTTGCCCGAACCAGGGACGATGAACCGGTAGGAATGTGCGGGCTGCTACAGCGCGATAACCTGCCACACCCGGACATCGGCTTTGCCTTCCTGGCCGACCACTGCCGCCGCGGCTATGGGCTGGAGGCGGCGCGTGCCGTGATTGCTCACGGGCGGGAGATCGGGGTTGGGCGCATACTCGCGGTGACCGGGCTAGATAATCTGGCCTCGATCGGGCTGCTTGCGAGCCTGGGCTTTCGCTTCGATCGCGTTATTGATTTTTTCGGTAATTTTGCCGAGAGCAACCTTTATTACCTGGACTGACGGACCCGCAATGCCTTTTGAAACTCTCGTAGCCCGCCTTTTGACCGAGGCCCTCAGCTCGATCGTCAACGCCGCACGCATGACCTCGAAGCGGCGCCGTGCTGCGGTTGCCATCTCGAGAGCCATACGCGAGCTGCTGGCACAAAAGCCGGACATGCAGCTGGCCGAGTCGCTGGTCAGCGAGGCGCGCGGGCTGCTGACAAAGCCGACCTCGGACCTTCTCAAGGCGGAGAAGATGCTGCAGGATGTCGCGGCCGCGGAGGCCCGCCGCGCCGCACGCCAGGCGGCGCAACGCAAGACTGCGCGCAAGAAGACCCGCAAGACCAAAAAGAAAAAGACGACAAAGAAAAAATACCGCCGCAAGGCCGTGAAAAAACCCGCCAGGAAAAAATCCTCAAAGTAGCGGCGCCTGACGGCTGCCGTGCTTTTCGTTGTTCCGGGGTTGCGCCAGAGATCGGCCGTAGTTCTCTCGAGGTCCGAGGTTCCGAGGGGAAGTCAGTCACCAAAAAGAAGCACCGACAGCTGTCTCGTTAAGGCCTTCGAGGCTGTTACCGTGAAGGAGCGGCTTTCAGCCGCGATCCCGACGGCACCCGGCCAGTCAGCTATGCTGCCGGTTAGCGAAGCGGACGATGGAGGCCACATGATCCAGGGCGTACACACGATGTTCTACTCGTCGGAACCCGAGGCGCTGCGCGCCTTCCTGCGCGACAAGCTTCGATTTCCCTACGCCGATGTCGGTGACGGCTGGCTGATCTTCAGGATGCCCGAGGCTGACATGGGCTGTCACCCGGCCGCTGCCGACGGCCACGGCGAGCCTTCGGGCACGCACGCTGTTTCTTTTTATTGCGACGATCTCGAGGCAACCATGGCGGAACTGTCGGGTCGCGGTGTCGAGTTCGACGATGTCGTCGATGCCGGCTTTGGCCTGGTTACGCATTTCGTGATGCCGGGGAACGTACGCGTGCAGCTGTACGAGTCCCGGTATGAGCGACACTACCAGGAGCCCGAATGACGTTTACGCTCTGGGCTGCCTATATCGCCACGGTCCTGCTGCTGATGAGCACGCCCGGCCCCAGTCACCTGTTGATGCTGTCGAACAGTATTGCCAGTGGATTTCCACGCTCACTGGCCACTGCCGCCGGCGATCTCAGCGCCAACCTGCTGCAAATGATCGTGGCGGCAGCTGGCCTGGCGGGCATCATCTACAGCTCGGCCGTGGTATTCCTGGTCATCAAGTGGGCCGGGGTTGCCTACCTGGTGTATCTCGGCGTGAGGATGTTCCTCGCCCGGCCAGCCCCGGCCGGGCAGCGTGGCGTTGGCCGGAGCCGGCGTTCGCTGTACTGGCAGGGTTTCATTACCTCTGCAGCCAATCCGAAGGCGGTCGTCTTCTTTGCTGCCCTGTTTCCGCAGTTCCTCGACCCCGCCTCCGCGGTACTGCCGCAGTTTGCCGTGCTCAGCGCAACCTATCTCCTGATCGACGGCCTTTTCCTGCTGGTTTACGGGCGCCTGGCGGCGTCCGCGGCAGCGCGGCTGCAGGGAGAGGGTCTCAGGCTGTTCAATCGCCTCGGTGGCGCGCTGCTGATCGGAGCGGCGATAATGCTGGGGCTGCGTGGCCTGGAGACAAGGTAGGCGCAGGAAACTGCCTGGAGTATTTAGCGTGAAAAACATCGTCATCGTGCTGGTAGTCGTCGGCGTCATCGGTGCCAGCTGGTTCTTTCTGTCGCCGTTGTTTATCGACGAAGTCGTCGACGAACCCCTCGTCGGTGCGATGCCCACCCGTGAGCAGGTCGACGCCATGGAGCCGGCCGAACGGGATAGCCTGATGGAAGAGATGATGGCCGAGGCAGTCGCCAGGCCGGCCACCGTGGTTGACGAGCCGATGGAAATGGCCGCAGCCGAGGTGCCGCTGGTCGTGGCAACCGGGCGCTTTCGGGACGGCGATGCCATCCACAAGGGTTCGGGTGTCGCCTCGCTGTACCGTCTGCCGGACGGCCGGCATATCGTGCGCCTGGAGGACTTCGAAGTAACCAACGGCCCGGCCCTGGTCGTGCTGCTGGCGGGTGCCTTCGATCCGCAGGACGCAAAAGAGGTCAAGCGCAAGTACATCAAGCTCGGCGACCTGAAGGGCAACAAGGGCAACCAGAACTACGAGATTCCCGCCGACATCAACCCGAACTTTTATCGCAGCGTCGTAATCTGGTGTGACCTGTTCGACGTGCTGTTTTCGACGGCGACGCTTCACGTGACCTGATGGAGCGGCGTTTCGCGACGAAACGCGATACCTGGCTGACACTGATTATCCTGGGCTCGGTCGTCATGTGCGCCCTGTCGCTCCTGCCGTTCCTGTTTTTTCCCTTCGCAGTCTGGATGCTGCTGGTCTACCTGCTGCTCGGCGGGACAATCCTTCTGCTCCTGTGGGTTTTCTTCGGCACCTGCTACGTGGTCGCCGACGGCAGCCTTCGCATCTACCACGGACCCTATCGCTGGAAAATCGCGCTGGACCGGATCGATAGCGTGGAGCGGGTGCGCCTGCCCTGGTCTGCGCCGGCACTGTCCATGGATCGTTTTCGTATCACCTACGAGGGCAGTCGAAGCGTCATGGTGTCGCCCGAGCGACAGCAGGAATTCCTGGTCGCCATCCGCCAGTCAGCGGGATGAGCAAGATTTCGATTCGCGATGCCGGCGACGCCGATGCAGCCGCAATCAGCGCATTGATACTGGCGGTGGCCGAAGCGCAGATCACCCACGAGTTCAGCGAGCAGGGCCGCCAGACCATGTTGTCGAGACTGAGCCCCGGCGACATCCTGCGGCTGATGTGGTCAGGCTATCGTTATCACGTGGCCGAACAGGCGGGCGAGCTGGCCGGGGTCGTTGCCATGCGCGGCTACTCGCATCTCTACCACCTGTTTGTCAGCCGTTCAGCGCAAAATCGCGGTATCGGCAGGCAGTTGTGGCAGCACGCCGCCGCGGTCAGTCGCCGGGAGTTATCGCTGCGCCAATTTACGGTATTCTCGTCCCGCTACGCCGAGCCTGTTTACCGGGCCTTCGGTTTCGTCCGCACCGGCGGCGAGAAAACAAAGCGCGGGGTTGTCGCGATCCCGATGCACCTGGAAATAATAGACTGACTAATGGAGCAAGAAATGTCGCAACAGACGGTTGAAGCGTTGTCGAAGCTGCTGGCAGACAGCTACACGATTTATCTTAAGACGCATAACTATCACTGGAACGTGACCGGGCCAATGTTCACGACGCTGCACGGGTTGTTCGAAACGCAATACACCGAGCTGGCGTTGGCTGTAGATGAAATTGCCGAGCGGATCCGCACGCTCGGTGCGCCGGCACCGGGCAGCTACTCGGCATTCATGCAGCTGGCCGCGATCAGGGAAGAAACCGGCAGTCCGTCCGCGACGGACATGATTCGCAACCTGGTTGACGACCAGGCCACCGTCTCGGGTACTGCAAAAGCGGTCATCGAAGTGGCCGAGGCGGTGAGTGACCAGGCCACGGTCGACCTGGCCACTCGCCGGCTGGACGTGCACGAGAAAAATGCCTGGATGCTTCGCAGCCACCTCGAATAACGGTGACGCAGCTCGATAGCGCGTCTCTCGGGCTGCTGGCAGAAGCAGTCGCCCGGCTCGACGAAGGCTTTGCCGGGTTGCCCGGACAAAGCCCGGCCACGCCCGGCGCAGCAGAACGCGAGGCCCTGCTGGCCGCGGCCGGCCGGCTGCAGGATAACTACCCGTACTTTCACCCGCTGTATGTCGGCCAGATGCTCAAGCCGCCGCACCCGCTGGCGCGGCTGGCCTACGCGCTGGCGATGTACATCAATCCCAACAACCATGCGCTCGACGGCGGCCGCGCAAGCTCGCAGATGGAAAAAGAGGCCGTCGCGGAAATCGGCGCGATGTTCGGCTGGGACGATTGTCTCGGCCACCTGTGCGGTGGCGGCACCCTGGCCAACTTCGAGGCGCTGTGGGTCGGTCGCGAGTTGCGGCCCGGCAAGGCCGTAGCGGCCTCATCGCAATCGCACTACACCCATTCACGCCTGTCGGGCGTGCTCGGCGTGCCATTTGTCGCCGTTGCTACCGACAACATTGGCCGCCTGGACCCGGCCGACCTCGAGCGCCGGCTCGCGGGCGGTGAGATCGGTACTGTCGTCGTCACGCTGGGAACCACCGCGGCCGGCGCGGTCGATCCGCTGCCGGCGGTGCTGGAGCTGCGCGAACGCTTCGATTTCCGGGTCCATGTCGACACGGCGTACGGCGGCTACTTTGTCCTTGCGGACAACCTCGATACGGATGCACGGGCAGCCTACGACCAGGTTGGCCGGGCTGATTCGATCGTCATCGATCCACACAAGCACGGGCTGCAGCCCTACGGCTGTGGCTGCATCCTGTTTCGCGACCCGGCGGTGGGGCGTTTTTACAACCACGATTCGCCCTACACCTATTTCTCGTCCGACGAACTGCACCTGGGCGAAATATCGCTGGAATGTTCCCGTGCCGGCGCTGCGGCGGTAGCACTCTGGACGACGATGCGGGCCATGCCGCTGAACCGTGGCGGTGAGTTTGCCCGGTCGCTGGAACGCTGCCGCCAGGCTGCGCTGGCGCTGCATGCCGGCCTGCTGGAACGAGGTCACGCAGCGCCCCTGTTCGAACCGGAGCTGGACATCGTGACCTGGGCGCTACCCGCAGCCACCGCGAGCGAATCCTCACGCCGGGCGCACGCAATGTTCGACCAGGCTGCGGCACATGACCTGCATCTCGCCGTTGCGGAATTCCCGAGAAGACTCTGCGAAGCCAGTGGTGCGATCGAGCAATGGGACCAGGACAGCCTGAGCTGTCTGCGCGCCTGCGTCATGAAACCGGATCACCTCGACTGGATACCCCGCATACTCGAGCGTCTCGACGCTGCTGCGGTGGAACTGGAGTTGGCATGAAAGCTCATTTTCCCGAACTCATCCGCAGCCTGCCGGACTACGAGGGCCGCTTCGAAGCACACCAGCTCGACGCCGGCAGCTGCAAGGTCCTGTTCGCCTCCTACCCGGCGGGTACGGCGATCGAAGAACACACGCATGACACCGAGAACGTCGGTGTCATCACCGAGGGCGAGCTGATACTCATTACCGCCGAAGGTGAAAGCCGCTACGGGCCGGGCGACTGGTATCACCTCGAAGCCGGTCAACCGCATGCGGCGCAGTTCGAGGTCGAGACTTCGGAAGTCGAGTTCTGGTTCCGGCCGAAACGATGAATGCTCGCGGACGGCAGCGGCTGTCCTTTTTCTTTGCACTGCTGACCCTTGCCGCGATGTTGCTCGGCGCCCTGGGCGCCGCACGGGAATCGGCACTGGTGCTGGCCTTCGTGCCCGCACCCCTGTTTGCGGTGCTGGCACTGGCCAATGCTCTGCGGCCGCGCGATGGGTGAGCTGCAGCTGCTGCAGGAAGACACCGGTGCATTCACGCGAGTGAAAGCGCGAGTCGCCGACGGCGCCGTCAGTGCCGGTGACCTGTTGCGCGCCTGGGCGCGGGGCGGTGAAGGCTGCGACACGATAACCACGCTCATTGCCGGCAGCCCGCACGCCGCCGTGTTCTGGGAGATGCCGCCACTCACGACAACACGCCTCGGCATGGATTTCGAGTGTGTGCTGGTCGGCAGCCGGGCGCTCGCGCGACTACCCCGTGACGAGAAGACCTTCTCCGAGCACTTTGGAGACGAAGGGGCTATCGCGGTTTTCGACAACCTCGGCGGGGACGCGACGCTGATAGCGCCGCTGCCGCAGCCGCCGGGGGCCGACTATAGTCACCTGGCGTCTTTTTGCCGCAAGGCGCCACGCGAGATCGGCCGGCTGTTCTGGCAGCGGCTCGCGGAGACCGCGCTGCGCCGGATGAGCGACCGGCCGCTATGGATCAGCACTGCGGGACTCGGGGTTGGCTGGCTGCACGCGCGCCTCGACACCCGGCCGAAGTATTATTCCCATGCGCCTTACCGGCGCTGGCCACAATGAAAGGGGATCGCGATGCCTGATATCAACTATCTCGCCGTAGTCGCTGCCGCGGTGTCGAGCTTCATGCTCGGTGGCCTGTGGTATTCGAAGCTGTTGTTCGAGACCGCGTGGGTCAGGGAAGCCAACGTCAATCCACAGGACGGTCATGCGCCTACGGTCTTTGGCGTCAGCTTCCTTTTTTCGCTTATAGCAGCCGTTGCGTTTGCAGCCTGGCTCGGTCCGGAGCCGGTGCTGAAGGATGCGATCCTGAAGGGGTTGCTCGTCGGTGCCGGGTTCGTCGCCACGAGTTTTGGCATCAACTACCAGTTTGCGCAGAACAGCGTAAAGATGTGGCTGATCGATGGTGGCTATCACACGCTGCAGTTTGCGTTGTACGGCCTGATCCTGGGTCTCTGGCACTGAGCACTCGTTGTTGACGATGCGCCGGGCGGCGCTGAGCGCGGGCGAAGCGCGGCGTATCGCCATCGCTGCGCAGGGGCTAAACCGGTCCCGGCCGGCGCGGCCGGACCTGCGGCATGTGCGCCGGGTCATGGCCGACACCCGGCTGATCCAGATCGATTTCGTCAACGTGCTGGTGCCGGCGCACTACGTCGTTCCGTTCTCGCGGCTGGGACCCTATGACCGCAGCCGGCTGGATGAGCTGGCCTACGATCGCCACGAGTGGACCGAGCAATGGGCCCACGAAGCGTCGCTGGTGCCCATGGACACCTGGCCGCTGCTGCAATTCCGGATGCGCCGGCATACGCCGCGGCCAACGGGGTTTGCCGATTTTCTCAGGGCCCGTCGCGGTTACGTCAACGCAGTGCTGCGGCAAATCCGCGACGAGGGCCCGGCGGCACCGGAGGACCTGCCGCCACCGCGGGGTGTCGATTCGCGTATTCCCGGCGCATGGATCGGCACAGTCCAGCGCGCGGTGCTCGAGGCATTGTTCGGGCAGGGTCGCATTGCCGCGGTCGGGCGGCGCGAAAACTTCACCCGGGTCTATGATCTCGCCGAGCGGGTCATACCCGGTGAACACTTCGAACGCCGGCTTCACGAGCACGATCAGCGTCGCGAGCTGCTTACCCGGGCCGCGGCCGGCAGTGGAATTGCGCGCGAGAAAGACCTGGCCGATTACTACCGCATGCCAATGCGGCATGCGCGGCCACGCATTGCCGAGCTGGTCGAGGAGGGTGTGCTCCAGCCGGTGACGGTCGAGGGCCGTGGTGACATGCTGCTGCATCGCGCGGCAAAACTACCGCGGCAGGTCGAGGCCCGGGCGCTGCTGGCGCCATTCGATCCGCTGGTCTGGCACCGGCCCAGGCTGCGCCAGCTGTTTGATTTCGACTACAAGCTGGAAATCTTCGTCCCTGCAGAAAAGCGCGAGTGGGGTTACTACGTGATGCCCTTCCTGCTGGGCGACCGGTTGGCGGCGCGGGTCGATCTCAAGGCGGATCGTCGAGCCAGCCGGCTGGAGGTGCTGGCAGCGTGGCGCGAGGCGGGCACCCGGGAAACCGAGGTTGCCGACGCACTGGCGGGCGAACTCCTGCTTTTCGCCCGTTGGCTGGGACTGGAGCGCATCCGGGTTGGCCGTCGCGGTGGTCTTGCCCGCAAACTGCGCAAAGCGGTTGCTGCTAAAGCGCTATAATCAACATATGACGGCCCCCGTACTCATTTCGATCCTGCTGGCGCTCGCAATGATCGGCACCAGCCTGGCGGCGTTGGCAAATACCCGGGTTTTTGCCGGCGTGGCCCGTTATTTCGACCGGCCGTCCGGTGTCTGGATTGCCGCCGGCATCCGCCTGTTTGCCGCCGCCATGTTGTGGCTGGCGGCACCAGTTACGCAGCACCCGGTCGTTTTGAAGGTCATGGCGGCCGTGGCGCTGGCAGCCGCGATTGCGGTTGTGCTGATGGGCTATCCGCGGATGCAGCTGATGATCCGGTGGGCGGTCGACCGCCCGCCAGCGGTGTTGCGCCTGTTTGCCGTTGTCGCGATCGCCATCGGAGCATTATTGCTCTGGGCGCTGTTGGGGTGATCAATCGGCCGATTTCAGGGACGACAAATGGCAGTGACATGCATTCAGGGAGGAAGGCATGAAAGCATTTTCGAGATACCGGCCACATCCGTGGCATGGACTCACACCCGGTGACGGCGTACCGTCGCTGGTCAACGCTTACATTGAGATAACACCCTTCGATCTCGTCAAGTACGAGATCGACAAGGAAAGCGGCTACCTGCGGGTCGACCGGCCGCACCGGACTTCCTCGCTGCCCCCGTCCCTTTATGGCTTCGTGCCCGGCACCTATGCCGGTGAACGCGTCGCGGCGCTGATGGCCGGCGCGGATCGCGGTGACGGCGACCCGATTGACATCTGCGTACTCAGCGAGCGGCCCATTGCCCGGTCGGAGGTAGTCCTGTCGGCGCGGCTGGTCGGCGGGCTGCCGATGCTCGATCACGGTGAGGCCGACGACAAGCTCATCGGCATACTGGAACGTGACAACGTCTGGGGCGACGTCCGCGAACTCGATGAACTGCCCCGCACGATGATTGACCGGCTGCGGCACTATTTTTCGACCTACAAGCTGCTGCCCGGCGAACCGGCGCAACGCGTACAGGTTGGTGCACCTTATGGGACCGAGCACGCATTTGCTGTGCTCGACGCCTCGATACGGGATTACCGGAGTACCTTTGGCAGCAGTGCCTGATCCTTACTCCCCGCTGCTGCTCCTGGCAATAGTCATGCTGGGTGCAGCGGTCCTGGCGCTGCTCGCCGGCTATTTTCGTCCCGGGCGGGTTCCGCCGCCGCTGGTTCCTGTGCTCAGCATTGCCGTGCTGGTTGTGATTGCGGTTGCCCTGGTGGCGCACTGGCTGGCCGGGCACAGCACGGAGGATATCGGCATTGTCCGCTTCGCCAGGCTGCACCCGGCGCCGCTGTTCACTGCCTTGCTGGCCGGATTGGTCGCCTGGTTCGCCCGCCGGGATGCTGCATAGCAACAGCAAACGCAGCCGTAAATCTTGGGAAACGCGCGTCCTCGTGGTAGTTTTTTCTGCGGGGAGGTTGTGATGAGTGCCGCGTATTACGTGGTCCTGGAGGACCCAAAACCGGGATTTAATACCTACGTCAACGGTAAAGCCGTCGCCAAGGCAGCGAGCAACATCAATCGGATTGCGCGCATGGTCGGCGTCAAGACCCTGGACGAATTCGTCAGCGCCGATCTGACAGAGTTTTTCGACGAGGAAGACGAGGACGATTTCCACGGGACCGTTGCCGATGCACACGTCGTCTGGTTCGATGCCAGCGAAGGCCTCGACTGGTGCAGCAAGATATCCGAGTACATCGGCAACAATCCGGATGACGTGCACGATGCCGAGCATGTACAGGAGGACCTGGCCGAATACCAGGAACTGTTCAAGAACGCTTCGGAAGCCGGAATACGCTGGCATCTCGAAGTCGATTTCTGACCCCAGCGCAGGTAACCGCCATGCCAACAATCAAGTTTTCCCGCCGGATCGAATCCCCGCGGCCCGAGGTCTTTCGTCTGTTTTCTGAACTCGAGGAACTGCCGGCACGTATTAACGGTATCGTCAACGTCGACAAGCTCACGGAAGGCGCGGTGGGCGTGGGCACGCGTTTTCGTGAAACCCGGGCCGTGTTCGGAAAGGAATCGACCGAGGAAATGGAGTTTACGGACTTCCGTGACAACGAAAGCTATACTGTCGAGTGCGACTCGCATGGCACCCATTACCGGAGCGTTTACCAGTTTGAGCCGGTAGGTGAAACCACCGACGTGAACGTCACTTTCGAAGCCCGCCCGGTCTCCTTAATGGCCAGGGTGATGTCGCCGCTGGGCTGGCTGATGATGGGCGCAACAAGGAAAATACTCGAACAAGATGTTGACGACCTCAAGAAAATCGCCGAGAAGCCCTGAAGCCGGCTGTTGCCCCATCGAGGTGGCGCCCCGCGCCATAGCCTGAATTGATTAACGAACGCTTTCCTGCGAGATGCTTCTTGCTGTCCGCCTGTCTGCTCGTGCTGCTCTCCGGCTGCAGCCCGGCGTCGTCCACCCACCGGCTTGGCATCAACGTGCGTGGTTCGGTGTCGGTGGTGCCGACCACGTTCAGCGGCCACTACATCTACGAGGACGCCGATGGCAGCAAAGTGCGTCGTGACCTGACCGGCAGTGGCAATTACAACGAAGTCGTCGAGGGCCGGCGGGTGCTGCTGGTGACTCTGCGGCGGACCTCGCCGACGGGAGTCATCGGCCTGGTGATTACCTCCGATGGCAAGGTGATCTACGATTCTGGCGTGCTGCAGACCAACGAGCTGATTATCTACGAAGCGACCTGATGTTTACTCCGCGCGCCTTCCGGGTCGACGACACCGGGAAACTCGTGGCGTTCATGCGCCGCTACAGCTTTTGCACCCTGCTGACCGCCGGCAGCGAGCCGCTGGTCAGTCACGTGCCGGTCCTGGTGGACGACGATGACGGTGGGGTCTTCCTGACCGGTCACCTGGCAAGGGCCAACCCGCACCTGAAAAAACTGCCGGGACACCGCTGCACCGCCATTTTTCACGGTCCGCACAGCTATGTTTCGCCTGCCTGGTATGCCGATCCGGCCGAGGTGCCGACCTGGAACTACGCCGTGGTTCACGCCTCCGGTCCGGCACGGGTGCTGGATCATCCACGCGATGTCGGCGCGCTGGTCGACCGGATGGTGGATCACTACGAGGCCTTGTACGGCAAGCCGTGGAATCGCGAGCTCGATGAGACCTATCGCAGTCGCCAGCTCGAACACATCGCCGGATTCCGGATCGCGGTCGACGAACTGACGGGCAAGTACAAGCTCGGGCAGAATCGCTCGCACGAAGACCAGGACGGCATGGTTCGTGGGCTGGAGTCGTCGGGGATCGAAGACAGCCTGTCGCTGGCCGCGTTTATCCGGCGGAATCGCGACGACGGCTGAGCGGGAGCTCCGCCTCGAAGACGACGCCGCTGCCGTCATCCAGGTTACGGCAGCTGATCCGGCCATCGTGAAACTCGACGATCAGGCGGGCGATGTGCAGGCCGAAACCCAGGTGTGGCTGATCGCCTTTCCTGGTCCGCACCGACACCATGGAATCGAACAGCTGACTCTGCATGCGCTCGGGCAACTGTGGGCCTTCATTGGCGACGCTCAGGCGGCAGTGGTCACCGCTGACCGACAGGCCGATATCGACCCGGCCCCCGACCGGGCTGAAGTCGACCGCGTTGTCGGTCAGCTTGTCCAGCATCTGTGCGATCAGCTCGGGAACGCCTTCCACGTAGCATGCAGAGTCCGGCAGCGATAACCCGATCTTTCGCTCCGGGTTGATATCGCGGTAGCCGCCGGTGCAACCCTCGACCAGCGCACGCAGGTCGAACCGTTCGACGTCGGCATGCTCGATAGCCTGTTCCACCCGCCCGGCTTCGCTCATCGCGGTGAGAATACTGTTGAGACGCGACGAACCCTCGCGCGCCCTCGTGGAATACACCCTGGCGTCTTTGCCCAGGCCGGTGGCCTCGAGATTGTCCAGCGACGACTGCACGACCGCCAGCGGCGTTCTGAGTTCGTGCGACAGTTTGCCGGCGAGACCGCGCAGGTAATCGGTGTGTTCGCGCAGCTGGCCGAGCAGACCGGAGAAATTACGCGACAGGTCGCCGAGTTCGTCGCCCGCTGCCGTTCCGGGTATTGCATCGGTGATGCTGCCGTCGGGCGCCACGGCCTGCTGTGCAGCACGACTGAGTCTCTGGATGCGCAGCGACAGCCAGGTCGCGAAACCGAGCAGGCCGAGCGCGGCGATCAGCGTGGCCGCCAGCGTCAGAGTGACCAGCCGGGCCAGCGCCCGGTCGGTCAGCGTAAGAATGGCGTCGCTGGTTTGCTCCAGGACTACCGCGCCGTAAATACGCGGGCCCTCGACGATCGGGTGGGCCGCGACGACAATCGCGCTGCGCTCGTCCTCGGCCCGGTACCAGCGGGCATCGGCCTGCCCACCCAGCGCTGCAACGACCTCTGCGGACTGCAGCTTGCCCTGGCGTGCTTCGCGCAGCGGATCGGGTTCGCGGCCGGGGCGGATGATTCGCCGCAACAGTTTTTCGGCCAGCGGAAAGACTTCCTCGCGTGCCGCGGTATCCCGCGTATCGCCCAGCGCCGCGATGACCCAGCCGACCGGGTCGGTTACGACGATACGGCGGTTGCCATAGGGAAAGTCGGCCAGCGCATTTTCCAGCGCCGTCAGGCGGTGCAACAGTCTTCCCGGCCGGCTGCCCGAAAAAGTGGCCGACCTCGCAGCCTCGAAGCTGCCGGGATCGGCGTCGATCACCGACAGGCCGAGCCGCGCGCCAACCAGTCCGTTGCGCAGACGAATCTCGACCCGGTAGCCATTGCCGGTTTCTTCCCACACGGCCTGGCCGCGTGGCTCGGCCACCCACTCGGCGCCATCGCGGCGCCGGATCGCCGTGCGGCCGCGCGCGGCCGTGGCCACCAGCAGCTGTTGCGGGGCGCCGGCCGGGTCCTCGTAATCGATCAGCACGCGGTCGCGCACCGGGTCGCCGGGAGTCTCGTAAAGCACGCTGTCGTCAGTGACTTCGAGAAACAGCCAGATGTAGTTGCGGTCCATCCCGGCGGCAAACCGGAACGGTACCGGACCGTCGACGTGGTTGAACTGGCTGCCATCCAGGCTCCAGTCACCGGCAAAACCGTCCAGCGTTACCAGCGAAGGCAGGCGGCTCGCGTAGATATCGCTTTCCGGATCGGAATCGGAAACCAGCTGCACCGGGTCGCGCACCAGCAGCGTTGGCCGTTCCGCCAGCACGGCGGCGATTGCCCCGGCGCCGTCCGCCAGCGAATCCTGCTGGCTCTGGCGCAGCGCCGTCTCGAACTCGCGCACGTACTGGCAACCGGCCCAGGGCAAGGCCAGGGTGAGCAGGCTGACGAGCAAGAGTTGGGTGCGGAGACGCACGATGGGTGGCGAAGCGGCTAGACTTCTTCGCCCCGCCAGCGATAGCCCATGCCGTAAACGGTTTCGATGGCATCGAAGTCGTCGTCGAGTGCCTTGAACTTCCGCCGCAGCCGCTTCACGTGCGAGGTAATGGTGTTGTCGTCGAGCACGACATTGGCAGCATCCATGAGCTGCTGGCGGTTCTTGACGTGACCCGGATACCGGGCCAGGGCGTGCACCAGCCAGAACTCGGTGACGGTGAGCGGCACCGGCGTGTCGTCCCAGGTGACGGTCATCCGGTCGCTGTCCAGCGTCAGGCGCCCGCGGCGAATCACCTGCTCTTCGCTGACCGAGCGCCGCAGCGCATCCGAGCGGCGGAACAGCGCGGCGACCCGCGCCATCAGGTGCGGGATGCTGATGTCCTTGGTCAGGTAATCATCGGCGCCCAGCCGCAGCCCGGATATCTTGTCCAGCTCGCTGTCGCGGGCGGTGAGGAAAATGATCGGCAGGTCGGCAGATTGCGCCCGCAGCTCGCGGCACAGTTCGAAGCCGCCCTCGATCTCGTCGCCGAGATTGATATCGATCACCACGCAGTCGGGCAGCGCCTGGCGAAACGCCGCCAGCGCCGTGGGCCGGTCGGCATAGGCTTTGACGTCGAAGCCGTTGCGCCGGAAAGCGTCTTCGTAGTTGTGCCGGATGGCCGGCTCGTCTTCGACGATTGCGATATGTCGGGACATGGTTCGATTCTGCTCCTCGGCGGCCCCGCTGTGAAGGCGCCACAATCTGCCATATTCGGCCCTGGTATTGCCACCTGCCGTCCAGCGGGTGGCCTCAATCCTGGTGCCCAATAACCCTGCCACGCAACAAACCGGGGAGCAGGGAATGAAGGACACAGTCGTTACAGCGCCGCAGATCAGCCACGATCCAGGGGCCGCACCAGGTTCGATCTGTGAAAACCGGGCTAGCCACCGGCCGGGCCGGGCCCTCGGTCGTTTCGTGACCCTCGGCATGCTGCTGTTCGCGACACTGCTGCTCTACAGCCAGGTGGTTTTAGCCGTACCAGGTGATGAGATTGGTGCCGGCACGCTTTTGTTCCGCGCCGGTGACGAAAAAGTCGTGGCACCGCTGCTGGAAACGAAGGTGGATATTGCCGTCAGCGGCATGGTGGCCCGGGTGGATGTGCGCCAGCGCTTCCATAACCCCGGCAGTGAGTTCGCCGAAGGCGTATACGTTTTTCCGCTGCCCGACGATTCCGCGGTCGATTCGCTGAAACTGCGAATCGGCCAGAGAGTGATCGTCGGCGAGATCCAGGAAAAGGCGGCCGCACGACGGACCTACGAACGCGCCAGGGAAAGGGGACACCGCGCCAGCCTGGTGGAGCAGAACCGGCCAAACCTGTTCACGACCGCGGTGGCCAACGTGGCACCCGGTGAAACAGTCGAAGTGGAGATCGCCTACCTGCAGACCCTGCGCTACGTGCAGGACACGTTTGCGATTCGTTTCCCGATGACCGTGACGCCGCGTTACGAATCTGCAGCCCAGCCACAGCTGGCATCGATCGCACCCGTGCAGCCGCTGGCGTCATCGGCTGCCGGCTGTGCCGACCAGGCTGCCGGTGCGGCTTGTACGCAACGGCTCGAAGCAGTGCAACCGGCCATCGGCGGTAACGCTAACCGGGCCGTCATCAATGTACGGATCGATGCGGGTTTCCCGCTGTCGCGCATCGAGAGTCTCTATCACGACATGGACACCGTGAAGGCAGGCGACGTGGTGCTGCTGACACCCTCGGCCGGATCCATGCCGATGAACCGGGATTTCGAACTCGTCTGGCAGCCGGCATTGGGCAGTCACCCGCACGCGGCAGTATTCGGGGAAACCTGGAAAGGCGAAGACTACGCGCTGATCATGCTGATGCCGCCGGCCGCAACCGCGCTGCATTACCAGCCGCGCGAAGTGATCTATGTCATCGACACCTCCGGGTCGATGGGTGGGACTTCGATCGCCCAGGCCCGGGATGCGCTGCGGTTCGCGATCGGCCAGCTGGCGCCACAGGACCGCTTCAACGTGATTCGGTTTTCCAGCAAGGCGCGTGCGCTGTTTCGCCAGAGCATGCCGGCCGACTCCTCTCACCGCGACCACGCGTTGGCATTCGTCAAAAGCCTTTCGGCCGGTGGCGGCACCGAGATCGGCAAGGCACTGGATCTCGCGCTGGACCCAGATGCGGATCGTCGCGCAGCGGCCGACGGCTACCTGCGCCAGGTGGTCTTCGTTACCGACGGCAGCGTCGGTAACGAAGAGGCCCTGTTCGAAAAAATCAGTCGCGAGCTGGGCCAGACCCGGCTGTTTACCGTCGGGATTGGATCGGCGCCGAACGACTGGTTCATGCGCAAGGCCGCCGAGTTCGGTCGCGGCACGTTCACCCATATCGGTGCCGACCACATGATCGAGGAGCGCATGCAGGCGTTGCTCGAACGGATTGCGCGGCCCGCGCTGCAGGACATCGAGATCGATGGACCGGCGGGTGCCGAGGTTTCGCCACAACGAATTCGCGATTTGTACGCCGGCGAACCGGTGCTTGTGCGTGCCAGGCTGGCCGCGCCCGGCGGCGAGTTCTGCGTCAGCGCAACCCGGGCGGCAGTTCCCTGGGAGCAACGCCTGTCGCTGCAGAACACCCGGCACAACCCCGGCGTTGCGGCACTGTGGGGACGCGGCCGTATCGAAGCACTCATGGACAGCCTGGTCACCGGCGCCGATGCGGCCAGCGTGCGCGCCGATGTCATCACGCTGGCGCTGAATCATCATCTCGTCAGCCGCTACACCAGCCTGGTGGCGGTAGACCGCACCCCCAACCGCGCGCCCGGCACGCTGATGAACACCGCCCAGGTGCGTTCCGACCGGCCGCACGGTGCGGGTTACCCGGCGGGCGCGACACCGGCGACACTGCTCCTGCTCGGTGGGCTGCTGACGCTGTTGGCGTCGGCGCTGCTGGGCCGGCGGCTGTGAAGCGGGTCCTGCTGGCCATGCTCGCCGTCGCCGGACTGGCCCAGCTGGCTGCCGCCGCGTGGATCCCGGCAAAAGCGGAACTGGCGCAGGTGCTGATGGAGCGCGCCTGGCGCGAGTCGGCGACCGAGGCTGAACGGGTCCGGCCGTGGCCGTGGGCCGACACCTGGCCCATTGCCCGGCTGGTGTCCTACAAGCACGACATCGACCTGATCGTGTTGTCCGGCATGAACGGCGCGACAATGGCGTTCGGACCGGGTCACCACAGCGCCAGCGCGTTGCCGGGCGAAACGGGTAACAGCCTCATCGGCGCCCACCGCGACACGCACTTCGCATTCCTCGAAAACCTGGCTATCGGCGACCGCCTGCTGGTCGAACGCGACGACGGCAGCGAACACTGGTTCCGGGTGGCCGATATCGAGGTGGCCGACAGCCGCCAGGGCGAACTGCCGCTCGATCTCGACGGCAGCTGGCTCACCCTGGTCACCTGCTATCCCTTCGACGCCATCGATCCCGGCGGCCCGTTGCGTTACGTCGTCAGCGCCGAAAAACTGCCGCGTCGCATCCCGGTTGCCGCGCACGCTCCATGACAGGGGGGATAGGGGGAGATAGGGGACAGTGACCTGATTCTCCGAATCAGGTCACTGTCCCCTATCTCCCCGTCCCCTATCTCC
>JAHEKH010000106.1 GCA_024638445.1 Gammaproteobacteria bacterium | reverse complement strand
TTCATCGACAAGATGCCGAACAACTTCCAGCACGTCGGCCTCATTCACCTGATACTGCCGAACGCGAAGATCATCGACGCGCGCCGCCATCCGATGGCCGGCTGCTTCTCCTGCTTCAAGCAGCTGTTCGCGCGCGGGCAGACCTTTACCTACGGCCTCACGGACCTCGGCCACTACTACCGCGACTACGTCAGGCTCATGGATCACTGGGACGAGGTGCTGCCGGGCCGCGTGCTCCGGGTGCAGTACGAGGACGTCGTGGCCGACACCGAGACGCAGGTGCGGCGCATGCTCGACTACTGCGGTCTCGAGTTCGAGGAGGCCTGCCTGCGTTTCTACGAGACCCGCCGCGCGGTCCGTACGCCGAGTTCCGAGCAGGTCCGCCAGCCGGTCTACACGGAGGGACTCGAGCAGTGGCGGCATTTCGAGCGGCACCTGGGGCCGCTCAAAGAGGCGCTGGGACCGCTGCTCGACCGCTACCCGGCTGACTGAGCCAGCGGGCGGCGCGCCGCCGTCATGACGGATCGTTCATTGCGCCGCCCCGCGCAGGGTCGCAGAATCGTCGCATGAGCAACTCGAGCAAGCGCCTGAGCAGGCGGGATTTCCTGTCTGCTGTCGGCCGGAATGTCGGTGGCGGTGCCATGCTGCGCGTCATGGCCGCGCTCGGGCTGTCGACGGCGGCCGGCTGTGGCTCGTCATCGGCCTCGGATGCGCCGACCCGCGTGCCACCGGCGCCACCGCCGCCTCCGCCGTCCGCTACGAAGTCGCCGCGCCCCGGGGACTGGCCCGCGAACGTCGGCCTCGGCAAGTCGGTCGTCGTCCTCGGTGCCGGCATCGCCGGCATGACGACCGCTCTCGAAATGACCCGTCTCGGTTACGCCTGCACGCTGCTCGAGGCGACGGCGCGGGCGGGCGGCCGCAACCGCACGCTGCGCAGCGGCGACGTCGCTGTCGAAACCGGCTCATCGCAGCTGTGCCAGTTCGACGCCGGACCCGGGCTGTACTTCAATCCCGGCCCGGCGCGCATCGCGCACCATCACGAGTTCCTGCTCGGCTACTGTCGCGAGTTCGGCGTCGCACTGGAGCCGTTCGTCAACGAGAACCGCGCCGCACGCCTGCACGACGCGGGCGCCTTCGGCGGGGAGCCGCAGATCGCGCGGCGCGTGCAGGCCGACACGCGCGGCCGGATCGCCGCGCTCCTGTCGACCGCGATCAGCCAGGATGCACTGGACCAGGAGTTGTCGGGCACCGACCGCGCCGCCGTACTGACGCTGCTGCGGAATTTCGGCGACCTCGACGACCAGAACCGCTATGCGGGCAGCAGCCGCGCCGGGTTCCCGGGCCAGGAGAACGTCGGCAGCCGCGACCGCGGCGACCCGCTGTCACCGCTGGCGCTTGCCGACCTCGTCGCGGAATCTTTCTGGCAGCAGCGCCTCTCCTTTGCAGAGGGCCTGGAGCAGCAGCCGACCATGCTGCAGCCGCTGGGCGGCATGGACCGCATTGCGGACGCTTTCGCTGCGCGGGTGCAGCCGGCCATCGTCTTCGAAGCTGTCGCGACCGAGATTCGCAAGACAGCGACCGGGGCGCGCGTCGTCTATCGCGATGCCGCCGGCGGCCAGCAGAGTATCGAGGCGGACTACTGCGTCTGCACGATACCGGCGACGGTCCTGCGCGGCATCGCGCACGACTTCTCGGCCGCGCACGCCGCGGCCATCGACGGATTCGTCTACACGCCTGCAGTCAAGCTGGCCTTCCAGGCGCGGCGCTTCTGGGAACAGGACCACAACGTTTACGGCGGCATCTCCTGGACGACAGAGGACATCACGCAGCTCTGGTATCCGAGCCACGATCTCGGCGCCGCGGACGGCATCCTGCTCGGCGCCTACCTGTTCGGCGGCGCCGCCGGCTCGGCGTTCACCGCGCTGTCGCCGCAGCAGCGCATCGATGCGGCACGCGCGCAGGGCAGCGCCGTGCATCCGCAGATCGCCGGCGAGACCGGCCGCGGCCTGAGCGTCGCCTGGGCGAGCGTGCCGTTTCAGCTCGGCGCCTGGGGCGTCTCCGACCCGGGCGTGCTGGTGACGCCCGACGACAGCCTCGTGCTGGCCGGCGAGCACCTGTCCATCCTGCAGGGCTGGCAGGAAGGCGCCATCCAGTCGGCCTATCGCGCGATCGACGACATCGTCCTGCGCGACACCGCCTGAAGCTCGCTGTTCGCGTCTCCTGCTGCCCCGGCCCCTCCCGGGACCGTGGCGTCGGCCGCGCGCCGCAGCTCGGGCAAAAGCCACGGCGCTCGTGACGTGAATGGAATCACTGATGCCGCGAGCGCATGGATGCGCAGGAGCGGCCAACTGAATGCGACCAGCTTCTCGGCCTGGCAGGCGTCGCACTTCACCCGAAGAAAGCCGTGCTCGAGCAAGCCGCACTTAAGATAGGCTTCGAACTCGTCTTCCACATACGGCGGCAGCTCTCGCCCCTCAGCAGCCCGTCGCTCCCGGAATCGGGGATAGCGCTCGGCCACGAGCTGGTAGAGCAGCGTCGCCTCGGGCCGGTGCCGCGAATACCCCGGTGGCGCGATGAAATCCTTCGCCTGCGCAATGTCGAGGTCCGGCGAGTCCATGCCGTGCGTCCCTGCACTGCCTCGACAGCGTCAGCGCAGAACTCAGTCGAGGCGATCCGGCAGGCGCCAATCTCGATGAAAACCGCTGATTCCTGCCCGTCTGCGGTGGCAATGCCGATCTCCTCGGCACGCCAGGACGCCTTCGCTTACGCCGGGCTCAGTGTAAGTGCTCGCGCGTATTCGCAGGCCGACACCGGAGGACTTGCCGGACTGTTTGCCGTTGCCGAGCCCGGGCCCGGTATCCGATAACTGCAGCACCAGCGTCGAATGCTGCACCCGCGCCAGAATTTGAGCGTGCCGCCATCCTCGCTCGGCAAGATCGCATGCTCCATCGCATTCTCGATCAATGGCTGCAGGATCAGGCCGGGTGCCAATGCCCGCATTGCGGCGGCTTCGATGTCTTTCTCGACGATCAGTCGCTCGCCGAAGCGCACCTTCACGATTTCGAGATACAGGTCGAGTGCGTCGGGTTCAGGACCCGGTTACACGCGCTTCATCCGATCGCTGTCGAGCGTGTAGCGCAAAATGTCGCTCAGGCGGCTGACGGCCTGGTTGGCTATCGTGTTCGCACCGTCGAGGATTAGTGTCGAATTCGTACTCAGCGTACTGGAAAGCAAATGCGGATTTACCTGGCACCAGAGCATTTTCAGCTGCGCCTGGAGTGCGCCGCCGTGGCTTTGAGCGTCGCTTGCGTTTGTTCCTGGAGCTGCTGGTAGTACTTGATACCGAAGTGGAGCCCCGTCCAGCAGCGCAGGGTATAAAAAGAACCGAGCAACCCGCCGATGTAATCCATCAGGTGCTCCGACTGCCAGTTGCCCTCCACCCGGTCGTAGTACAGCGCATTCGAAATCCAGCGCCACGGGATCGCGATGACGTAGCTCGTTGCGATCATCGCGATGCCGAGCACTGCAACGGGGCGCATCCAGAGGCGGTGGTGCAGGTAGCGCATTGAAATGGTGGCAATAAATCCCGGCGATGCCGTTGCGAGGATAACCATCGAGTACCACTCCGGCTTCTCGTGCGCCAGCGCGCCGAGCTAACCCGGTATCCGCAAAACCGTCTCGACGAAACCGGTGTGGTGCGCCGGGATCGAGCGTTGTCGTGTCAGGCAGTCAGGTTGTCAGTACCCTCGGCCAGACCGAGAAGTTGCCGACGCTCCAGCAGTCGGGACCAGTTCTCAAGTGAAAAACGGTGCGCGTAAATCACTGGAAGCATACCGTCCTGGAATAATTTCTCCACGGTTGTCGCATCGAGCTTCCGCAGCTTGTCGAAGTCCACCGCGACGTACGATGCGATCGACCGCTCCTCGCCTTCGCCTACCGGCGTGAACGTTGCCTGCTGTCCCGAGAGCAGGTCCAGTTCCACCATCCGGTTACAAAACGCCTCTGTTGCCTTCCGATGCGCGGAAAACTGCGCGCAGAAGTCCACCCGGGCCTGTATCGGCGCCGTCAGTGTCTGCCCGTCGAAAAATGGTTGATCCGGATTCTCCGAGATTACCGATGCGGCACGGTCGATCACGACCGCAAATTGGTCACCCGAGCTGCCGGCCAGTGCAAATGGGTGGCAGCGAACATAAGAGGGTACATAGGCAGTGCTGTCCCAATTGCCATTGTCGTCGACGAACAGGTTGCGATCGTCGACGACGCCGACGACCGCGAGCAGCGTTGGCTCCTTGAGATCGGAGAAGATGACCGGATAGAACTTCTGCGCCGTCGAGATCTCCGCCGCAGCCAGCGGAACGACCCGGATGGCGCGCACGAAGTCGTAAGGCCGGTCGGAGGCGTTGAGCCCGAGGTGCCCGTGCTCCTCTACGGAGAGCAATTGTGGCTGCGTGTACAGAAACATGCTGCCTTCGAATTCTTGTTCGGCAGGCGAGTGCGGCTGACTCATGAATTTATCCAAGGGTAAAGGCTAAGGACGGTAGAACAAGTAGCATGCACCGGCAGAAGCCCGCAACTTCGCGTGGGCCCGGTCCTGGGGCGGACGGCAGCGCGGCGACCCTTGCCGGCTGATCGGGTAACGATTCATATGACCGATCGATCTATGACGCCGGGTCTGCTCAGGAGGCCCCGTGAGCCGACATCTACAGTCCGAAACCATGGCCAGGCGGCGCGGATATCGCTGGCACGCCCGGCTTCGCAGCGCCGGTGGCGTCACGGTCGTTCAGCCGCTCACGCAGAGGAACCGACGCGGAATCGGCGGCCCTGTTGCTACCGACGTCGACGGCAAATCAATGTATCTTTTTTACAACAGTTGGGTACCGACCGCGGCATTTTTCGTGTTTACCCGAGACGTTTCAGGTGGTATAACACCGCTCACGTAGTTTCAGAAATGCAACGCCAAATCTGCGGATTGACTCGACTCATTCCAGAACTGCCTCAGCATAGGGGATTAATTAATGAAGACGAATACCAGACTGAGGCGAGCCGTGAAGCTCGCCCTGCTCTCGGGTGCAACGACTGCGAGTATGGGGTCGATATCGACTGCCTACGCGCAGGATGCTGCAAGCGACGAGCCGCTCGAAGAAATTACCGTAACAGGAACTCGCATCCTGAAGACCAACCTCGTGACCGCCAGCCCGGTCGTCCAGTTGGATGCCGAGATACTCGATTTCAGCGGTGCCACCCGTGTTGAGGACGTTCTCGGTTCGATGCCCCAGGTATACCTGGATCAGTCGTCGGGACAGTCCATTGAGTCTACCGGCACTGCTACCATGCAGCTGCGCAACCTCGGGAACAGCCGCACGCTGGTACTGGTGAACGGCAAGCGCCTGCCCATTCATTCACCGTCATCCGCCACGTCCGGCCCCGACCTCAACTTCATTCCGATGCAGCTGGTACAGCGCGTCGAGGTTCTTACTGGCGGCGCCTCGTCCACGTACGGCTCGGACGCTGTGGCCGGCGTGGTCAACTTCATCATGATGGATGACTTCGAAGGCGTGATGGTCGACTATCAGATCGGCGGCTACCGCCACGATAATGACGGCAACGCGGCGGCTGCATCGACCGAATTGGTTTTTCCAGGCTTGGTGCCGACCGGCACGTCGAACGACGGCGACATCACCGACATGACCCTGGTCGTTGGCGGCAACCTCGCCAACGGTCGCGGCAACGTCACCGCCTACGCGTCTAAACGAGACATCGATCCGGTGATACAGTCCGACCGCGACTACAGCGCTTGCGCGAACCGCGTGACCTCCACCGGCTCGCTGCGTTGCCTGGGTTCGGCAACCAACCAAGCCGGCAGCTTTTATTTCGATAGTGACGGCTTTTCCAACATCTATTTTGTCGATGGCGACCAGTTTTCGCCCGGCATAGGGGCGCCGTTCAACTTCGCCGCGCCGAGTTACTACCAGCGGCCCGACGAGCGTTACACCCTCGGCGCCTTCGCGAACTACGAGCTGGACGAGCATATCGAGGCGTATACGGAGCTGATGTTCATGGACAATCGGTCGATAGCCCAGTTCGGCCCGGCCGGTGTCTTCTTCAACACGCTGGACTTCAACTGCGGCAACCCGTTTCTGTCGGCGCAGCAAAGGGGTATCGCCGGCTGTGTGGGCGATCCCACCGACTTCAGCACGCCGGGCGCCGGCGGGCTGCAGGAAGTGACGACCATTTTCGGGCGACGGAACGTCGAAGGCGGGCCGCGTCAAGGCGATCAGCGGCATTCGACGTACAGGATCCTGGCCGGCTTACGCGGAGACATTAACGACACCTGGCGTTATGACGCGTCGTACCAGTACGCCGAAGTCGACATGCGCAACGTCAACAGCTTCTACGTGAACGTTGCCAGGGCCGACGATGCGCTGGACGTCGATGCGGCCGGAAACTGCCTGATCGGGGGTGCGTGCGTGCCCTGGAACATTTGGCAAACGGGCGGTGTGACTGATGCCGCGGTGAACTATATCAACCAGCAGTACAACGAAAACGGCCAGACCGACCAGGAGGTGTGGAGCGCCTACGTACAGGGCAGCCTGGGTGATTACGGCTGGGTCGTACCCTCCGCCAACAACGGTGTCGAGCTGGTGGTCGGTTTCGAGCACCGCGAGGAAAACCTGACCCTTAAATACAGCGACAATGCCAGGGCGGGCACGGTCGGTGGTCTGGGTGCCGCGCTGGAAAACGTGACCGGCGGCTACGAGGTCGACGAGATCTTCTTGGAGGCCAGCATCCCGCTGATAGAAGGCAAGACCGGCGCCGAGGAAGTTATGCTCGACGTGGGTTATCGCTACTCGGACTACGATCCCAGCGGCCAGACCACGAATACCTACAAGTTCGCCGGCTCATGGGCCATCAACGACGACATCAAGTTACGCGGCAGCTACCAGCGCGCCGTGCGTGCGGCCAATATTGTCGATCAGTTCCGGCCGCAGCAAGGCAGGCTGTTCGCCATGGACAATGACCCCTGCAACAAGTTGAACCCCGGCGACGCGACCAGTGTCCGCGGCTACACCTTCGAGCAGTGCGCTCGCAGCGGTGTTACCCAGGCAGTCTGGGATGCGGGCGGTCCCGCCGACTCGCCGGCAGCCCAGTACAACACCCTGGTTGGCGGAGACCCCACCCTGGCTCCGGAAGAGTCCGATACGAACTCTCTCGGCTTCATATGGACGCCTAGCTTCATCGAGGGTCTGGTTGTCAGCTTGGACTGGTACGACATCGACGTGCAGGGTGCGATCACCAGTATCTCCTCGGAAACGACGCTGCTGGAGTGTATCGAGACGGGCAATCCCCTTTTCTGTGACAAGGTGAATCGGGGCGTGAACGACAGCCTGTGGCTCGGTCTGGCCAGCGCCACCAACGGTGTCTCGGCGCTGCAGGAGAACATCGGCTTCTTCCGCGTAATGGGCTACGACGCCGAGATAACCTACAGCTTTGACGTGGGCAACATGGGAAGCGTGACTCTGAACAACATCACCGGCTTGATAGGTGAGTGGGAGCAGGAAGAGTATGAGGGTGCCGGTATCCAGAGGTGTGACGGCGTGTATGGCGGCAATTGTGGGACACCGACCGTCGAGCTGCGCAATCGTTTCCAGGCTCTCTGGTCGACGCCTTGGGAGGCGACGGTCAGTCTCGGCTGGCGTTACCTCGACGAAGTCGACCAGATCGGCTCCGGCAGCAACCCGCCGCTGAAGCTCGATTCGGTTAGCTACATCGATCTCGCGGGAAGCTGGCAGGCGACAGACTGGTTAAGCGTCCGGCTCGGTGTGAATAATATCCTCGACGAGGAACCGCCATTCGTTTCGCAAGGCGTCACCGCGCGGGAGAACGGCAACACCTACCCGGGTCAGTACGATGCGCTGGGCCAGTACTGGTTCATTGCTGCCAACGTGGAGTTCTGATCCAGCGACGACGACAGGGGGGCGCTTGCATTTGCCCCCTCTGTTATCCTCTACTGAAGGCCGGCGCAAGCCGGCCTTTTTTTTTACCAAGGAGCGCTACAGGACGATATGAACCTTGCTGAGGCAATCCAGCAGTCGGTGGCGCTGATGAAGGCTGGCCGTCAGGCGGAGGGCACTGCGCTGTGCCACAAGGTGCTGAAGGTCGCGCCGGGCCAGCCCGATGCGCTGCATCTCTTGGCGATGGCGGCCCGCGATCGCGGAGAACCGGCCGCCGCCGAGCAGCTGTTCCAGAAGGCGCTGTCCGCGGCGCCGCGGCGGGCGGATATCCTGGTGAACTTCG
>JAHEKH010000105.1 GCA_024638445.1 Gammaproteobacteria bacterium | reverse complement strand
GCTGGGCGAACGAGCAGGCCAGCAAACACTTCTGACACGAGATACACGAACGGTTATCTCATCCACCCGGGAGCCTGTTACTCATCAGGTACTATTGACGCCACATCAATAAACGCCGGAAAGGGTCCCTGATGTTTCGATTTTGTTTTTCAGCGCCGGCAGCCGCTGGCTGCCTGCTGGCACTGTTATTGGCGGCTGGCGCCACACGGGCGGATGCACCCGCCGGCACTCAGCCGCTGTCCGAAGAGCGTGAGGGCCTGCTCCAGGAACTGCTTGCCGAGACCGTGCGAATCCGCGGCCTGGAGCCCCCGACCCGGCTGCTGACCGGTGAACAGCTACCCGCGGCCACGCGGAGCTTCCTGGAGAGCACCATCAGCGAGGAACTCGCGGACGAGAAGCTCTCGGGGCTGCAGCGGGTACTGGAGTGGTTTGGTGTTATCCCCGAGGGCCTGGACCTGCGGGCTGCCTACACGGACCTGCTGTCCAGCCAGGTCGCCGGGTATTTCGACCTGGACAGCGAGTACCTTGTAGTGGTCGACGGCCCGACGGCGGAAATCGAACAACAATTCGAGAGCCCTGAGATCGCCGCGTTGTTCGAAAACTCAATTTTTGTGCATGAGATCAATCATGCCCTGCAGCACGAACACTTCGACCTCAACCGGCTCACGCCTGACGAACCGGCTATCTCGGACGAGCAAACAGCCGCCGCTGCATTGATCGAGGGCGATTCAACCCTGGTCATGTATTCGTACATGTTCGGTTTCGGCTTTGAGCGATTCCGAACCGGTGGCATGCGGTCGATGCTCGAGAATCCTGCCGAGCTGATCCAAATGAGCCCCTGGATACCGGGCGGCAAGGAGCTGCTCACGGCCCCGGCCTATTTACGCGACATGCTGATGTTTCCCTACCTGTCGGGGCTGTTGTTCTGCACCGAGGTCCAGGCTGCCGGCGGACACAAGCTGCTCAACCATGCGCTCGCCAGCGATCCACCGGCATCGACCGAGCAGATCCTGCACCCGGATAAGTGGATTACGAACCGCGACGACCCGGTGATGATCGAGGTTCCGGCGGGTGATGGCGATTACCGTCTTGCCGAGTCGGGCACCTGGGGCGAGTTCGGGATCCGCCTGGTGCTCGCGGAACGATTGCCAGGCGCTGAGGTGAATGAACGAATCGGCATTGCGCAAGGCTGGGGTGGCGACGCTTTCGGTCTGTATCGCAATGGCTCCGACGAAGTGCTGGTCTGGGCAACCGAGTGGGATAACCCTGATGAGGCCCGCGAATTCCTGCAGGCCGCCCGCGATGCCTTTCCCGGCTGGCGGGTCAAAAAAGCCGGCAAGACCCGTGTCGTGCTGCACACACAAACCGGCAACGCTGCGATGCGCGACGCCAAACGCCTGTCGCGGCTTTTCGCCCGCGCCGATTCCTCGCGCCGCGGGTCCACGGCACCGGACTTTGCCGCGCTGGGTATCGGAAAGCAGGACATTCCCAAGCCGTTATCGGCCCGCGAGTACATGTCGTTGCTGGATCACCCGGTGCTCAAGGATATGTTCGAGGCACAAATGGAGTCGATGGATGAAGAACGGCTGGAGGCCTTGTTCGAAGACGAGGACTTCAACGCCCAGATGGCCGAGATGATGGAGGACGGGTTTGCCGAGGAGATGGACACGCTGATCGCCGACAGCATGCCGGCGATGAGCGTGACCGAGGGTGTGTTCGAGGTCCCCGAACACGGCCTGACGATGACGGTGCCGGCGGGTGCGGGATGGGAGAGCATGGAGGACCCCGGGACCGGCGCACTCATGGTGGTCAACGCCGACTACGGCGCCACGATCTCCCTGGGGATGACACCGGTACCGGAATTCATGCCGCTGTCGTCGCTGGGCGTCGCCATGCGTATGCAGTTCGAATCGCAGGGCCTGTTCGAGACCACCTCCGGAGAGACAGTCGTCAATGGGCAGCCGGCCTTCCGGGGTCGGTACGTGAGCGAAGACGAGGTTGTTATCGTCGACCTGTCGGTGATTCGAATCGGGGGCTTCGGTCTGACCGTCGGGCTGACCCGCCCCGGTGCAGCGGACGCCGAACTCGGGCTGGAACTCGACAGCGTGCTTGGCAGCCTGAAGCTCCAACGTAGCCAATAGCGAGGCCCCGGTCCGTTCCGGCGGATTAGCCGCCTGTCTCTGGCTCGCGTCTTCGGAAATAGAGCAACTTGTGCACCCGGCAGACCGGCATGCCGTCAGCGGTACGCCATTCCAGGGTGTATTCCTTTTCCAGCCTGGGCTGTTGCCCGAGGGTCGAGCGGATATAGTCCAGCTCGGACTCATCAATCCGGGCCTCGGTGAACAGCGTCTCGCGCGCCGGCTTCAGGTATTCGATACGACCCGACTTGTCCCACACGATGAACTCCTTGCCGAGCGCGCGAATGAACAGAACCATGAGGATGCCGTCGAGCGCGCTGTACATCGACCCGCCGTAAATCGTGCCGACATAGTTTCGCGTCAGGCGCTTCAGCGGCAGCTTCAGACGGATCGCGCGGTCGGCCTCGGAGAGATAGGTAATCCGCGCACCGGACGCGCGAAAGGCGGGGAAAAAGTTGAAGGCCAGCCGCTTGAAGCGATCTCGCCAGTGCGCCGCCATCAGGCGTTCCCCCGGCTGGTTCTGCTAGGCTTCTGGAACATCACTTTGGACTCCAGCCATGATTCACTCGACCACGCCAACGATCCAGGGACATGAAATCAGAACTTACCACGGCGTCGTCACCGGCGAAGCCATCCTTGGTGCAAATATATTCAAGGACCTGTTCGCCTCGATACGCGACGTGGTCGGCGGGCGCTCGGCGGCCTACGAGGCCGAACTGCAGAAGGCCCGCTCGATCGCCTTCGAGGAAATGGAGGAGCAGGCCCGCGCGCTCGGTGCCAATGCCATCGTCGGCATCGATCTCGACTACGAAACCGTCGGCTCCCAGGGCGCGATGATGATGGTGAGCATCAGCGGCACGGCGGTCACACTGCGTTAGCTCACATACAGCTCATCGGCAGGAAACGAACGGGTATATCGGTTCGATTTTCGCCGACGGTCCGCATACCGGGCGGCGGCGTCCGCAGACCGCACTGCCAGGACACCGGGCTGGCGGGGCTACCGTCGACAACCTGCGGCATCAGGGTCAGCGTTCGCCCACCAATCGTCCGGTTGACGTGGTTGCCGAACTCGATATGCAAGGCACCATCGGTCAGCGTAACGCGCGTCACGTAATTCCCCAGGACATGATCTGCTGCGGGCAGGCCCGCCTCGTCATTGTTTAGCGGAAATCTCCCATTTTGCCGATGGAAAGCGAGGACGGTGTCCTGGAGTGGCTCCACCAGAGCGATTCCCTCATTGACCTGCGCCCGGATGATAGACCCTTGAAAATTTGGCATCGCGTACATTGCAACGATCCCGATCAGGGCAACCACAACCATCATTTCTATCAAGGTAAAACCCTTCATTGTTTCACTCCACCGTTACCGAGCCGAGGCCGAAAATCGGCTGATAAAAAGAAATCACTGCCGCTGCAATGAGGGCGAACAGCAGGAGCTTCAGCACGCCATAGGCCCATCGTCCACTTCTGGTCGCTTCATGAGCAATGGCCTCCGTCGCGGCTTGCGCCTGGTGCTGAAGCTCTTCCGGCAACGTGCCAACCGCAGCAGCGATTGCCGTATCGCGTTCGAAACCGGGCGGCAGGCTGTCGCCAAGCGTCCTGGCGGTCTGTTGCAACGCCTGGCCAGGCTCGAGTCCGGCTGCGGTGAGCCCGGCACAACAGGCGGCAGCCAACCGGGTGTTGCCGGCATCGCGGAGCCGGCGTGACATCGTTAAAAAACGCCAGGGTTGCAGCGCGCGAATGGACTGCCCCTGTTTCCGGGCAATCAGCTGTAACACCACCGCAAGTAGCGCGACTATTCCGAAAGCCAGCGGCAGCCCCAGGAATCCGGCTTCCAGCAGCGACTGCCCCGGCCCCGGCATTTCGACACCGGCGCCACGGAAGTACGTTTCGAGCACGGGCCACACGTATTTCACCCACAGGGCGCTGACGAGCAAGCCCGAAATCGCAAGCAGCTGAACGTATCCGGCGCGGTCGCGCAGCTGGTGCAGCAGTCGTGCTGAAATCAACCGCATTTCCTCACGTAACGGCAATAGCTGGCCCAGCACCGCGCCCGGGTTTGCGCCGGCAGAGCGCGCGCCGGTCACTACCTGCCCGATCATTCCAGCGTCGTCTGTCCGTGCCTTGCCGTCGAGTAACAACTCTATTTCGTCCAGAGCCTGCTGGAATTCGGCACCCGCTGATCGCCTCAGCTGCTCGAGTGTCGAGGCTTCGTCGCCGCCGCGCGCCACAAGGAAACCGAGCTGACGCGCGGCCACGACCTCCGGCCCCGGCTGGCGCCAGCCGGGGCCACCAAAAAAATCCAGCATGTCTAATCCTCCAGGTCTGTTTCCAGCAGCCAGTGCTGCATCGGCCTCGCGGGCAGAACGACGTCACCACACTGCGCGGCCGAGTCCATACCGGCCTGATCTTCACCCTCCCGGGGGAGGTGTACTGCGATCTGCAGGCCCGCGGCGAGATGGGTGCTGATGAGCTTCTGCCCGGACTTGCTGCTGCAGTACCAGTAGGGCACCAACGCTACATCAATCTGCGCCGGAACGAGCCCGTAGGGATCGAAGTTGGCCGGGACCATCGCCGCATCGCCGATATGCAGAACCGTAAAGCCGCCTATCCGCACAACGTGACCGAGGTTTTGTATGGCAGAGAACCTGCCGCTGCCGTGCGAGAGATTCAGAAAATCGACTTCGATATTCGCATGGCGCCTGGAGATCGTCTCCCCGGGCCCGGGAAAAACAGAATCAGCGCCCGGTGACTCCAGCCCGGCCAGGACCTGGGGTGAACTCCAGAAACGGGTTTCCGGGTGGGCGGCGAGAAACTTTGCCGCAAATTCCGGCTGGTAGTGATCGCGATGACGGTGACTGGCCAGCGCAATGTCCACCTGCCCGAACGGTGCTTCGGCCGCCAGCATCGCAGCTGCCGTTTCCGCTGGAAGCGCCGTGTAAATCGAGTAGGGCTCGGGCACGAAGGCGTCGATCAGGACCGCACTACCGGAAGACTCGAGCAGCACGCCCTCGTTGGCCAGCCACGTGACCCGCAGCGTATCGCTGGCCCCGGCACAACTGCTTGCAAGGCCGGCAAACAGAACGACAGCCGCGATTCTACGGAACAATCTTGTGAATCTCGCCGGTGAAATAGGACAACACGTACAGCTCGCCCGCGCTGTCAGCCCCAAACGTCACGATATTAAGATCGGTCTGTGCGATCAGTTCGGTGGTAAAGCCGGTTTGCGTTTCCTCGACGGCCCAGATGTTGCCGGTGATGAAATCGGCGAAAACGAACCTGCCGGCCAGGCCTGCTATCGCGCTGCCCCGATAGGCCTTGCCGCCGGTAATTGATTCGGCGGTACCGCGGGTGAAAGACACGATGGGCAGCTGCGTTGTCGAGCGATCAGGGCAATTCGCGTTGCCGCTGAAACTGGTGCTGCCCTCGAAACAGTTCCAGCCATAGTTGGCGCCCGCCTCGATGAGATTGATCTCCTCGACGGCATCCTGCCCGACATCGCCGGCATAAAAGTTGCCACCGACCGGGTCCTGGTCGAAGCGCCACGGATTGCGCAACCCGTGGGCGTAAATTTCCGGCTTACCGTCAACGCCGTCGGCGAAGGGGTTGTCGGCCGGGATGACAACCGCATTCGGGGTCGTCAGGTCAATCCGCAGAATGGTGCCGAGCAGGTTGTTGGTGTTCTGGCCGCTATTAGTCGGGTCGCCGGCTCCCCCGCCATCGCCCTGCCCCCAGTAGAGGTTCATCGTGCCCGGCTCGAACAGCAGATCGCCACCGTTGTGGTTGGAGTCGGGCTGCCGAACGGTTAGCAGGATCTGCTCGCTGGATGGATCGATAATCCCGGTGGCCGGATCGAACGCAAAGTACGACAGGCGGGAGTCCAGGGGTACATCGGCGGTGTACGACACATACATCGCGCCGTTGGCATCGGCTTCGGGATGAAACTCGATAGCCATCAGGCCATTCTCGGCGTCGTCGGCCACGACACGGTCGGTAATGTCGAGGGAGACCCGGGAGGCTCCGCCGCCGGTCGGGAAGCTCACGATACGCCCGGGCCGCTCAGCGACATACCAGCGCCCGCCGAACTCGACCATGTCGAGCGCCTGGTCAAGACTGACCGAGGCAAATACGCGTGTCGTATTCACGCTGAGGGCGTCCGGCTGCAGAATGGTCGTGGTTGGCGGTGGCGTCGTGCCACCTCCACCGCCGCCACCACAGCTCCCCAGCAGCAGTACGCCCGCAACCGCCGCAATTCGAAGGTTCATCATGACGCTTCCCGTGGCTTGCTCAGCCCTTATTTCGAGTTGTTGCGCCAGATTTGGTTCAGGCCAACGCGCCGCCGCAGCGCGAAGAGCAGCAGCAGCGTCATCGGACCCAGCGATCCTCCGCCGCCGCCGGACGGTGGGGCAGGCTTCGTTCGACGTCAGGCCTGCAGCGGTGCCTTCACACAGTTCCTCGGCGCACTGATCGCGGCCAATGCACAGCGCCGCAGGCGGCGGTGGCAGGAGCGACGAAAAAGCTGTCCGGATCGGAGCATGCACGAATCCGAGTCTAGCACCGGCCAAAAACGAAAAAGGCCGGGTCAGAGACCCGGCCTTTCGTGGACTGTGTCGTGTCCGGCTCAGCCGCGACGGCGCGCGAGAAAACCGGTCAGACCAAGTGCGGACAGGAGCAGCGGGAGCGCTGCCGGTACCGGAACCACCTGGGCATCAATCGACAGCTTGGTGTCGCGCCAGGTTGCATCGACCGCGTCAGCGACATCGTCAAAGCTGTCGTAGAACTCGATAACCAGTATGCCGTCCGGCAGATCAACGACCAGCTCGGGATCAATCGACGCGAGGTCGAGCAGCCCGTCACTGGTGTACGTTGCCGAGCCAGGACCATCGTCGCCGACACCCGGCGTGATGTTGAGCCCGTCGGTACCGTCACTGTTTTCGTATAAGACGGTTGCTTCACTCAACCAGGAACCGCCTTCCGTTTCGATGGTCGTTTCCCAGCCAACCTGGGTAATCACCAGGGGCGTTCCGGAACCGAAACCGAGCAACGCGGCCAGGTCGAGAGTAATGGTGGTGTTGCTCGAATCGCCCTGGGTGTCCCAGCTGGCGACCGTGTTGAGCGACAATTCGAAAAGCGCGGCGTTGGCTGTTCCGCTGAGGGCGAATACAGCAAGCGCAGCTACAGCTGCTTTCTTGATAGTCATTGTTGATCCCGTGTTGTTTAGTTTTTATCGAGATTACTCTCGTATGGATAGTCTGTAGTCTGAACGTGCAATTTGCAAACCGGCGGGATTAATTTGTCATAATATGAAGACGTTGGCGCGCCTTGGCTCTGTAAAAACAGGGTTTTTCGGTGGCGGCACCACGAGATCCCATAAAAAAAGGCGGCCTGACGGCCGCCTTTTCTGGTTACAAACCGATTTCGGTCAGAAATCGTAGCTTGCGCCAAACCGGATTTCGTAACGCGAGGCGTCGCCGATCCGTGATTCCTGCGTACCGAGCTCGACGGTGCGCGGGAAGTTGTGCTGCTTGAGCACGCCCCAGTCGTCGTTGAGCAGGTTGGTCAGGTTGTCGACCACCAGGAATACCGAGCCCCGGTGTTCCGGACTCAGACCCGGGAAGTCCAGGTTGACCCGCATGTCGACTTTACCCCACCAGGAACCCTCGAGATCGTTCCGCTCACGTCCCGGCGGAAGCACGTTTTCGCCTTCCAGGAACGGGGTGAAGTTGTAGATCGGGTTACCGGCAACCGTCCGGCTGAAAGGACGACCGGAGTTGGTCGAACCATACAACGACACCGTCAGGTCCATGTTGTTGCCGAGCGGCTTGCGCCAGTTGCCCGCCAGCGTGAGCCGGTGCCGGATGTTGTAGTTCGACGTCGACACGATATCTTCCTGCGGATCGAAGAACGCGCGGTTCTGGTAGTTCGAGAACGCCACCGAACTGGTCATCGGCTGCACGTCCGTCGCGTCGTTGTAGGTGTAGCCGGCCGTCCAGTCGATACCGAGATCGGGGTGGTCCTTGGCGACGCCAAACGACAGTGTCTTCGATTCCGCCTTCTGGCCACTGTTGGTCAGCACGAAAGTCGGTTCACGCACGCTGTCGTAATCCGGGTAGCCGCCGGGAACGGTGCCGACCTGCTCCAGGTCGCCACGCATCACCATCGCCGAGTCCTTGCTCTCGGTGTAGAGCAAGTCGGCGGTGAGCGTGTAATCGTTGCTGGTCAGGTAGGTCACGCCGAGGGCGACTTTCAGCTCAGACGGCAGCTCGAAGTTCGGATCCAGGTAGTTGATCTCGAAGTTGTCGCCGGTGCCGCCCGCGACATCGTCGAAC